>NZ_JAIVFW010000070.1 GCF_020829595.1 Nostoc sp. CHAB 5844
TTCCTGTGAGGCGCGTACTTCTGAATCGCTCAATCAAGCAATGGCTGAAGTTGTAAATTCTATTACCGAGGATGATACTTTCGGTTGGTTCAATCACTGTGGTCTATTTACCTGAAAACTGCTGTAAGAAGTCAGGATTTAAGATGGTGGGTTTATGATTTTTGACTGCAACAATAATCCCAAACTCTTGTACAGTTAACTTTTGGCTCATGGAATTCCCCTGAAATTGTTTGTTTCTGGACTTTTTTTTAGGTACTAAGCAAATCGCACTACAATTCAGGCTACATATCTTTTAAATGACATTTAGCCTTGACTTAGTAACTTATGAAGTATGTACTTTAATGGAGCAGTTCGCTTAGTAACACTAGAATCTCTCTACCTTCTCTAGTTCTTCAGCCCTTCTATATTTCTAAGCGGTTTGATAATTAAATAACTGGGAATTCTTACTGATTTTTCTCGGATTATCCCAGTTCAGTAGAATAGCTGATATAGTTTTTGGAATTATAAAGTTTTTTTACATGATGGCTTTGATTTTAAATTTTTTATAAAGTCGTTTCTTTTGATACGCAGAATAGATTTGTTGAAAGTCCTATTTTATCAGAATAAATTTCAGGGGTCAGTCGCCAGAATTAACTATAAGTTCTGTGCGACACTTCGGCAGGCTCATACCAATTCACGAAAATCTGGATACAATTTAATGGTTTTTAATTCTTTCCTTCTGCTCCCTGCCCCCTGCGACCTACTTGTATCAAACTTAAAGTGAAACGGTATCAGTGCATCACTGGCTGATGAATAAACGATGAAATCCTACACCAACTTTTCAAGTGAAGGCGGGTCTGAATTCCCTGGTAATTGATTCTGAATTCTAACTCATAAGTTCTAATCACCTAACATTCTTGAGGCTATCTACAGAAGAACTAAACATATCAGTAAAAATGGATATTACCTTGCGTTCCCGAATCTTAATATTAGTACTCACACCCATACCTGACTGCAAAGTAATATTACGTCCTGAAACAGTTAACTGCTGACTATCAAGCTGCACCTTAGCCGGAAATCTATAGAATGGGTAGATTTGATCTGGTGGCAAAGCATCAGAACCAATCCAAATCAATTTACCTTTAATATCGCCAAACTCACTAAAAGGGAATGAATCAATCCTGACATCTACTTTCATTCCCTGCTTGACAAATCCAATATCTTTATTTGTGATATAAACCTTGGCGATACGTGCATTGTTCGGAACAACTTTGAGAATCGGTTCACTGGATGTTACCACAAAACCTGGAGTATGAGCCTTCAGTTCAAAAACTGTTCCATCAACAGGAGACACAATTTCCTGATACTTCAAATTCATTTGCGTTTGACTAATTTGTGAATCAATCTCCGCAATCCGCTTATTATTTTCGACAATAGCTTTGGTTAATTGTGAATCAATCTCCGCAATCTTTTTGTTATTCTCGGCAATTTGATTGAGCCAATCTCTGCGAGAAAGAGCAATAGTATTAATTAATTTAGCTCGTGCTTGAGCAATAGCTGATTGCAGACGTGCTTTTTCTTGCGTTAATTGGTCAATTTCGCTTTGAGTAGTACGAACGTCTTGTTGCTGTTTGAGATACTGAATTCTAGATATCGCACCATCTTTCATTAATGGAGTTACATCGTTCAGTATCCCCTGATTCATTTTCTGATTCTCTAAATTACTAGCCAACTTAATCTCGGCTTGTTGTAGTTGGCGTTGAAATTGTTCAATTTCTGACTGTGCAGCAACCACACGCGCATTTAGTTCTGATACATTGGATTGCAAACGTTCTTGCTGCTCTAATGTCAAAGAAATATTATTTTTTCTGCCATTCAATAGAGCGCGATATACCTGATTTTCTGCTATCAATGTGGCTCGACTCTTGGTTAAATCTAACATTTGTTCTGGGAGTAAGGGAATGTGCAATTTCTTTTCATCTCTCCCTGCCTCACTCTCTCCCTCTCTCCCTCCTCTTATTTGAGATTTATAAAATTGATTTTCTTGAATTAAACTAGTACGAATTTGTAAGTATGAATCTAACTGTGCTTTAGCAGTTGTATTGTCAAGAGACACAAGTTGTTGCCCAGCTAGGACTACTTGGCCATCTTCAACAAATATTTCTTTAACTACACCACCTACAGGTGCTTGTACTTCTTTGGTTGCTCCCGATGCTTCTAACTTTCCAGTAGCTGATACAGCTTCTTCAATTGTAGCAATATTTGCCCAAATAATTGTTCCTGCTGTAGAAACCATCAAACCCCACAAAATAGCTCTTGACCATTTACGGGATTGTTTTAATATTACAGGCTGGTCAAATTTTGGTACGTAGCGCGGTGCATTTGAAGGAGGGAGAGAGTGAGGGAGTGAAGGAGTGAGGGATTTAGCATCACTATAACTATTATTTAGATGTTTCCTATTGCCATTATTTTCATTTACATTCTGTCCAGGATTGTTGCTATTTTTTATATTCATATGATTTGAGTAATTCTTATAATAGATTGGTGAATTTTTGGAATCTTTAGAGTTGTTATACTAGGAATTAATTGCTTTTAAAGATTAACATGACTAGAGAAGTTATCAAAACACATAAAGAATTAGAAGTTTATAAAATGGCATTTGACGCTGCTATGAAAATTTTTGAAGTATCAAAGAAGTTTCCTGTAGAAGAAAGGTATTCTTTAACCGATCAAGTTCGTCGTTCTTCTCGTTCTGTATGCGCTAATCTAGCAGAGGCTTGGCGTAAACGTATGTATGAAGCAGCATTTGTAGCTAAGTTAAGTGATTGTTCGGCAGAAGCCGCAGAAACTCAGACATGGATAGAATTTGCCGTTAAATGCAATTATTTGGATGCTGAGGTTGGACGAGAAATCTATAAAACTTATAATTCTATTTTGGCAATGTTAGTTTCCATGATTTATAACTCTGATAAATGGTTAATTACCAACAACAAATAGCCTCTTGTTTTCTCACTCCCTCACTCCCTCACTCTCTCCCTCCTCCTATCGCTTCTTGTTGTTGGTAAAGACAGTAATATAGTCCTTTCATATCAATTAATTCATCATGCGTTCCTTGTTCTGCCACTTTCCCTTGACTCATCATCAAGATAATATCGGCATTACGAATAGTTGCTAATCTGTGTGTAATAAATAACACTGTCCTATTTTTAAAAGCAGCTTGCAGATTTGAACATACCTGACGTTCAGTGGCATAATCTAAAGCACTGGTGGCTTCATCCATGATCAACAACGGTGGATTTTGCAGTACCGTTCTGGCGATCGCCATTCTTTGCCTTTGTCCACCAGATAAAGCTGAACCCCTTTCCCCAACACGAGTCTCGTAACCGTTGGGTAAATTCATAATAAAATCATGAGCGCCAGCAATCTTGGCAGCTTCCACAATTTCTTCTGGAGTCGCATCTGGTATAGTCAAAGCAATATTCTCTTGCACTGTAGTATCAAACAGTAAAGTATCTTGCAGTACCATGCCAATTTGACGACGTAGAGAGTAAAGCTCTACTTTGTTAATATCGTAGCCATCAATTAAGATGCGCCCAGCATCAAGCTCATACAGTTTAGGTATCAATTTAGTCAGCGTACTTTTCCCAGCACCACTTTGTCCGACTACCCCGACAAACGAACCAGCCGGAATTTCTAAACAAACATGATTCAGTTGTGGATTGGGACTTTTTGCAAAACTGAAAGTCACGCTTTCATACTTAATATTGCCCACAATTGCTGGCATTGGTATTTGGGAGCGCGAGTGTGAGGAAAAGTTCTCTCTCCCTCCCTTACTCACTCCCTCCCTCACTCCTAATTCAGCCTCCTGGGGAGTATCGAGAATATCAGCCAGTCGTTCTAAAGATAATGCTGTCTCTTGAAAGTTCTGCCACAGTTGAATTAACCTTAACAAGGGGCTAGTAACATAACCTGCAATAATCCGAAATGCAATCAATTCTCCTAAAGTTAATTGTCGTTGCAATACTAAATATGCACCTACCCACAGTAAGAGCAAGCTAGAAAGTTTATTAAGAAAATTGCTTAGAGAACCAGCAGTGTTAGAAGTCAGAACATTTTCAAAACTGGCACTGATATAACGTGCATAACGTGTTTGCCATTGCCATCTAGAGTTAAGTTCAATGTTTTGGGCTTTGACAGTTTGAATCCCAGACACTACTTCTACCAAATACGACTGAGTTTCGGCATTTTTTTCGGCTTTGGTTCGAGTTTGTTGACGAATAATTGGTGCAAAAATAAAAGTCAGGAGTGCAAATAAAGGTACAGTTGCCAATGCCACGATAGTTAATAGCCAACTGTACCAAACCATCACTCCTATGTAGACAACAGAGGAAATGGCATCCAAAACAACTGTTAAGGCTGTTCCCGTCAAAAAAGAACGAATATTTTCTAGTTCATTGATGCGACTGGCTATTTCCCCAACTGGTCGTTTTTCAAAATATCGCAATGGTAATCTTAATAGGTGGTCGATTACTTCTGCACCCAAAGATAAATCTATGCGATTAGTGGTATCAACAAAAAGATTGGTACGCAACCATGTCATTATCCCTTCCATCACAGCCATTGCAATTAACAAAAAGCCTAAGATATGAAGAGTATTAATCCCATTCTGTACAATAACTTTGTCGATAATGACCTGAGTGATTAAGGGATTTGCTAATCCTAATAGTTGTACAAATAATGAAGCGATAAATACTTCGATTAATACTGTCTTGTGTTTTTTAATAGCTGGCAAAAACCAAGATAAGCCAAATCGCTTTTTCGGTGTTTCTGATGTGGCTTGCAATAATAAAACTTGTCCCTCTTCACCCCAAGTTTCAATAAAATCTACTGGCTTTTTGCGAGTTATTCCTTGTTCGGGAATTGCCAGTATCAATTCTTTTTCTGACGCTTTATAAAGAATTGCAAAACTGTCTTGCCAAGGTAATAATACAGGCGTTGGCAGTTTAGAGATAGTTACAGCAGGAATATTAACGAGTTGTGATTTCAGTCCCAACAATTCTGCTACTCCTCCACACAGTTCAATGGAGATTTTGCCTGTTCGTTGGTGGTTGTTCACTAAAGCACGACGCAATACATCCCGTTTCCACGGCATTCTGTAGTGTTGAGATAGCATTTGAAAGCAAGCCAACGTACTATCTACTGGCCCTCTACCTTGAACGTAAGGATATTTCGTTTTTTGGGGTAACTCTAAATCCTCCGGTTCTTCTGGGTTTAGGGGAGCGTAGGCTGCTTTGTCCCAAATGGAGGAGTGCGGGAGTGCGGGAGTGCGGGTGGGAGGGAGTGTGAAACTGGGGTCGGTAAAACCGACTAGGCGCAGTCCTTTGAGATTTTCTACGTCAATGTAATTTTGTGGTTTTTGTTGAGCAGTTGTAAATGTGCTTATGGTTTGTGAACCAGAACAATTCCCTCCCTCTCTCACTCCCTCCTTCCCTCCCTCCAAACAAAGGCGCTCTCCTACAGCATAGTTAGAGCCTTTAGAACTGACTAACCATAATAAATTTGGGTCTAGTTTCTGAAGCGGTGTTTTGCCAGAAGGTAAATTTAGAATAGTTGCTTGGTGTTTTGCTGCTAAGGCAAGTTCTTTTAAATCTTCGGGAACTTTGCCCCGTCGTTCTAATTCAGCCCCTAACAAGTCGAAGATTTCAATTAGGCTGCAAGTGTTACGAAAGAAACTGGCTATTACTGGTGTTGAATCTAATAATGCTAAAAATTCTGATGCTTTAATTGTCAAACACAAAGTTTCACATGACGCGATCGCTGTTTCGCAAGCTATACCTCGCAGCAAACTTGTCCAGCCTAAGATTGACCCTGGTTTCAGTAATTCTAGGGTATCTGGTGCATTAACTCCAGGTGCATATCCTAATAAACGAGCTTGACCTTGATAGAGAATGGCTACTCTTGCTGGCAAGGTTTCTCGCACAATAATTGCTTGTCCCATCCTGTAGCGTAAGGGTTCTAACTTTGTGGCAATTTCCTCAATTGTAGTAATGTCCAGTTGGTCAAATGGGGGAACGCTAGTTAGGAACTCTTGAATTGTGGCTGTGCTGGATTTCATTTTGTTACTAACGTGGGGGTAGGTGCATCTTCATAAACTTTCAATGGAGTTTTTTCCATTTGTTCTTTTAGCCAAGTCTCAAAAAAGTGGTTGAGCAGGGCAGAGCGCATAGCATCATCTAGTTGTGCGTTGAGGAGTTTTTCTAATCTGACGATCACCACCCAGTTATCCAATCGCATTGGCGGCCACAACTGCCCTGGTTGAGAGAGTGCCAATTTTTGGGCGATTTCTGGGTGAGGTTGGCTGATTGGTACAGGGCCTAACAATCCTCCTGTTTGGGCTTCTTGTCCTTGTGAGTATCTGGAGGCACATTCTGCAAATGTTTGTTCTCCCGCTTTGATGCGAAAATACAGTTCTTGTGCCACTTCTGGGTCTGATACCCGAATTAAAGAATAGATAACCTGATCTAGTTGAGACTTGTGCTGTAAAAAATATGACTCTAGTTTTGTTCCCCAAGTCGCTACTTTATATTTTTCTATTTTCACTTCTCTTGTAGCAAGGGCTTCTAGTTGTGCCTGGTTCATAGCGTAATGCTTGAGGGTTGACGCTATTGCATCTGGAGTTAACATTTGGTTTTTCTGATAAAACTGCTCTATGGCACAAGTTTTTTCTGCTTGAGTCAGATTTATCGATGCGATCTCCTTTTCCACAATCAACCAACGGCACAATTGCGGTAGCATTTGATAACTCGCCAGCAGTGTCAAAGCTTCTGCGGCACTAAGAAACTGGTTGCCAAGTTGAATATAACTCACGAAAAAACAAGCTCCATCGAGCCATTGTAGATTGCTTTGCACTGTTGGCAATATATGTGGTTAATATCACCCTACTGCATCATCCTCGCTTAAATGCTTCTTTGACAACCTTATCTCTACCTAAGTTAGTGAAGAAGTTACTGTTGAATGTGGTATTTACTGATAGTAGCAAAAGCCAACTAAGAAGCAGCGAGGCACACCTGAATTTTTCTTTCAAGCACCTTCTGAGATCCTATTGACAACTGCTTTACAACCTTAACTTATGACCAATAATAAGAGCCTCATTTCTTCTGCTTCCTATCAAGCCCATACTCCCGTTCCACCACCCCCAACAACCTCGCCTGCAACGCTGACAGATACGGTTTAGCCTGCTTCCCCAATCCCTGCAACAGCCAACCCACAGCCTTGTCGCGGTTGGCCACTGCATTCAACTGCCGCAATCGCAGACATAACTGTTGCATAAACTTGCAGTCGTTATCCAGTAATTCCAGCGATTTCAAATGTTCTATCTTTACGGTATAGTCACCGTCCCAAGTTTGGACTGTGCAACTGTAATCACCAACGTGAGTGATGACACCCCAGCAACCACCTTTACCCCGCAAGTCGGGATTGTCTTTTGGGACAAGAATGCAGATTTCTCCCTCTCGAAAGGGATTTGGTATTTTTGTGCGCTCTCGAATTTTGTCTACAACACTTTGGACTATGCGACCAGATGGGATTTTTCCACCAGCTTCTTGGACTGCTTGTTGCCAAACCGTCGCTTGTTGGGCAGGTTCTAGCTCTGCTTTGGCAACGGAACGTAATTGACGCTCACTACTTGGTAGAGGAATTTGCCGACCAATGGTCGGCAAATATTTCTGAATATTCTCATACACTGAAGTAGCTGACATCTTCAAGTAGACAGCATCACGACTGTAACCAAAGCGATCGCGGCAATACTCCTCAAATGTTTTGTGGGTTGAACGATAAAGTCGACGAACGCGCAATTCCATAAGCGCTTTCCCTGCCGCATAAAACGCTGTTTCTACTTTCTGCTCTAACAGCAGGCGATCGCGCTGCTCCTCTTGGGTTAGCTCTGACACTTCTACCGCCGCCACCTCAACAGTAACCACATCTGCTTGTTCCTGCTTAGGATGTTTTCTTGTTGGCTTTGGAGAAGCGGCGGCTGTCTTCTTGCGAGGAGGAGTAGGAGTCATCTTCCCACCTCCGGCCTTTTGGTGGTGTTTCTGGTATTCACTTGTGCCATCATGGGATTAACGTTTATTATTTACCCCCAACCCTTGATTGAGGTTGGGGTTTTTCAATGCTTCTTATATCTTTGCATTACTGTTGGCTATGGCAATGTGTTTAATTTGGATTTTCTTCAATAGCTAGTACATTTCTACTGTTATTTGTCATCTCTGCACAGGAAAAACTTGGGACTCGACGACTACTCGTATTTTCCACAAAATTGCTGTATTCTATTTGTTCTGTACAATTTTTGGACTCAATTCCACCATAGCTCTTTCGTCTCTTTCTCAAGTTGCTTGAAACGCTCTAGCAGCTTCTGGTTTCATTATGGCAATTAGTTCTTTTTCACCATCACTTTTTACAATTTTTAACAGGCGTGAAAATCATCAAAAAATCTGACAAACTTACCCTCAGACAGATGAAAGAAATTGAAGACGCTGAAGACCAAATTCTTCAAGCTGCTGGGACAGCCAATCTTTCTCCACCTGTAGTAGAGCAACCTGTACCCGTAACCGCCCCAGAGCCTCAACCTAGCTATATCCCGTTGTTAGACAATCCTCCGGTTCAATCTGTGGGCAACTCCGGCTGGCAGGTTTCTGATGTCTGGCGGGATTTGCGGGTTGATGGTTTTTGTGATTGATAATCTATCTTTGGATAGTTGCAATAGCTACGGTGCTTGTAGATGGCCGTAGTTGTCGCATTACTCAACCGTAACCATAAATAATATCAATAGTTGTTTTATTTTATTCCTTGAATACAAAAAAATAACGAATATATCAAAACTTAAGTATCATCAATAATTGAGCGATGTCTACGACAAGCCGCAAGCGTCTACGCATCATATCTGCTTGACAAGTAATTGTTCTTAAGTTCAGCCTTAAAATCAGGATTTTTGGTTGTAAAAATTTCCATTGTTTGAAATTCTAGTAATTAGTTTATTTTTTGGTAGTCAAGTGGTTTTCAAATATTAAATGACTCGGTTTAATTTTTCGTTACCACATGAGTATATTTTGAGGAAAGCCAAGCCCGTTGACTTTTGGTTAATTGCATTTTTAATTTTTAAAGCAAGGCTTGATCCGACACAACTCAACTGGCAGAAATTTTGGGTAATTGAACATTGCGGTCATTTAGTGGCATTTGGACAATTACGAAATTTTCATCTCGCACAAGAACTAGGCAGTTTATATGTAGTGCCAAATTTTAGAAATCAAGGGCTAGGTGCTTTCTTAATAGCCAATTTAATTACTCAAGCGACTCAACCTTTATATCTAAAATGTCTTAAAAAAGAATTAAAACAATTTTATGTTAAAAGAGGATTTCAACCTGTTAATTTTGAGGCTTTACCAAGCTCGCTTAAAGCTAAATTCCGTTTATCCTATTTCCGAAAGAGATTTTTTAATGCTTTTGTAGAATTCATGAAATACTAAAAATTCGGTAATTTTTTCTACTAGAAATAGTAATTCATTTTAAAAATAGCATTGCCTATTATTTACTAGCATTTATCAGTAAACCTAAAGTTAGATATATTGACTATTCACTCATTTCTAACTAAATACACAAGTAATTTAAATATGATTTAATTTTAGAATTATCAATGTTGCTATTATCTAAAAATATGTTAAAGTCTTTATAAAATATTTATGAATATCCCTTTCTCTTCCATTTATTAACTAATATTTAACGTGAAACATTAGATATTGGTTAACTGCTAATTATGAATCTCTATTTTAAGTATGAACAACTACTTTTCTCCGTATAAACCTCCATATACTTTATCTGAAAGATTGGAGAGATTCAGTGCCATTCTAACAGCTAGTGCTACCGTTGCTTCACATTTACTTCTGCAAACTAGAACTAAATTTGCTGCTTCTGTAGAAGTTACAGATCGCTGTAATGCTGGATGTCATTATTGCTACGTTTATCCTTCCGATTGGGATCAAAAGAAACGTATACATGGATATCTACAATTATCTCCAGAAGAACATCGCCAAAAAGAAAAACAAGTTTTTGAGACATTAGAAAAACTTTATAAACAAGGTATTGTTCACGTTACAGTTGTGGGCGGAGAAACAGCCTTAGCTCCGAAGGCAATGCAGAGGGCGGCTGAATTATTCCCTGTAGTCTGGGTTGTTACCAACGGTGCAGCTAAACTCCCTAATCTTCCCAACTCAGCTGTTGTTTTTGTCAGCATTGACGGTACTCCCGAATATCACAACCAATCCAGAGACCCTTTAGGTTTTTTTGCTAAAAGCCGTTACGGAGATTTAAAAGGAATGGCTGCGGCAATTGTTAGAAATATCAATGAATCAGCGCGTGGAGCTTATGTACATATAACTCTCACACGACAATCAATAGAATACTTCGTTGATACTGTTGAGTGGCTGCTAAAAGATGTCAAAAAATTGCGAGGTATTGTTGTTTCTGGTGCTGCTACAAAAGATAAAAGTGACCCCATTACTCTCCAAATCCAAGATAGACATAAACTTAAAAAGCTAATTGAATCTTGCGCCGATAAATATGGCTGGGAATTATTTCCATTTAATCAACCTAAAGTTAATGAATTCTTATTCGATGAGAGGTACATTATCTATGATTCCTCTTCATGTTCAGTAGCAAAGCGAGTTGAAAGCCTAAATTTTGAAGGGCAGAATGTAGGAAAATGTGTTTTAAGAGATGAAATTGATTGTGAAACTTGCGTGTGTAATATTACTGGATTAGCACAAGGAATTGATAGTTTTGACATCCCAACTATTTTGGGAGTTTTGCAAGCTTCATTTGGCTAGATATGGAAAAAATAGTGATTTTCTGTGTTTTAACCTATTTAATTAATAGCCCCGTTTTGGCTCAAATTGTTCCAGATAATACACTGGGGTCTGAAAGTTCTGTCGTTACACAAAATTTTGGAGGCAATACAATATCTGGGGGAGCTACACGGGGTACTAATTTATTTCATAGTTTTCAAAACTTCTCTGTTAAAAACACAGTTTTTTTTAATAACGGCTTAAACATTGAAAATATAATTACTCGCGTTACTGGTGGACAGATTTCTAATATTAACGGGTTAATCCAAACTAATGGAACAGCTAATTTATTTTTGATTAATCCCAGTGGCTTCATCTTTGGTCAAAATGCTCGATTAAATGTTAGCGGTTCATTTTTGGCATCCACAGCTAATACTATTAAATTTGCAGATGGTACCTTCTTTAGTGCTACTGTTCCACAAAATTCTCTACCTTTGCTAACGATCACTTCACCCATTGGCTTAAACTTTGAAAGTCATCCTGCTGGCACAATAGAAGTGCAAGGCCCAGGACATACACTATTAAATCCTATATTTGCACCAATATTGGGACTAAATAATTCGTTAGGATTACAAGTGCAACCAGGGAAAACTTTATCTCTGGTAGGGGGTAATGTTATTTTAGATGGTGGTATTTTGCAGGCTGGACGTATTGAATTGGGGAGTGTCGGTAGTGGGTTAGTTACTATCGGGGCTGATTGGAGCTTAGATTACAAAGAAGCACAAAACTTCCAAGAGATTCAGCTATCCCGGCAAGCTTTATTAAACACGAGTGGCGCTCCTAGTGGTTCCATCCAAGTACAAGGGCAGACAATCAGCATTAGTGAAGGCTCAGCAGTTTTTATCCAAAATCAAGGTGGGCAGTCATCAGGTGGAATCAAGGTGAATGCTGATCTTTTAAAAGTAACCGGAACTTCGCCCGATGGGAGAATTGTCAGCACACTACTTACTGAAACCCTAACCAATGGCAATGGTGGAGATATTGAAGTTTCCGCCAAAAAAATTATCGTTGAAAACGGCGGACAGATCCTTCCCCGAACTTTCGGTACAGGAAGAGGCGGTAATTCCACAATTAATGCCTCTGAATCGATACAAGTCGTTGGATTTGCACAAGCGTTTCCCAATCTTTTTAGTAATATCAGCGCCGCATCTTTTGGGGGCGGAGACGCAGGTAGTCTTACTATCTCCACAAACCAATTAATTGGAATCAATGGGATTCAAGTAGGCTCTGCTACTTTCGGCAATGGATCAGGAGGAAACGTATTCATTAATGCTACTGATATTGCTCTTAGCGGTGTTGTACCTAGTTTATTAACTCCTAGTAGTATTAATGCGGCAACTTTTAGCAGTGGCAATGCAGGTCAAGTAGTAATTAATTCATCAAGAGTGCGCCTGGAAAATGGTGGAGCGATAGATTCTTCCACTACTTCGTCTGGAGATGCAGGAAGTGTTACTGTCAATTCTTCTAATTCTATATTGGTTGATGGTATAGTCCCTGGTTCCCCAACTCCTAGCCTAATTGACTCATCAGCACTCGTTTTGGCCTCTCCATTGCAGCAGCAACTTAGAATTCCTCCAGTACCAACTGGAAATGCTGGAAGCGTGACAGTCAATACTGCAAATTTAAGTATTAATAATGGCGGATTAGTTGCTGTTCGCAATGAAGGGACTGGCAACGCCGGAAACATCAATATTACAGCCAATACAATCAACATCTCCAATGGTGGAGGCATAAGCGCCACTACCGAGATCGCAGAAGGAGGAAATATCGCCCTTAGATCAAACATTCTTCAACTAAACAACGGCAAAATCTCCTCCACCGCAGGTCAACAAGGCACTTCTGGCAACGGCGGTAATATCAATATCAATGCAGATGTCATCGTCGGTTTCAACAACAACCGCATTACAGCAGATGCTTTTGAGGGCAGAGGCGGTAATATCACCATCAATACTCAAGGACTCTTCTTTTCTAGAGATAGTCTAATTACTGCCGCCTCGCAGCAAGGCATTAACGGTACTGTTAATATAAACTACTTTAGTCAATTAGAGCCAGCTAATGTTCAGGTAAATTTGCCCACGCCAACTCCAGAAATTGCCTCAGTCTGCCAGGGGCGTTCAGGAGAATCAGCATCAGAAAATAAATTTGTAATTACTGGCACAGGTGGATTACCACCTAATCCTTTAGATTCTGTCAGCGCAACTCCTAGTTGGCACGGAAATCCTAACCTAATCCCAACTACCAATCATTTCGTTCAACCAAAGATATCAACTACTCAAATAATTCCTGCTCAAGGCTGGCAATTTAACCCAGATGGCACAGTTACTTTAATCGCAGATAACACAACAGTTAATACGATTTTGTCTAATAGTTCATGTAATCCAAAACTTTCCACAGCACCATGATTAGACTTCGGCATTTGTTTAAGTATTTGTTGATAGGTATCTTAGGGTTATCTATTACTATTAGCCAACCATTTCTAATCACAGTATTTGCCACAACCAAGGAAATACAGCACGAGCAAGCACAATACTTGACGAACAAAGGTAATAAACAATTGAACCAAGGGCAAGCAACAGAAGCTCTTGATAGTTTTAGAAAAGCCACCAAGATTTATCAAAGGCTAAACTATGAGGAAGGTATCACAGGAAGCTTAATTAATCAAAATCTAGCTCTACAAACTTTAGGCATGTATCCCCGTGCTTGCAAGACTTTGCTAGAAGCTCTAAAGTTTGTTGCAGAGGATTGGATTTGTGATCCACAGATATCGGCTGATTCCACACATAATCGTTGGTTAATCCTCGATCAACCGAAGTTAACACCAGTCAATTTATTAGGATTGCACAGCTTAGGTGACGTTCTACGTCAGTTAGGTAAGCTTTCAGAGTCAAAAATAGTTTTACAAAAAACTATATTACTTGCAAAACAAGTGCCTGATTCGGATGCTAATACAATATTACTCTCTTTAGCAAGCACAGAACAGACTATCTACGAACAAATTAGAAATAAATATTCGGAAATAGAAGAATCAAACTTTCAGGAAAAAACATCTAATCTTCTTGTAAAGCAAGCTTTAGATACTTGGGCAATATATCAACAAATAAATAATGATAAAACGATTAGTATACTCCAAAAAATCCCATCTTTATTAAACAGCTTAATTCTCCTAACTGATTTTGATAAATGGCTAAATCTAGCCATCGCTTCAGGAAGAATTGATTTAGCTTCAACACAATCTCAAATTCAGCAACAGACTCAATCCTTAATCAAAATAATTGTCCAAGAATCTGCATTATTTTCTCAATTACCTATTAATCAATCTATTTATTTTCAGGTGAATTTAGCTAATAGTCTTGCTCAAATTCCCGATGAAAGGTTACATAATGTTGCTGTTGATTTTGCCCAATCAGCTTGGAAATTAGCTAAAAGCATAAATGAGCGACGGATGCAATCTTACTGTTTGGGAATTCTGGCAAACTTAAATTCCCAAGAAGCAGAAACATATTTGTTAAATGCTCTGAATATAGCACAGTCAATTAATGATTTAGAATTATCATACAAGTGGCAAACACAATTAAGCAATCTATACAAGAAAAAGGGACAAGATAAAAAGGCTATTCAGTATTACGAAGCATCGATTAAGAGTATTACTAAAATTAGAAGTAATTTATCCTCATTAAATGCAGATTTGCAGTTTTCCTTCCAAGAAACAGTCGAACCCATATACCGAAATTATATGCGACTGTTATTAAATGAAAAAGTGCCTAATTTAAAACAAATAAAGAAAATAAACGATCAACTTCAAATAGCACAACTAGAGAATTTTCTCAAGTGTAACCAGTTACACTTAGTATCGTTAGATGAACTTAAAATCCCTAGCAGTAGTACAAGTATCAATATTATTGATTTAGATGATTTAGTATTAACAATTGTTCAATCATCTAATAACTCTTTTAATTATTACATTACTAAGTCAGAATTAGTGCAAGAACATATTAATAATTTATTAGTATTTTTACAAGATGAAAAATCTATCTTTATTCAAAAAGAATTAGTTTTAGCAGAGTCTCAAGCTCTTTATGATTTACTGATTGCACCTATCAAACAGTACTTACCTTTATCAGGAACATTAGTATTTACCTTGGATACATCTTTTCAGAGCCTCCCAATGGGTATTTTACACGATGGCAAGGATTATTTAATCAAGCACTACAGCATTGCAGAAACACTCGGCTCTAAAATTCGACCTCTAAAATCTTTATCAGAACAACACTCAAAAGCCCTAATCGCTGGACTATCTAAAACCAGCCCCAGTTTTTCTGCTCCAAATGTTCCTGACAACTTACAACCTTTACCAGAAGTAGAAAAGGAAGTAGCAGATATCAGCAAGCAAACTAAATCTTCAGTTAAACTAGTCAACGAAAAATTTACTAGTCAGCGTTTTCAGGCAGAATTAACCAAAGGTTATTTTCCTGTTGTTCATGTCACTACTCACGGACAGTTCAGTTCCGATCCTGACCGGACAGTTCTACTAGCTTGGGATAAACCAATTAATATTAGAGAGTTTAACGGTTGGCTAAAAATCCAAAACAATCAAAACCCCATTGAACTATTAGTTTTAAGTGCCTGTCAAACCGCCAAAGGTAATAAGCGTTCGGTACTGGGGATTGCTGGTGTGGCGGCTCAAGCTGGAGCGCGAAGTATAGTCGCATCTTTGTGGTTGGTAGATAGCGTCTCTACAACTGAATTGATGAAAGAATTTTACCAAGGATTAAAAAATGGTGCTTCCAAAGCTGAAGCACTGCGCCAAGCTCAACTGAGTTTACTGGACAATCCCGAATATGCTCATCCTTACTACTGGGCTGCATTTATTCTTGTTGGCAGTTGGCTGTAAGATTCTATTAACTTTGCCAAGCGATCCTGAGCAATAACCATCTCCGAGATATTACCAGAGCTTTGTGCCAACTCAATTGCTTTTGTGTATGCACGTTTGGCTTCTTGTGGCAACCATGCCTGCAAATAGCGATCGCCTAAGACTCGATAAAGAGTTGGATTTTGGCTACCATTCGCTATTCGCGCATTCATGTTTTCAATTGTCTCGTTCAAGAGACCTTTGGACATATATACTGTATCTAAATCTAGATAAGCAGCTTCATCTGCTGGCAAAGCTAAAGCATTAACTTTCTTAACTTTTTCAAGTATGTCTTGTACTTGATTTTCTGGCGGAACGTATATTACTGATGAAGCAGAACCAACAACTTCTTCACCTTGTAAGACAAGTACACTAAATTTATATGCAATGCCATACTGTAATTCTTGTTGACCTTGTGGATATGGTAGTCTGGTATTACTTGTTGCTGCTTGCCAATCTAAATTATAGGCAGTCAGATAAACTTTGTAACTGGTAGCCCCTGGAACTGGATACCATGAAAATATAGGTCTTCGGTCGAGTAAAACATTACCGTAAGGACTAAGGACAATTGGTGTGTTTTTATTTTCTCCATCCCCTCTAGTTTTAGGACAGTTTATTAGAGTTTGAAATGTGCATTTTTTCTCTGTATTGGCTGTCGGTTCCTGACACTTGTCAGATGTTATTGAACCACTTGGTAGTTGTACGAATTTTTGATTTAAAAAGCATAAAACGTCGACCTTACCACCGTTATTTATAGGATGGATGCGGTCTCCTTCGCAAAGTAAACTACCAATTGGCAAATAAGAATCTCCCTCGCTATAGACTCTCATGATAGGATTTGCACACAAACGCTTTGTCGCTGATTTTGGCTGCCCCCATGCCGTATAACTATATGGAATTAGCAACACTAGTGCTGCCATTAATAAAATTTTTATTTTGACAATTTTTTGGATAAATAGCTTGAATAACATGAAGAATTCTCGTTTAGCTACTCATAACAGATAGCTTACCTGAAATCAAAGAAAAATTAAACCTTTAAGGTGGTGACTTAGGTACAAAA
Source organism: Nostoc sp. CHAB 5844 (assembly GCF_020829595.1). Lineage (GTDB taxonomy): Bacteria > Cyanobacteriota > Cyanobacteriia > Cyanobacteriales > Nostocaceae > Nostoc_B. The sequence goes on from NZ_JAIVFW010000070.1 coordinate 16,847, forward strand.
GTTCCTAAAACGCGATCTAGTAATTTTTGCCGCCATCCTTGAACTTCTGGAGAGCTTGATGCTGCTAACAAACAAGCTTCCCAAGAAAGCCGTGCATCTTGAGTTTTACCTTTTTTTTCTTGCACTTGTGCCAACAAACAATAAGCATCTGCACTGGGATTTAGTTTTATTGATTTTTCTAAATAAGTTTTGGCTTCATCATAATGCTTCTGTTCTAACTTTGCCCATCCTAGATTTTTATATAAAGTTGTTTGAATATCAACATCCTGAGTTCTTTCTAATCCTTGTAAAGCTAAAGTAGCTGCTGTACTATAATCTCCACTTAGATTTTTTAATCTCGATAAATTGTTAATAGCATGTACGGCTTGACTACTAATTTGTATAGCTCTTTTATATTCTTTTTTTGCTAAGTCATACTTTCCGTAATCGTCATAAAAAATTCCTAGCCCATAATGTCCTTCCCAGGAGTTTGGAGCTATTTTAAATAGCACTTGATAACTTTTCTCTACACATTCAATATCACGCAGTTGCTGGCATACTAATGCTAGATTATTATAAGCAACATCATTTTTAGAATTATATTTAATAGCTAGTTCATAGTATTTTCTAGATATTTCTGGAGAGTTATTTCTATTGTTTGCTTGGTCTACCCAAAATTGAGAAACTGAACTGCTTGTATTAGGATACAGCCAAACCGCTAGTTGAAACTTTTCTTCAGCTTCCGCCAATCTATTTTCTTTTTGAGCTTTCTTTCCTTTCTCTAAAAAATAACTCGCTGCTACTGGTAGAGATACATAGCCTAAACCTAAAATTATTAACAGACCTGCGACAACTGTGCCAACTCTAAATAATGGCGAGGTAGCTATTTGATGAATTTTGCTTTGTCCGGGAAGTTTTTCTAATCTCTGTAAAATATTCTCGGTAGACATTGGACGCTTTGCCACTACAGGATTCACTAGATCATCTATTAGATCAGCGAAGGGTTTATCAATCTGTGGCGCATGTTTTCTCCAAAGCAGTCTTTCCGCTTTTTCGTCTATTGGTAAGTTTACCAAGGAAGTACCAGTTACTAACCTTATAAAAGTACGGCCTAAAGCATAAAAATCCGACTGAGGAACCGCTTTACCATGAATCTGTTCTGGTGGACTGTAATAATGAGAAATTATAGAAGTGATTTCATACTGCCCTATCTTCGTATCAGTGCCTCCAGTTGCACCAATTTTAGCTAAATAAGTCCCCGTTATTCTTCTGACGCTTCCAAAATCAATTAATACTAATTGTCCGTCCGTCCGAAGCATTATATTTGCAGGTTTAATGTCTCTGTGGAAAAATTCATTGCGATGCACTATATCCAAAATTTGAACCAACTGCTTTATCCATTGCATTGCAACTGATTGAGAAATTTTTTCATGACTTTTAATCCACTTTTCTAAATCTTCTCCCTCAATTTTGTCCATCACCAAGCATCGTAGTTCCAAGATGCTTTTATTCGGTGTGAAAAAGAAAAAATCATCAAGTCCACTTTCAGGGATGTTTGGGTGCTTGATTAATTTTAAAGCCAGGGATTCTCGCTCGATCATCCCGCGATAACGCTCGGAATTCCACTTCAAAACTTTCATGACTCGCCGCTTAGGAACTTTATTGCTCTTTGTTCCAGCACCACCAGCACCAGTATCATCTACCTCAAAAACTTCAAAGCAGTCCTCTGGATCATAAGTAAGCTCTTTTAAGGGTTTAAGTAAACGAATACGATCCCTAATTATGAGTGGAGTTCCGCAAGAAAGGCAAATTTCCGCACTGTCAGGATTTTGGCGCTGTTCACAAAGAGGATTGATGCAGTATGACATTTGCTTGGGCAAGTCGTAAGCTCTCAGCACGGACAAGATTTATCATTCTTAATCTATGCTATTTTCTTTTTATGTTCGAGAGTTTTTGGAGTTTTTCAAGTATTACATTATTCTGCTCTTAAACGTTGCGAATAATCGACTAGCATCCTTGCTGCTAGTCATACTTTTTTTAAGGATTCCAGTTTTTTAATCATAGTAACGGGCATGGAATAGTAAAAACCCTTATCAGAGCTTATAGAGAAAGGTTTTAGCCTTACCATTATTATGTATTTACTGCTATTTACATACTTTTTTTGAAATAAATGATCATATAGGGGAAAATCTAGTATGATATTCTCAAAATCTAAGCCATCCCTGTATGAATACAGCGATTAACAGCGAGTTGGATTCTTTCTCTGTTCTGGAGGATCATGGTTCTCAGCCTTTGATTCCAGTACCACGAGCTTTTGAATTTTCTTTGGTTGTAGTAAATGACTTGGTATTTGCTAAGAGAGGCAAAGGTTTAACCAATGCTGAACTCGCCGTAATTTTGGGATCGCTGAACAACTTAGATTATGAAGAGATAGCAAGCCAAACATCCTTTGCTGTCAATTACTTACAAAGGTGTGTTGCCCCTCAATTGTGGGACTTGCTTTCAGAAGTCCTGGGAGGAGAAGGTAGTGAGCGCGTAGGAAAGAAAAGACTATGGTATTTCTTGGCGCAACTCAACAAAAAGTATAATATTCAAACTCCTATGGAGGAGTCGGCTTTCCTTGAATCTCCTTCCGATGAAGCAGTCCCAGTTTTAGGAATACTACCGGAAATACCCAATTTTTATGGGCGTTCTAAGGAGTTGGCACACTTAAAGCTATTGATAGCTGAACATCGTTGCATATCATTGGTGGGAATGCCTGGGGTTGGGAAAAGTGCCTTAGCAGCCAAATTGATATCAGAACTTTGTATGGAATCTCAACCCAGATTTGAACTTGTAATCTGGAAATCAGTATCTCATGCTCCTTTGCTCCATGACTTGATAGTTGACTTAGTAAGTCTAACCAAAGATCCACTAGATACTGAGTTAGTAACATCTCCGTTGACTCACGGAATGATTTCCGTTTTGCTCAAACAGTTGCAATCACGTCGATGTCTCTTAGTACTTGATGGGTTTGAGGCTTTGTTTAAGGGAAATAATTTTATACAAAGGCTAGAATACGGAACTTTTTTAAACCGTTTAATAGAAGAAAATCATAATAGTTGTTTGCTTTTAACCAGTAGAATACTGATTGATGAGATAGATATCTTAGCAAAAAACAAGCCTTATAACATTAAAACTTTAAAAGTTAATGGATTAGATGTGAAAGCAGCAAAACAGCTTTTATTCAAGTTAGGATTAAAAAATGAAGAAGATTGCAAAGATTTGATCGCAACCTACTATGGAAACCCGCAAGAACTAAAAGCGGTGAGCAAGAGGATTGAGCGTTTTTTTTGCGGGAGTGCAAGAAAATTCTTGGAGGCTAAAACCACACTCATTAGTACAGAACTTCACTCAATACTTAATGAGATGTTTGGACAAATCTTAAGTAATATTCAACGACAGATTATGCTCTGCATTGCAGAAGAATTATTCTTGACTTGTCAGCCTATTAGTTTTTCAAAATTATTGGAAAAGTTGAAGCTTGTCAATTTGTCTGTGTCAACCTCAGAATTGATTGCTGCTATAGAAAACCTCGAAAGGCTTTCCTTGATCGAAACTGGTAAAGATGAATCAACAAAAGAAACTTGGTTTAATCTTCAACCAGTAGTAAAAAAATATATAAAGACTGACCCACTAGGGCTAGTGCATACATCTGAAGCTTCACCTAATTTAGCGATCGCATCCTAACTAGCGATTACTAGAATATTCGGTCAGTTAACAGAGTATGATTTTCCAGCACGAACCCAACATACAAGTTTTCGAGCGCTAACCCAAGGCTGAATCAACGCCAAGGTCTGCTTGAGAAAAACCCCACACTAAACACAAAGGAGGTAACGAAACTCAACAATCGCAATCCAATTAGATCCCAAAAGAGCCGAAGTTTTGTAAGATCAGGCTATTCAAAAGAAGGAGCAAGTATGGGGGTAAAAACGATACAAAATAAAATTTAAAGGGCAAAACGCACTAGGGAGTAACGCTTTGCCCAAAAGTTAGAAAACTGAATAATTTCAGAGCGGGGTTGATCTCGTGACGACAAAGAAAGTGGCGGAAAGTTTGCCGACTAAAAACCACTGACTTGTCTAAAGATACCACGCTGCTTTGTTATGCCGATTATAGCCTCTCTGGAAGAAGTTTTGTTGACTTCCTCCAAAAATTTTTGTGTTCTAGTAAAAATTTTAAGATTGGTGCATTTAGGCTTGACATTTAGTAGCGCGATTAAGCCAATTGCGAATTGCGAATTGCGAATCGATTGATAGCCCCCTCTGAACCTTGTAAACCAAGAATCAGGGGAATACCATGAAAAGTAATGATCGCCCAGCCCCAGAAGGTAGCAGGGTGAAGTTGTCGGGAGTTGTAACTGCACCACACCCCGAACATTTTGCATTAGAAGCTTGGAAAGAACTACTGATTGCTTCTTTTGTAGAAACGCGTTTTCAAAACGTCTTAGCAAGAGCAAGGGTTTTGCAACCCATCAAATGGTTCTGGCATAGTCTCAGCAATACGCACATATCTGATAAAGCAGTAGCCATCATTGCAGATAATACAAATGACTACAGGCAAATCTTAATCAAACACAATCAACTAACGAACACAGTAAAGGACTTACACCCAGAAGCTGAAGTGTTGCTGCTGGTTTCTCCAGAACAAGATTTTGTCTTTGGCGCAATCTTAGAAACTGGAGAAATTTTCAGTACCCATATTCTTTTTACAGAATACAGTGGGCGTAGCAATCAGGAATTGAGGCGGAAACACGACCGCTATGTAGCAAAGCTAAACTCCAGTATTTACTCAAACAGTGTTGGGGGCTGCATTTCATGAGCCAAACCCCAACTGAATATTCCACAGTTACCGCCGCCGAGTATCATGAGTTAGCGGTGGGCAGTGCGATTCATCCTAAGATCATCGCCCGGAATTTCAGGCATATCGAAGGCGAAACCGTCTACGATTATCTGTTCATCTCAAAAGCGATCCCCAGGAAAAATGCCGGAAGGGTGACAGACGGTTTCTTGAAAACCTATCTGCATTTAATGTCCGGGGGAATGTGGATTAGCGGACTAGACCCGCAACAAAACTGGCAACCAATGGAGTGGGGGCGACTGAAACCCACCCAACCCCGAATTGACTGGGAAAAAGGTAAACCAGTCAAGTACGAATCTCCACCAAAAGTACCAAACCGCGTCACCTACTTTGATATTCCCGATTGTATTTGGGATTTGGTTGCAAAACGTTACAATATCAAACGCTACCACTGCCCTCTGGCGCTGCGATTACAAGATAGACTGACTCCACTCTCCTTCTGGGAGTGGGTACAGCGAAATCCCCAAATCCCTGTAATTCTGTGCGAGGGAGAGAAAAAAGCCGCCTGTTTACTTAGTTTAGGATTTGTAGCGATCGCACTACCAGGGATCTGGAATGGTCGAGTGGGACGCAAAGATTTTGACGAAAGACTGCATCCTGACTTAGTACCATTAGCCCAAAGGGGACGCAAGTTTCAAATTCTGTTTGACTACGAAACCAAACCGAAAACTCGCTGGTCAGTTTATCAAGCTACAATCCGCACAGGAAAAGCAATTGAGGCGGCTGGCTGTACTTGTGAAGTGGCACTATTGCCAGGCCCCGAAAAAGGTGTGGATGATTTTGTAGTAGCGCGGGGTGATGATGCGTTGGCACTACTAACGGCGCTCGCGGCGGATGCAATGTCGCTCAAAGACTACCAACACTCGTTCCTCATCAAACACCGGGGACTGAGAAAATACAAGCCAGATGTGATTGTTGACACAAAGTACTTGTCGGATGCGGTTTTGGTAGGAAATGAAGCACCACAGGAAACACCATGCTTAGTACTCACCCAAAAACAACCTGAACTTTTTGATTTTCTACCACAAACAGAACCAGTAGAGGAAATATCCCCAGGCGATCGCGGAAAAGTCAGGTACAAACTCAAGAAGTTAAGGCACAATCAACAACTATATAATGTTGTATTCCCCCGAACTGGACTGGTAGTGCTAATTTCTGACATGGGTACTGGTAAAACTGAACTCATGCGACGGTGGCGTGATGCTTACCCTGACCAAAAATTTCTCAACAACGGGCATCGGGTGAATCTGCTGAAGAATTTGGCTGAACGCCTGAAAACCTTGATGTATTCTGACCTTGGTTACACAGGTATGACTGCTGCGCTCGCACTCAGCATTACTATCGACAGTTTATACAAATTAAACACCCAGGCACTACAATATGGCTGCATATTTATTGATGAAGCTTGCCAATACCTCACACACCTACTGCACAGTAATACTTGCAAGGAACATCGTGCCATTATACTGGAAGTATTACAACATATTGTCTACAATGCGCCCTTGGTTGTCATCGCTGACGCACACATGGATGACATCACTATCGATTTTTTCATGGCTATGCGGCCACCAGGGGAACAACCATACATTATCAAAAACGAATGGAATAATGGAGAGCGTACCATCTATTGGTATGAGGGGATGGATTCTTCGGCGTTGGTGGCTCAGATTTCAGCGGCCATCATGATGGGCCAAAAAGTCATGGTAGTTTCGGATTCTAAGCGGTTCATCAAGAAACTTGAGAAATCCTTAAGTGTACAAATTTTAGAGTCTGAGCATCAAAATATTTCCACCATCGCCGCCACTGACCCAAACGATTCTCAATCTCCAAAATTAACTCACCCCCAGAATCATAAATCTTTACGAATTTGGTCTGTACATTCCGACAATTCCGGCAGTGATGAGAATGTGGCGTTCATTAAAGATATTACTAACGCTGTCAAAAATCTAGATGTGCTTCTAACTTCGCCTAGTCTGGGTACTGGTGTAGACATCTCAGAGTATCATTTTGATTTAGTATTCGGTGTCTTCCATGCCGTGAGTCAAACCGCTACCGAATGCGCTCAACAGCTGTGGCGTTACCGTCCGAAAGTGCCGATTCATGTTTGGGTTGCCTCCAAACCACCCTTCGGTTACAAAGAAACCAACCCCACCAAAATCAAGGAAAGGCTACTTCAAACTAATGAAATTACTGCTTTCTTAATCAAAATCGACCGTGAAACAGGCAAGCGCGGGGTTGAGAAAGATTGGGCTTTAGACGCTTACTGTCAAATTCAAGCTTCTCGTCATCAGTCAATTAATAATTTACGTGCTGACCTGAGATCGCTATTATCAGACATGGGCAATACTATCGTACCGACCGGAGATCATATTGATGTTGAGGCTTGGGAATCCTTAAAATATGCGGCTGATGCCCTGGATGCTGCTCATCATCATGCTGTGACTAAGGCCAATACCATCTCAAGGAGTGAGTACCGCGCACGGCAAAATAAGGATTACCTTTCGCCCGATGAAGCTTACGAGTGTGAAAAGTTCCGCATTCACGATGCTTACGGTATGGAGGTTACAGAATCTCTGGTGGAAAAAGACAACGGCGGTCGGTTAATAAGTGCGATCGCATCCCTTGAGTCCATCCTTTCACCATCAGATTACATCATCCAGGACTCCCGCACTGGTAAACACTACCCTGCGCCCCCGGCATTTGTCAGTGCTAAAGACCTAGCTGAACGGAACGAACTACCTTTCTGTACAGATTGGGGGAATTATTCTGCCAAGTGGTTAGCTCGGTTTAACCTGGGATTACACCACATTCTCTTGCGTTTAGTCGTTGGTGAAGAAATTACAGCTGCCGACGAACATCTATTAAATATGACAGCAACAGCCACCGATTGCGCTGCTCACATCAAAGCAATTTTGGGTTTTACTGTTCCGCCTGACTGTCAACCAATTTGGCTGTTGGCCACTTTGGTCGCGCAGTTGGGACTAAGTTTAGATTTTCGTAAACAAGGAAAACGTGGTCAACAAGTAAAATTGTTCTCGCTTTCAAAATCCGAATTGGATTTTGCATTACAAGTTATCGCTCACCGTCAACAGCGACGGGCTGATTACGCCCAAATACAGTCCTCACAAGGGGTTGAACCTGTTTGGGTTCCCGTATCCACCCCCCCCACAAATGGTATAGGGAACCCCCATTGTGAGGGGGCGGATACTACGCCTTCTCAAGAAGCAGGGGGGCTTCGGGGCAGGGGGGGAGAGGGGCAAGAATCTTTCTCCCTCTCTCCCCCTCTCCCCTGCCCCGAAGCCTCCGAGTGCGATCGTACTACCCTACTTCATTGTGTAGAAATGCTTCGCTCTGGTATGGACAAAGGAGCCGATGCTATCAAAGGAATCCTCAAGCGATGGACTACTGATTGGCGATGGGAGGTGGTTTTTGAACTGGAGGCTGTAGCGGCGGATGAATTGCCGGATATCGCCCAAGCATTTCCACAGTTTTATGACTGGCTTTCTGAGGGGGTGCTGCCTATGGAGGGGGGCTGAACTATTATCAAAGCTGACCGCTTACTATTACCAATTATTACCTTTCATTACAGCAACATTACGTTGACTGTACTGCTGTCTCTTGCAAATTTGTTTTTTGAATAAAAAGAAGTTAATGCTTTTGCTGAAATGATTTTTTGACCACTTCGACTTTCCCAGTTTTCTCGAAGTCGTTTTCTTCAACCGGGGCAAGCAGCGATAACGATGATACCGCTCCTAATATTTGTTCTTCTTTTACCTCCAAATACTTGTAAAGCTCATCCAAGGTGCGATGTCCAGAAATTTCCTGAATCACTCTTAAGGGAATTCCGGCATTACTCATGGTTGTGAGTGCTGTGCGACGAAAACTGTGTGAACTTACGCCCTCAATTGAGGTTCGTTGGCAAGCTACTCGTACTATCCACAGTGCCGAATCTCGGTGCAGGTGGCTACCCGCCCTGGAGTGGTCTGGATTTCCCGGAAATAGCCACAGTGAATCATCTCGCGGTTGATATGCTTGTAGCCTGATTCGCAATTCTTGAATTACAGGTATGGCGCGGGTAGCCAGTTTATTTTTTGTATTCCCTTTGCGAAAAGTGATTTTATTTCTAACTTTTCCTCTGGAGTCATACACATCACGCTTGAGCAGGGTCACTGCTTCCGAAGCTCGACAAGCGGTGTAAAGCATAACGGCAAATAACGCTTTGTCTCGTAGTGAGTCTACCCCCTGCGAGAACAGAAGTTGAATTTCTTCTGGCGAGAGTATCTTGGCTCTGCCGTGCCTATCAATCTTCAACTTGCCTCTTTAATTACCACCCCCATTGTTTTCTGATTATCCCAGTCTAGGGGGACAAGAGCGATCCTCTGTGCGAAGGTTATGGTTATAGCGTGCAGTGATAGCAGGGGTTGAAAGTCCAGCTAAACTCTGTACAGTTGAGATATCCACACCAGCATTTAACAAATCCCAAATGAATGTACGCCGCAGATCGTGAGGCGAGAATGGTTTTATACCACTTTGTTCACTCCGCTTGTGTAAAATGAATAACACTGCTTGGGGGGTGAGCCGTTTGTGAACTACACGGCCAGACTTGTTAACTTGACATAGTAGGGGGCCATCAGTCCCAGTTCGGATTTCAATCCAATCATTAACTATAGCGATCGCGCTTTTAGATAAATAAACAATCCGGTCAACTTGTGGGTGACTGGAGTGGATTTTGATTTCTCCAGGATGATGAAAATCTTTTAGCTCCATCTGAACCACTTCACTCCGTCGCAGTCCAGCACCGCGAAGGAAAGCTATAAGTGCAGCATCTCTAAAACCTGCTGGGGTGAGATCGCTAAAACAAGTGTGCATTAAAGCATCAAGCTCATCTTGACTAAGCACCCGTCCGCTTAATTCTTTTGACACTTTCACACTCTTGATGTCAACAGCACGGGCATAATCAATCGGGTTAATCAGCCCGGAGTGTAGAGCTTCTTTCAAAACGCCCCTTAAGGCGCATAGTATCCGGTTAACTGTTGCTGGCTCGTACTTTTGGATGAGTGCGGTGCGGAGAGCATTGGTGTGTTTGTAGCGCAATCCTGACCAATTCAAAGTCAGATGGTCAGCTTGATGATCAGTGAGCAATTGAGCAATCAGGTTGAGCGAGTGCTTCATTGTCGGTTTCGACCCCGCACTTAGTGTCGAGAGATAAACAATTGCTGGGTGTTGGGTCAAAGGTGGCGTACTCGTCAAAACCAATGAAGTAAAAGAGTTGGTAGACATTGCGGATCTAAATCTTCTAGAAAATTATATTCCGCACAGTTATATTTTGATAAGTAATCCACAGTCATATAAGCAGGGATAGCCACCAACAAAGCTTTTAGTTCTAGGTAGAAAAATTTTATTTAAAAACCAGGTGAACTGGTGATGGGTGAGGTTCATCCGTAAGGGCGGGGCGATCGCTTTCTAGTGGCGTGACAAAATTTCATATTCTAGTTAGAATACAAAAATTATGTTGTAACTAGAATATGAATAATCAAAATCCCCCAATTAATTTAATCTCAAAGCTGGTCACCGAAAGGCGCACTAACCGACAAAAAGCCCAAACAGCTAGTCGAACGTTGAGCAAAAAACAGATCCAATGGAACAAGCTTAAATCTGAGCCAATTTATTTACTGAGACTAACAGTGAGAGTGGGAGTACAGACATTGCGCTTGTCAGGATTGCACTTGGGCATTAATGAACAGGTCATGCAGATGTTAGAAGATCAAGCCTCATGTGGGTATCGCGCTAACACTTCGCAACGATTAAAAGATGCCGCTCACAAACTTCAGGCACGGCAGAAGATTATTTATAACAGTTATACAGTGTTGAGCGAACCCTTTCGCCTCGTTCACGAAGCCTCGTTACCAGATGCCCTCGAAGCAATCGATCTGATGCAGCAAGAAGCACATCAATTGCGACAAGAAATAGTAGCGGCTCATGAAGAAGAGTTTACAGCCTTCTTATCTTGGGCATATCAGATACTAACAAAAACTCATTTAGAGCCAAAAGCGATCGAAGCGGCACTAACTTACTATGCTGATGCTTACCCCACTCAAGAAGATGTAGAACAGTGCTTACAGGTTGTGGTGGAAGGGCCAATCAAGATTCCTTCCTTAATTGAGGATGCCCAGGCACAAGTTACACAAGCCCAGCAGCACATAGCAGAACAAGCATTAAAAATAGAACAGTCGAAACTAGCACTTATACGTCGTGCACAAGAAACCCTCGAACAAACTCTACTTTCTACCCTTTACGATGCCCAGACCAGAAGCCGAGATGAAGCATACGGGAAATTAGCTCAACTGTTGTCAAGTATGACTTGCAGTGGAGAAGAACCTACTCTTCGCACAATCCAAAAGTGGCAGACCTTGCAGCAACGCCTGGAAACATTGACCCAGTACGATAAGAGTCTTGAGCCAATAGTACAAAAAACGGCGCTTCTTCAACACTTATTTAAAAGCGACAAACAGAACTTACAAGAAATTCAAGTCCTGATGGACGACTTCAGAACGATGCTCAAAGAGCGGGTAAAGCAAGAATCAAGTAGTGCTGGCATCGCTCAACTGACCAAAGCTTTAACCTTTGATGCTGATTATACTGAACTGCTAAAACAACTAGAGACTCTGGCTGATTCTCCGTCGCCAGAGGAGTTCCACAAGCTCAAAGGCAAGCTGGCGGCTATGGATGCTTTGTTACGCATCCGCAGTAAATCATTGAAACAGAAGTGGGAACAGGCAGAAAACGCTGTCCGCAAACAAATAGGTCTTGAGGAAAGACCAACCGAAGAGTTGAAAGAAGATATTAACAATCTTTCGGAGAATGATGCGGACAGTGAATTCAAAGAGCCAACAAATAGTTTTGCAAACAGAAAAACAACGACTCCTTATGATAAAGATGCTGGATTTTAATTAAAAAGAAATTTCATATTCTAAGTGGAATACGAAAATGGCGAAAACTACCCCTGTAAAAAACGATAAAACTGCTTCAAATTGTGAAGAACGGCTTGGGCAACTGCGTCAGGAATTGAACAAAATCTTTCTGGAACGTAGTACCGTTATCGATGGTGTATTGGCAGTACTCTTGACCAATAGCAATGCAGTGTTATTTGGGCCGCCAGGGTGTGCCAAATCTTGGATGCTTCAGGAATTGTGCAGTGCTATAGACGGAGCTAACTTTTTTGACCGTTTACTGCAACGCGCCCAACCACCGGAAGAATTGTTGGGGCAACCGTCCCTGGTTGCTTTGCAGCAGCAGGACTCACTCATCCGTAACACCAAAAACCGCCTTCCAGAAGCCCATATTGCTTTTTTAGATGAAATCTTCCGCTGTAATGCAACCACATTGAATGCTCTTCTGCGACTGATCAACGAGCGGGTTTTCGAGAATCCAGATCCGCAACCAGTACCACTGCTATTCCTATGTGGAGCAGCCAACGATGTGCCGGAAGACGAAGAACTAAGGGCATTCGTTGACCGTTTCGTGTATCGTCCTTGGGTATCTTACGTTAAAAAGACCGCTTCTCGGCGAGAACTTATTTATCGTGCCAGAGACAATGTTAAGCTCGCTGTTTCTACTCGGCTAACCCTGGAAGAAATTAAGCACTTACAATCACAAGCGCAAAGCGTACTTTTTCCTAACCCTGTTGTGGAATCGCTACTTCAGTGTCAGTCTGCACTAGAACGAGAAGGCTTTGACATTAGCGATCGCAAACTCCAGCAGTTAGTGAAGCTTTTACAAGCACACGCCTACGTTCAGGGCGATGCTGAAGTATATATAGAGTCGTTCCACGAGTTATTACCCGACTGTGTATGGAAAAAAGAACCTCTTGAGCGGCAAAAAATAGCACAGATTTTGAATCAGGTAATTCCTGATGTCAATCAACAGGCAGTAAACTGGTATGACGCAGCTAAAGAAGAAGTCAAAAAAGTACAACTTGCTGCTAAAGAATACGATCTTCGTCCTCGTAACGACACAGAGAAAAATCTCATTGACACTGCCCATAGTGTGGCCAAGCATTTAGAGGATGTCTCTCGTCAAATTGAGAAGTTGCTGTCCCAGAATCAAGGTAAGAATGTCCGTAGAGCAAAGCGAATGCTGACAGACATTAGGGAAGATTTGATGTTAGAGGTTGCCAAGTACAAAGAAAAGGTTTACTCATAATTTATATTCTATCTAGAATACGAAAATTAAAAACGATGATTCCTGAAGAGTTTCCACTGTTTGTTTATCAAGTCAGTAGCCTCTCTCTGCTTTTTTGGAGGGAGTTTGCGATTACTTTTCATGCTGATGAATTGTTTTCTAAGGGCGCGAGACTGCCTGGATTTCCAAGTTTTACAGTTGAAGTATTTCATCGGCTATACTACGAGCCTGCACCAGAAAAACTAGACTCATCACCTCCAGAGAGTGCTTGGGCAGAAAAACTGCATGATGAATTTTCAGAAATAATCGGATTTGAGAATTTGGTACGGCAATGCGAGGGCAATCAACTGGCCGCCGGATTAGCGACAATAGAATTCTGCAAAACAGTATTAGACCGATTGCCTCAACCGGGGTATAAGTTACAAGACCCACAGAAATTAAGGGACTTCATCAAGCGACTTAAAAATTCTTCCAGCTCTCCAGCAAAAATTCTTCACTCTTTGTCTACTATGAACAAACAGGAGAAAAAAGAACTCAACGACCTGATTAGCTCAGTCGGGGATGATACAAATGAAGTGGTGGCAGCACTACGTGAAATAGGTCAATCAGCGGTGCAAGATGCCGAGTATTATGCTCAAGGCTTGGACTCCTCAGAAATCCGGCAAACTCTCAGGGCGGCTGTAGCAGAAACTGAGGAGAAATTATCACAAGCCTCCCAATGGCTCTCAATAATGGGTTTAAGCTGGGGGATAGAAGAAGGAACAGAGCAGACCGTTTCCTCGGTTGAGAAGATGGAGCTTGCTAGTAGAATTGCAACCAATGAAAAACTCAAGCTGATTGCAAAGCTGTCAGGCTCCTTGAAGGATATTGCAGATAAAAAGCGCCGTACCAAAACTTTATATGCTTTCGGCGAACTCAGCACTATTGAACTGGGGAATAACTTATCCCGACTCCTGCCTTGCGAACTTCAGAAACTCGCACAACCAGAACTATTTCCTTTATTCGCCAAAGGGTACTATGAGCATTCTCTACTTCAGTACAAGATTGTAGGCAAGGAGAAAAAGTCTAAGGGGCCGTTGATTGTGTGCCTGGATTCTTCTGGCTCGATGGCGGGACTCCCTGATACTTGGGCTAAAGCAGTAACAGCAGTTCTCTTGCAAATTGCTCACAAGGATAACCGCCACTTCCGTGTCATCCATTTTGATATTAGAGTTCGGCGGACAGATGATTTTCCATCAAAACATCATGATTACCGCAAATTTCTGGACTCGATGCTGAGTTTTTACAGTGGTGGGGGTACAAATTGGGAACCGGCTCTGTTTGAAGCTATGAAATGCCTAGACAATACCAAGAGCTTGCACAAAGCAGATATTGTTCTGATTACAGATGCTTTGTGTGATATACGTCAAGAAGTTATAGAAAAACTTAAATCTAATAAACAGCACCTACAAACAAATATTTTCTCCATTCTAATTGGAAACCATAGTGAAAAAAATCTGACAAAATTCAGCGATCGCATTTGGGTAATTAAAGATTTAAGTTCTGAAGCTGACTATCAAATTGAAGAATTATTTCTAATTTGAGCTTCGCCAGTATAACTATCGACTTGCTGAACGGTTTAACTGGTGGCAGCAAAACCATTGTGATGTTGACCGTTGCCTTAGAGGTTTGTCACCAATGTCACCAAACTAAATTTTAATCGTAGTTTATATCGGATAAAAGATAAGGGTTTCTTATTTTGTGTTGTGGTCTTGTGTTACAGTGTAATCTAACGCATAATATGAGCAATCTGGTTTACTAACGCTGTAAAAGCATATTGAATCAATGGCCATTCCTCCCCGTCCTCCGATCCTCAAGCCGGAAGAAACTTATACGTTTCGTAAATACTTTGATTTAAGATTTGCTCCAGCCGACATCCTGCGTGAATTAGATGCAAGTTTAATGAAAGGGAATATAAATTTTCCCGTTAGTAATTATCAAAATAGTCGATTGACTGATTTAAAACAGCGATTAGAAGAAGCAATTACTCGTGTCAGTCTCACCAGTGAAGCAGCAAGAAGGGAAGTTTTAATTGCGCCTATCTTGTTAGAAGTGGCTCATATTACCCAAGCAATAATTAATATTGAATATCCCATTGAAGTTAATCAATACCTGCGAGGAGATTTAGATTATTTCTTACAGTCTCAACATCAAATACTAGTAGTAGAAGCAAAACAAGCAGATTTAACAAGAGGATTTACACAACTAGCTGTGGAATTAATTGCCATAGATTCTTGGATAGAATCAGATGAACCTATATTGTACGGTGCAGTGACAACAGGAGATATTTGGCAGTTTGGTAGTTTTCAAAGTGAGAGTCGGGTAGTAACGCAAGATTTAATGCTATATCGTATTCCTACTGATTTGCAGGAGTTAATGCAGATTTTAGTTGCTATTCTCAATCCATCAAATTCTTATAAAAGTGTTTAATTAGATTGACAATTTGAAAATTTAAAATGATAGAAAGTGCAGATTCTTTACCACCCATTAAACTTATTTCCCTAGAAGATAAAGTATTACCTTTAGTTCAGTCACAATCTAGAAGTAGTGCCACAAAAATAACACCAACCGATATACGCTGGGTAAAAGTATTGGAGTTCTTACGAAGCAACAATCTCTCCGTGAATAGCCGAAAATTATATAAACGGGAACTCAAGCGATTCTTGGGATGGACACAATTACACTTTAATGAGTTACGCCCACGTCACTTTGGGTTGTACAAAGAATATCTCCGAGATGAAGTAAAAGCTGATACAGGTAAACCACTTTCAAAAAGCAGTATCAATGCAGGGATAGCTGCGCTCAAAAGTTTTTTTAAATGGATGTGCAGCACGTACCCAGATATAATTGCGACAAATCCTACACTAGGGATGAAACTGGAAAAAATTCCTTTACCAGCAGCCCAAAGTTTAACCAGGGAACAGATGGAACGGGTATGGGCAGCATTGGAGTTGCTAGGAGAAACAAGGCAACGAGATACAGCACTGGTACACATACTCTCTCACGGGTTGAGGGCAGGGGAAATTGTCGAGTTAAATGTCGGGTCATTTGATGGCAAGCTGTTGTTCTTACCCGATACCAAAACGAATGAACCACGCCTAGTACCACTACGAAAACAAAGCCGCGACGTGTTAGAGACGTATTTGCGATCGCGCGAAGAACTTGGTGAAGAACTAAACAGTCTGACTCCGTTGATGATTTCACATCACGCCTCATTCAAAGGTGAACGCTTGAGTTATCACGGAATTTACTTTGCAGTGGAGAAAATAGGTGAGCTTGCAGGCATTGGAGATTTGCATCCACACTCGTTTCGTCACACTTACGCTACTGAATTATTGCTGTTGGGTGTAGATCCAAGTCATGCACGTAAGTTGACAGGACATACTAGCGAGAAGGCGTTTAGACGATATACACTTCGCTCGGAACAAGAAGCAGCGATCGCGGCTTACTACCGTGCCATTGGCGAGGAAACAGAACAGTAGAGGATGTTCATCGGCTGGCAGGGGATGTGGATGTGGATAAGTGGCTCTGTACGTTTAACTAAGGAAATACAAACTATGTCTAATCCAGAAAAAATTATTCACTTTGTACCAGAATTAGGGCATGAGCAAGCTGATGTATTAAGTTTATGTGGTCAAACAATTAGTTGTGTAGTTGAGGTAGTACCGCGCAACCCAAGGAGAAATCACAGAGTAAGCGATGCCCAAACCGTTAGACCCCAAATGCCAATTATGCGCCAAGCTACCGACAGCTAAGGCTAAGGTGTTGCATGGGACAGAGGGTGATGGCTGTTGGAATCCGCGCATCTGCCACAATCGGCGCTCGTTCTACCGTAACAAAAGTAAAGATGATTCTGGGCAGATTGAAGCGATCGCAGTTGAACCACCAAAAACATATTTCACTGTACTTTACTTATACAAAGACCCTGGGGATAAACCATTGCACGCCTTGGGTGCAGAGTTATGGCACGGGCAAAAACCAGTCTGCCGCCTGGAGCCGATTCACTGCTTTGGATTGACCGCAGGTAAGATCCGCGCTTATACAGACCAGGTATTACAGGCTTTTGCCAAACAGTATGGTATTTTACTTTATCAATATAAGGATATGTTTGAGATTAGCCCCTCTAATTGTCCAGTAATACCTTGCCCCCTGCACCCAGAATCATAAAGATGACTACGTATCGTCAGCTAACTATTTGGGAAATTTTAGAAGAGATATCCGCCGCCCCGCCGACATCAACACTAGCTCCAGTGTGGGAATGTCTGGATAAGGAGTTAGAGGATTTACCAACCGAAGCACAGTTATTAACCGCAGCAGCAGCGTTTTATCAAATTGCAGATATTCTTCTTTCTCGTGCTGGGTTGTTGCTAGAAGATGTCCGCGCTCAGAATGATACTGAGGGGCCAGTGATTAACACGGATATATTTGCTGGGTTGGTAAGAACAACGATGCAGCTAGATTTGGATGATCTGATTGAAGAACCGCCAGCGCAGATTTTTAGAGCGCATGGGTCACACTCGTTTACTTCTCCTACTACTAGCATTGATTCGGTAGCGGCTCCTGTAGAAAAACAAAATATCTTGACAATGCTAGAAATACAGACTGTAGAGGATGTCCATCGGCTGGCGGGGGATGAGGATGTAGATAAATGGACTAAGGCGATCACTCGTTATTTTATACAGGTGAAAGATGAAATTTCTTTAACTAAGCTACAGCAGGGATTGAAGATGCCGATGGTAGAGGTATGGTTAGGACTATTGCTTGGCGGTTTTACGTTAGAGCAACGGGGAGATTTTTATGAAAATAAAAATATTTGGATAGTAATGAGCGATTTGAATATATTACATATCTAATAAATATGAGGCCAGTTGAATTTGAGTGCTAAATTTTTTTGGTTCTTTAGTACTTATTATGCTAAACTAACAATTAAAATGCCAGCTTAATAAGCATCTTATTCGGAAGTTTTCAAAATTTCTAAACCCATAAGCCGAGCGCTTAATTAGTTTGAGTTTGTTATTG
>NZ_JAIVFW010000071.1 GCF_020829595.1 Nostoc sp. CHAB 5844
ATCCAGCTTTTTACGGCATTTATGAAGTAAATAAAGCTAGTGTGGAAGTTTATCACTTAATTGAAGGACAGTATCAGCCCTTACCAGCAAATGAGCGTGGGCATTATCCTATCCATCCTTTGGGTGTTGAGTTGGGTATATGGCAGGGAGAATATCAAAATATGGAATTACCTTGGCTGCGTTGGTGGGATTTGCAAGGTAATTTGTTGTTGACTGGTGAAGAACGCGCCGAACACCTAGCTGCTCAATTACGCGCTCTAGGCGTTGAACCGGAAGTTTAGGTTGGTGCGTAGATCCTAGCTTAATAGCCATCCCAAACCCAAATCGAGCCATTCTCGCATTGACTGTGATCGCTGTTTGGGATCTAGCTTCATACCTGTGAAAATTGCGCGGTTGGTGCGATCGCTTGCTCAACCACAAACCTGACTTAATCGTGTTATTTTGCTACCTTATCCTCTGGCCCTACATTTGCTATCTCGTAACCATTGGGATAACTGGGGATAGGAGAATCAATATAAAAATCAGGGTGATTCCGGGGTGGAAACAGATGCATTAATCTGGCTCGGAATTTCAGTAGTCTCACCATAATAGAACGCAACAATGGTGAAGGCTGTTCAAAACCAAAGGCATCGAGCATCGTCTCATCAAGTAAAGCATAGATGATCGGTTTTAAAGGTTGTCGCATCCACCAAGGAAACCAACTTAAGAATAAAGCCAGGGTTCCTTCGCCAACACGGCGATTTGTTTCACAATAGCGAAAGTGTTCACGTTCGTAATCTAGTTTATAGCGTTCTAACTGAGCATAAGTTTCGGGAATGTTTTGAATGTGCATCCGTTTACCTACTTCTCGCCAGAAGTAGAAGGAAGCTAATTTTTCTTGTTCGCACATCCGCCGCCAACCAAAATTGGCATTCCAGTGGATAGGATCGTATATAAAGGTTGAAAGTACATATAAAAAATCTGCGTTATCAATCTTAAACCGTCCGTGGATGGCGTTCATGCGTTGTAATGCTTGTTTACCGCGATCGCTCTCATAACCCCACTTGACAATTTCTACAATAATAATCGATGTATCGTCGTAGCGTTTTTGCGGACGCTGATAAAATTCTTTTGTCTTATCCAGTAATTTAGAAATGCTGGGAACGCAGTAAGTTCGCATTAAGGCCAATTCGAGCGATCGCTGCATTTCCCAAGGAAATTCATAACCTGACATCAGATAATATATCTGACTATGGTCTTGTACTGGGTCAAATTGCTGAATTAGATTCAGGTTTTTATAGCGGTTGGGAAGCATCTTAATCAATTACGATGACTTTATCTATTGTTAATCATCTGTGTCAGGGTTGATTTCTAACTATTTACCATGTTATTCTCAATCAGACCAATCGGTCTGTAATACTTTTATGTCTAAAGGCGAAGAAACAAAAACTCGAATTCTCCGACAGGCGGCGGAACTGTTTAACCAACAAGGATATGCGGGTTCGTCTATCTCGGACATCATACGTGTTACCGGATTGCAGAAAGGAGGAATTTACAACCACTTTCCCAGCAAAGATGAACTAGCACTACAAGCTTTTGATTTTGCGATCGCGCTTGTTAGCCAGCGTACAAGAGCCGCAGTCCGCAGTAAACATCATGCCATTGAACGCCTGCAAGCAATTATTGAAGTATTTAGCAGCTTTGTGAAGCATCCACCAATTCAAGGAGGTTGTCCACTGCTGAATACAGCGATTGAGAGTGATGATGCTCATCCAGCATTACGCGATCGGGCGCAACAAGCAATGAACTCTTGGCTGAACTTAATTTCTCAAATTATTACCAAGGGAATTGACAGAAATGAAATTCGCCCTGAAGTAAACGCTGATGAAGTCGCAACTATCATCATTGCAACCTTAGAAGGAGCCATGATGATGAGTAAGTTATACGACGATGAGATTCATATGCAAAGGGCAATTACTCACTTGAAACAGTATATAACCACTCATCTTGAAAGCGATCGTACAAATTAAAATCTACGGTTTAGCAAATAAACTTAACCCCATCAAACCCGAACTATCCAATATTATTCATACCTCTATAATTGAAATTCTAAAAGTTGCACCTGAAAAGAAGTTTCACCGTTTCTTTCCCATGATTACTTAAAAGTTGATCACATCACAATCTAATCCGGCAATAATTATTTAGGTTAGATATAGCAGTTCCCAATTGTATGAGGTACATTCTAACTAGCGTCTAATCTCTAGCCTCTAGCCCCTAACCTCAATGAAATGTATCTCACTAAAACGAGAAATGCTATACGTCTAGCTATAAAAAGACCTAGCAGTTTCAAATATTAATTTCAAGAATAATTATGATATTACCTCAGAATTTGCACAGAGCATTAGAAGTAAAACTAACAATTCCTGTCAGAACTTATGACATCGACTTTGCAGGCATTGTCAGCAACATTGTTTATATCAGATGGCTAGAAGATTTACGCTTAAAGTTCTTAGATGAACACTGGCAACTTGAGAAACAAATTGAGCAAGGATATGCACCAATCATGCTAGGAACTGAAATCAGCTATAAACGTTCTATCAAACTTACTGATCAAGTAATTGGACATTTGTGGTTAAGTAATTTAGGACGATTAAAATGGACTGTACAAGCCGAAATTTTATCTAATAATGAGTTAGCCGCAATTGCTACGCAAAAAGGTGCTTTTGTAAGTTTACAAAATAGTCGCCCTATTCCCATCCCAGCCCAATTGTAAAAGAAATATGCAGAGTGCCAGCAAAGTTAAAATTTTTTGTTTAATTACAAACCGTTCGGTCTTTTATTTTTAGGACTATTGATTAATGTTGAAATTTTACTACCATCCTATTTCACCTAAGTAACTCGGTGGAAATAAACCAAACTATATTACGAAACATAAATAGACTTAAAACCCTTACCAATGACAAAGCGCAAAGTCTGAGCGCCGGAAGCCGGCGCTCAAAGGTTGTTTGAAAAGTCGATATTGATAAATTTAGATTGTGCCAGAAGCCAGAATTTTAAGCTGGGTGCAAGATGGCTAAACGAAAATTATGTCGATTTTCGACTATCAAATACTTTTCTTGCAAAGGTTGCCACTGCTGCCATAATTGATAACGATTTTCTGCTAATAAATTAGCAAGTGTAGGCAGATGGGTATTAAATTCCGACTTAAAAATATCTGTCAGCCACTCTCCCATAACTACACTGTCTTGAATGTTACCTAAGAGGTCTTGTATACTTTTTATTTCTGCAATATAACCTGCATAAGAGTCAGCATATAAGTCAGCAAATAATTCCATTTGATAACGCACACGTTTGGCTTGTTTGCGTAAATCATGAATGGTATCACTTTTGTTAGTCAAATGTTGTTCTATCTTTTCTAGTTTCCAGTCAGTGCGAATCTTTACTTCAGACTCGGCAACTTGGGTTCCTACTAGCCATCCTGGATGTAAGAAAAAAATACTCACTTCAGGTAATAATAAATCAGGTAGTACTTGCTGAATTGGCAGAGAAGCTAAAGATTGATAGCTAGGTTTTTCTAACCACTCTTCTAATGTTTGCTTAAAAGATTTATATGGTTCATCTTTAAATGTATTCAACACATCAGTTAATGCGACTTCCCGCTGTTTTTCTAAAGCATGAAAAGCTTTATTTAGAGATTTCTGTTCTTTATTCGGGAGTTTTGGTTGGTAAAGCTTTTCTAAAGTTTCTTTTAGTACATCTAAGTCTCGCAGGCTACCAAGACGACGAGCAATTTTACCAATATTTTTATCACTTACTGGCTTTGGCAAATTCAGCGCTAAATCAAACCTACTAACTGCGGTGCGAAGACGGCGCATCCCAACACGCATTTGGTGTAGCGCTTCAGGATCTTCATCTTTTTTAACAGTTTTTTCGTACTTTAAAGTTTTATTAAAATGCTTTTGAATAGCTTGGTAGGCGTATTCTCCTAGAGTTTTTACTGTGGGTTTGATCGCTAATTTCATACTTAATAACAACTAGTTACTTATTTGATTTCTTGCATAATAGCATTAGTTAAAATTTCCATCTATCTTTAGATGTGTTTTTAAAACTTCCAGCTACAATAAGTGTTAATATTAACATTAAATCTGACTTCTTTTGAGAAAAACATAAACACAAATTTATTTGGTAGATTGATTCACTAAATTTTAAGTTAAATATTTGTAACATTTTTCAATAATTTATTGGCAATGAAAATTTTTACAAAACCCAGGTTATATTAATTTTATATTAACAAAAAATATTTATGAAGATGTATCAATTTTTTAATGATGTAGACGTACAAGTGTTTTGTCGTAGGCGATTGCTAAGAATGCAAAGAAAGAGAGATAATCATTAAGTGTAATTTTCTATAAAATTAATTATAATTATATATATTAGGGTAATTATACAAGTATCAAGTATTAAAATCAATAAAATTATAACTTTAGAGTATAAATAAAACAATGAAAAACTCGCATTTTATCCAGCAAATCATCCTTACATTTACTGATAGTTTTCGAGAACATAGAACAGATGTTTCCGGAGTATTATTAACAAATAAAAAGTATTTATGGCTGGGTTCAGATGAAACTGCAACACTAGAAAGACTAAGTTTTATTGAGCCAAATAAATTTGCAGAACATCAACAGTTTCGAGTGGCAAGTTTTCTTAATCTACCTGCATCTGAAGACGAAGAAATTGATATTGAAGGACTGGCTTATACAGATTATTATTTATGGCTCGTTGGTTCTCATAGCTACAAACGTAAAAAACCAAAGCCGGAGAAGACTGATCAAAAAAATGTTTCTAGATTAGCAAAAATTGAGTCAGAATCTAACCGTTATATTTTAGGTAGAATTCCACTTATAGATGGAAGTTTATTCTCGTCTTGTCAACATCCAAAAAACTCAAGTTTGCAATTAACATCTGCTCAATTAGAGATAACAAAGCAAGGGAACTTACTTATGACAGCTTTAGTAAATGACCCTCATTTAGGTTTATTTATTAAAGCTGCAATTCCTGGCAAAGATAATGGTTTTGATATTGAAGGGTTAGCTATTTATCAAAACCAGATTTTTTTGGGTTTGCGTGGCCCTGTATTGCGAGGTTGGGCTATAGTTTTAGAAATTGAGTTACAAAATTCTTGCCCCGGAATGATGAAACTCGTGCAGATTGGTGAAGAAAACAAAGAATACAAAAAACATTTCGTTTGGCTGAATGGATTAGGAATTCGTGATTTATGTGTGGATGGGAAAGATTTATTGATTTTAGCTGGGCCAACAATGGATTTAGATGGCCCAGTACAAATTTATCGTTGGCAAAATGGTGTTAACTCGGCAGAAAATACTCTGAACTATCCACAGCTTGTGCAAGAAATTCCTTATGGAAATCGCAATGACCATGCTGAGGGTATGACTTTATTTCAAGATATATGTGGAGTGCCTTCACTGTTGGTAGTTTATGACTCTCCAGATGAGACTAGGTTAATTGACGATCGCAGCGTCACAGCAGATGTCTTCCAATTAAGTTAAAGATTGGTAGAAATCGCTTGTACAGGACAAGTCGGAATACACTGTTCACAAACAATGCAGCGCGATCGCGTGAATGTCAACTTATATGTTTCAGGGTGCAGACTCAGTGCTTCAGTAGGACAGACACCAGTACACAAGCCACAGTCAACACAGACATCTTCATCAATGGCAATTTCTCCCAAACTCGAAGAAACACTTATATGACGCGATCGCATCCACTCAATTGCTGCATCTAACTGATCGATATCTCCTGATAGTTCTACCACCAGCTTGCCGATTTGATTAGGGGCAACTTGAGCGCGGATAATATTGGCAGCTACATTAAAATCTTTTGCCAATACGTAAGTTACTGGCATTTGGATAGCGCGTTTAGGAAAGGTGAGGGTAACTCGTTTTTTCACAGGTTTAGCAGAGATTTGTCTAAGTTTCAGGGGGGCCAAGGTCACACAGAGAGAAAGCGATAAACTAAATAGTGGCAATAGTTAATAAGTATGAATAAATTTGCTATGACTACAGAAGCACCCGTTAATTCTCCCGTCAAGCCGGAATCTAAATTTGGGACGCGTTTGAGAAACTTCTTAATTGTAATAGTAGCGATCGCTCTTAGCGTTGCCCTCTTCTTAGGGTTACGAACTGAAAATAATTCTATTTCCGTAGCTGAGTTAGGTAAAAACTCTACACCCCTAGAAGTCGCTTTGAGTAATGGTAAACCATCAATAGTTGAGTTTTACGCTGACTGGTGTACTGTCTGCCAAAAAATGGCACCAGATTTAGCTCAAATAGAACAGCAGTATGCAGACAAAGCAAATTTTGTCATGCTGAACGTAGATAACAATAAATGGTTGCCAGAAATGCTGAAGTATCGCGTAGATGGCATTCCCCATTTTGTATTTTTAACTAAAGATGGAGAAAGCATAGCCCAGGCGATCGGTGACATACCACGTAATATTATGGCCAGTAATTTAGAGGCGTTAGTTACTGGTTCGCCCTTACCCTATGCTAAAGCTAGTGGTCAGACTTCTAAAGTTTCCGCCCCAGTTGCACCAACAGGCCAAGATGACCCCCGCAGTCATGGTAGTCAGGTGGTAAATTAGAGTGTTGATTTAAGCTTTAGAGAATACCGTTAATTTCTACTAATATAAGGGCGCATAACTGTGCGCCCTCACTCATCATAAAAGTTAAATGCTGTAACAAGTAAAGACAGCCAAACCACAAACTAATGAGAAACAACCGTATCAACCACCTGCAACAGCAGGTACAATACTTACCTCATCACCATCTTTCAATAGTGTATCTGTTCCATCTAAAAAGCGAATGTCTTCGCTATTAACGTACAAATTTAAAAAGCGTCGTGGTTTTCCTTCGTCATCACACAGGCGAGATTTGATCCCAGGACAGCTTGTTTCTAAAGAATCGAACAACTCGGAAATATTACTACCGCTGCATTCTAAGACGGCTTGATTATTTGTGAACTTTTGAAGAGCAGTAGGAACTAAAACAGTTACAGCCATAGTTGAAGTGTGAAGTGTGAAGTATGAATTATGAAATGTGAAGTATGAAATGTGAAGTGTGAAATAGAAATTTCATCTTAGCCTGCGGTAAACCCCTCCGGGTTTAAATCCTTCAGACTTCAGACTTCAGACTTCAGACTTTAAACTAGAACTTGTTGCCATTCTAGACGGTCAAGGGTGCGAGAACGTTCTAGCGCACGTTCAAAACTATCGAGTTTGGCATCAATTGTCAACGGTTCGCCAATGTAGCCTTGGACTGCTTCTTGGGTTTTCAAACCATTACCAGTGATGTAAACGATGGTAGTTTCATTTGGATCAATCTTGCCAGCTTCTACCAATTTTTTCAGCACGGCGACAGTTGTACCGCCAGCTGTTTCTGTGAATATGCCCTCGGTTTCTGCCAGCAACTTGATGCCTTCAATAATTTCTGCATCGGTGACTGATTCAATATTACCGCCTGTTTTCTTGGCGATTTCGACAGCATATACACCATCTGCTGGATTACCAATTGCGATCGATTTAGCAATTGTATTTGGTTTCACAGGCTTGATGAAGTCGCGGTCTTCTCTAAATGCTTGAGCGATGGGGGAACAGCCTTCAGCTTGTGCGCCGCTGAAACGAACATTTTTACCTTCTACCAAACCAACTTCGACAAATTCTTGGAAACCTTTATAGATTTTGGTAAACAGCGAACCAGAAGCCAGAGGTGCAACTATATGATCGGGTAGTTCCCAACCGAGTTGTTCAGCCACTTCAAAGCCCAGAGTTTTGGAACCTTCAGAGTAGTAGGGACGCAGATTGATGTTCACAAAACCCCAACCATGTGTATTTGCAACTTCGGAACACAGGCGGTTTACTTGGTCATAGTTGCCTTTTACAGCCATGAGAGTAGGACTGTAAATCAAGCTGCCCAAAACTTTACCTGCTTCTAAGTCAGAGGGGATAAATACATAGCAGTCTAAACCTGCATGGGCAGCGATCGCAGCTGTAGAATTTGCTAAGTTACCAGTACTTGCACAAGATACTGTAGAGAACCCTAATTCTCTAGCGCGAGAAAGTGCCACCGACACCACCCGATCCTTGAAGCTCAGGGTGGGCATATTGACGGCATCATTTTTAATGTAAAGCTTGTTCAGACCCAGGCGACGTGCCAACCGTTGGGAACGCACCAAAGGAGTCATCCCAGTTCCCACATCGATTACATTATCAGTTGCTACAGGTAAAAATTGACGGTAGCGCCAAATTGAATTTGGCCCTGCTTGAATTTTTTCGCGGCTTACACTCCGGCGGAGATTGTTGTAGTTATATTTCACTTCCAACGGCCCAAAGCAAAACTCACAAACATGACTAGCTTTGAGTTCGTATTCCGCGCCACATTCCTTACACTTTAACGCTTCTAAGGTGGCTGTGGTTGTTTGGGTGTGTGTGGTTGCCTGAGTCATAGCGATCGCTTTCCCTGTTTTGTCCGTCAACTGTCGCTTGATAGTATCACGAGTAAAAATACCAGTCAAACATACCCGACTAAAATTATCGGATATACTTTAAATTGGCAAAAATGCATTCTCATGCTTATAAGAATGCGTATTACTGAATTCAAATAATAATTAAGTATAAAAATATAAAATAAATCAACAATTATTTCAGTAAGAAGACTTAGCTTTTTTGAGTGTGAATTTTTGACATATTAGTATTTAAACTGTTTTGGAATCGGATGTAGTTGATTTAACGTTGTTATTGTTACGCGATCGCTCTGTAACAACTAATCCTTGAAATATCAGTAAATAAAACGGAGTCACCCAAAACTAGTTACATCACGTTTATACGTTCATATATGAATTCAAACTAGTATTCCGAAGTAATTTCGATTGCTTTGGAATCGTTTTGTCTTACAAAACAATCATTGTAAAGTCCATCAAAT
The DNA here is from genome assembly GCF_020829595.1 of Nostoc sp. CHAB 5844. Classification (GTDB taxonomy): domain Bacteria; phylum Cyanobacteriota; class Cyanobacteriia; order Cyanobacteriales; family Nostocaceae; genus Nostoc_B. Next base: position 8,979 of record NZ_JAIVFW010000071.1, read on the forward strand.
GTGAGATTTGGACTAATTTTGTTTCACCTTAATTAGGCTGCACCCTACCAAGCAATTACATTAAATGAAATTTCGTAATAGTCATAAAATTAACAAGACTAAGAATCGTGTATTTCACCTTAATTTAATAGCAACAGCACTACTAGCTAACGGCTTGTTCCAGTTTGTCTCCCCGGTGATAGCTCAAACTTCACCTACAGCCGCAGGTACAACTATCAATAACCAAGCGACAGCCACCTACGAAGACCCCAACAATCCCCCAGATCCCAATAATCCTAATGATCCAAGAAGAATCAATACTACGTCTAACACTGTAACTATTAGCGTAGCAGAAGTAGCTGGTATCTCACTTGTAGCCGGTACACCTGTAGATAGCAACGGTGGAATTCTGCAAGCCAATGATCTTGTATATTTTCCCTTTACTATCACCAACGTCGGTAACGACCCGACTCAATTCCAAATTCCCACTCAAGCTGGTATTACAGGCCCAGGCACAATAGGTACGTTAGAATACAGTACCGATGGGACAACATGGAATCCTGTTCCTGCTGGGGGATTCACTACACCTTCTATACCTGTGAATGGCACGATACAGGTAAGAGTACCAGTAACAGTCAATTCAGGCGTAACATCTGGTCAACAAATTAAAGTTACTTTAGGAGAAACTAACCCTCCTGAGACAGCTGTTAACTCTCCCCGCACCGGATCAATAAATGACGCTAGAGACGTTTATACCGTAGACAACCGGGATGGTGCATCGGGAGAAGTTTTAGGTTCACCTGCTAACGGTGTAGTAGAAGGCAGTACTTCAGCCACAGTAACTATTAATCCAAAGTATTATTCTTTAGCAACCATACTCAAAACTCGTAGTGCTTATGACAACAAAAATACCCCAGAGGATATCACAGACGATACCCTCAACTACAATTTGAGTTTGCGAGTAGAGTCTAGTGACACTACAGGAAAAAATATCACGCCATCACCTCTAGCAGGCTCTACTATACCTGGTCTTTCTGGCACAAATATCTTAGTTTCCGATGCTATTCCACTTGGGATACAACTAGCAGCAGCACCAACACCTCCCACTAATTGGCAAGTAGTTTACTCCACTACATCTGTCGGCACATCTGCGAATGCAGCTACCTGGACAACCTCGCAACCAGCAGATTTATCTACAGTTACTCGTATTGGCTTTATTAAACCTACAACAGATGGTAATACCAGTACTTACCTACCTGCTGATGGACAATTAACCCAATTTTCTATTCAGTTAAAAGTTAGAACAGGACAAACTGCGCCTTTAACCATAGCCAACATCGCTCAAGTATTTGGTAAAACACCAGAAACAAATACTCCTGTGCTGGATGAGTCTGGTGATCAAAATCCTAGCAACTTTGACGGGACTTCAGGTAACATGACACCCCCACCAAATACAGATACTAATGGGGATAACGTACCAGATCAGTTACCGCCTACCGTGCCTGATGGTTATATTACCGACTCAACTGATCTCACAACAACCGGAAGTGATACTGCTGGCAATAATACTGGTGATACTAACAACCCAGATGCAAACTCTGGTGGTGAAGCCAACGTATTTACAATCAATGTTGCCTTACTTCTCAACGGGCCTAATGGTTTTCCTAACGCAGTTGGCCCGACAAATAACAATGATGACTTTACTAATCAATCTGCTAACGTTCCGGCTGGTTTAGCACCAGGTTTAACATTTGATCCAAACGTAGTTAATTTTACTAACACCGTTAGCAATACAGGTAATCAAACAGCAAATATCTCTTTACTACCTACAAAACCAGCTAACGCAGGCGACTTGCCTACGGGTACAGTTGTGACTATATCTGCTAACAACGGCAATATATCCGCTAAATATACATACAATAACGGGGTTTTTACATTTAACAGTAACAGTGGTATTGGTGTTGTGGGAGGCAACCCAGTCAGTGCAACAAACCCAGTGCGGATTGATGGAGTAGCGTCAAATGGTACAGCTAACTATACTGTAGTTGTTGACCTGCCTGCTGGTACGCCACTTTCAACCGATTCTAATATCCAACGTGGCTTCCCTGTACCAATTAAAGCTTTCATTGACAGTAATAGTAATGGTTTAGCAGATGATGGAGTCGAAAACATTACTATTGATCGCGTGTACACTGGCTACTTACAGTTGATAAAACAGTCACGGGTTTTACAAGGAACTGGGCCAGCTGTTCAAGGTACTGATGGTACTTTGAGTACAACATCAAAAAAACCTGCGCCTGGAAATATTATTGAGTACGTTATCCAGTACAAAAATATTTCTGAACCACCACCAGCGAGTGGTAACAATAATGTAATTTTGAACGCTGGCAATGTGGTGATTACTGAAGATGGTACTGTGAGTCCCAATAATTGGGCGAAAGATAATTTACCTACTAATAGCGTAATTGATACTAGTCACGTTGCTGGCTCGGCACAAGGCACTGGAACAGTTCAATTTTTCAGCGGTGATCCTGCTACAACTCCTGCGACTAACGCAACTAGCGGTACTACTGCTGCTACTGATGTCACTAAATATGTAGATACCCTTAATAACCCAGTTGCACCTGGCGCGACAGGAACATTTAGCTTCCAAAGAAAGGTTAACTAACAGTAATCTATCAGGGATGATGCAAACAAATGAAAAGAATTTTTATTACTGGAATAGGAGCAAGTTTACTCCTGACTACAGCCTCATTTATGACTCATTTATCAGGGGTAGTTAAATGGGATCAATTTAACAGTGCAGTTGCTCAATATCCACAGAAACCACAGGCTTTAAAGTTATTTTTGGCAGCAGAAAAACAAGTTTTAACTAAAAATCAGCAAGGCAAGCAAAAGGTAACATGGCAAGCCTTAAAAGATAAAGCAATCGTCAAACCAGGAGATATATTACGCTATACCTTGACTGGAGAAAATACAAGCGATCGCCCACTAAAAAATCTTACTCTCAATCAGCCCATTTCCAGAGGCATGGTTTATGTTTTGAAATCAGCCCATTTTACTGGTAATACCAAAATTACCTACAGCATTGATGGCGGACGCAGTTTTGTAGAAAATCCCACGATTAAAGTTTCTCTACCTAACGGCAATGTAGAAACTAAATCTGCACCAGCAAGTGCATATACACATCTTCGCTTTTATACCCCAATAGTGGCAGCAAAAACCACACTCAAAGCAACTTATCAAATTCAAGTGCGTTGAATCATAGACAGAAATAAGAATGAAATTTTATCTTTTATACTTATTTCTTACCTTACTGGATTAAATTGCTAAATATAAGGTTTCTTTTCTGCAATTTAAATATTGGATACTTCCGAATTTAAAAAATTTTAAAAGCTTTATTCGCAAAGGTAATGACATATCAAGAACATGAATTTAGCGATTAATTTTCAAAAACAAAAGCGCTTTGTTTTTAGGAGTAGCTGGTATCAAAAATTAGCTAACAGCCTTGTTATAGGAAGTTTTTTGTCAACAATTTTACCGCTAAAAGTAACAGCACAACAGGCGAATACTAATATTATTAATCAAGCTGGTTATACTTATACTGATCCCAATACCAATTATCAATACCAAGGAATTTCTAGCCAACTGCTACTAATCCCTGACCAATCAATTAGTCAATCAGGACGGATTTTAGGTTGTGCTGGCACAATCTTACCTGACTATACAGGTTTCTCTGTGGGATTATATGAATCTAATTTAAACGAGCCAACAGGAACAGAATTAGGAAAGTTAGTTGCCTTAACTCGTACAGAATTACCAGATACTCCTAATAATCAAGTACCCCAAGGTGCTGCACCAAATATTGAAAATTCTAACCCTTATTTTCTCAGTAATAACCCAGCAGGTGTTTATAACTTTCTACTCAATGCTGATAGAGGTCAAACTACTTCAGGTAAAACTTATATTTTGGTAGCTAATCCCCCGCCAAATTCTCGATACCAACAAAGACGGGTAAAAATTCAAATTATTGGCAACACTGACAAAATTAATAACAGCGTGAAGTATATAGCTTCTTCTTTAGATGGGCAACCTTTAAATAGTACAGGTGCAACTAGAGTAGAGGATACATTGTTTGCGGTTTCTAATGGGGAAATAGCACAACTGAATTTATTAGCTTTGGCATTTACAACCAATATGTGTCAGGCACGGCAGTTGCAGATTACCAAAACAGGCGATCGCGCCACTGCCGAACCCGGCGATACAGCCATTTACCGCATATCTGTGAGAAATTTGGCTGATATTGGTTTAAATAACATAGTTGTCACAGATAATTTACCTCTGGGTTTCCATTTCATCCCGAAATCGGTGCGGGGAGAAATGGATGGTCAGCCAGTCACTATTACCGCCGATCGCAACGGTAATACAATCACCTTCCGCACAGCTGCAACTCTCCCACCAGAAAAAGTCTTGAATATTGCCTACGCCGCCCAACTCACACCTGATGCACTGCGAGGTAATGGTCGTAATAGTGCGATCGCTAATGCACTGAGAATTGACAACCGTCTAAGTACCAAGGATGGCCCTGCAACCCACCAATTACTGATTCGTCCTGGGATTGTCGCTGACTGCGGCACAATTATCGGTCGTGTGTTTGAGGATAAAAACTTTGACGGTGAACAGCAAACTGGTGAACCGGGAATAGCGAATGCTGTAATTTTTATGGAAGACGGGAATCGCATCACCACAGATCCCAATGGGTTGTTTTCTGTCGCTAATGTTTTGCCAGGAAGCCATACAGGTGTCCTCGACCTCAGCAGCATCCCTGGCTATACCTTAGCTCCCAATCGGAAATTCCGCGAACGCAATACTCAATCTCGCTGGGTGCGTCTAGAACCTGGTGGCTTAGTCAGAATGAACTTTGCTGTCACCCCCAGCAGGAGTAAATAAAGTATGAAACTTAAACTGCATAGTGCAACTACTTTCAATCTTAGGCTGATGGGTGCTATGGCAGGTGCGATCGCCTTTGTTTTATATCCAGCTGTAGTTAAAGCACAAGCATTCATTCCAGAAACAGAAAATAGTGTTCAGGATGATTTTCAGGCTCCTTCTGGCTTAGTCCAATCAAATACTGAGCAAAAGCTCTATCTGCCCCAGACATCGTTAAATAATCCTTCTATCAATACATCAACAGAAGCTCATGAAGTAGATAAAAAAAATTCTTCACCACAAGATCAGATTGCTAGTTCTTTCCCAGATATTAACGAACTCGCTCCTGTGGAGCCTTCCTTAGCTACAACCAAAATACAACCATTTCAGCCAGCAACTGATATTCACATACCTAAAGGTTTACGCAAAATTGCTGCATCTGTAGACAACCAAGACAAGTCTGCTTCTGTTTCTACAGTCATCAAAATTCTGAGTCCAACTACTGATAGTGTGGTTGATTTGCCTGCTACTAGTGTAAGTGTGCAATTTTCTAGTGGTAGTCAGGTAGAATTGCGCGTGAATGGCAGCTTGGTAGACTCGTCTTTAGTAGGACGGACGGAAACTGACAATAATACCAATTTGGTAACGCAGACATGGTACGGTATCTCATTAAAAGCAGGAGAAAACCTCATTTCTGCACAAGAGGTAGATAAACCAGAATCATCTGTAACAGTACGGATAGTAGTGCGGAGTGCGCCAACAAAACTCACAATAGAAACAGTTGAATCTCGTATTCCAGCTGATGGGCGTTCGACAGCAACTATTCGCGGTCAATTAATTGATGAAAATGGCAATCAATCTAACCATGATGCGGTTGTAACTCTGACATCTACTGCGGGAGAGTTTGTCGGAAAAGACTTCAAACCTGATGAACCAGGATTTCAGGTAGAGGCGAAAGCTGGAGAATTTACAGCAAGATTGCGATCGCATTTGCAAGCGCAAACAGTAACAATTCGCGCCACAGCCAATGATTTAGAAGCATTTACTCAACTTCAATTTGAAACGGCGTTGCGTCCGAGTTTATTGACTGGTGTTGTAGATGTACGTTTAGGTGCTAGAGGTACAGATTATTACGGTAGTTTTCGAGATTTTGTCCGTCCTGACAAAGATACAAGCACCCAATTAGATTTTCACTCAGCAGTATTTGCCACGGGTGCTTTGGGAGAATGGTTGTTTACAGGTGCATATAATAGTTCGCGCAGTCTCAATGAAGATTGCAATTGTGATAATCGTCTATTTAGAAGCTACCAATTTAACGAGCAGAACTATCCAGTCTACGGCGATAGTTCACAAATCGATGTCGTGGCACCTTCGATTGATAGTGTATTTTTGCGGTTTGAGCGAAACTCTAAAATTCCTAATGCTGCTCCTGATTTTTTCATGTGGGGTGATTACAACACAGAAGAGTTTGCCCGCACATCCCAGCAATATACTTCTATCACTCGTCAACTGCACGGCTTCAAAACTAACTACAACTTCGGAAACCTGCAATTCACAGGCTTCTATGGCAATCATCTAGAAGGGTTTCAACGAGATACCATCGCGCCTGATGGTACGAGTGGTTATTACTTCCTCTCCCGACGGCTATTGGTTCCAGGTAGTGAAAATGTCTTTATTGAATTAGAAGAACTGAATCGTCCTGGTACTGTACTGAACCGCAAACAACTGAATCGTGGCCCAGACTACGAAATCGACTACGATCGCGGTACACTAATCTTCCGCGAACCAATTCTTCGCACAGATATAGATAGCACCGGACAAGTCTTGGTACGACGGATTGTTGTTAGCTATCAATACGAAAGTCAAGACTCTGACAGTAATATTTATGCAGGTCGATTGCAATATAACCTCTCCCGTAGCTTGAACCAAGAAAGTTGGCTAGGTGCAACTTTTGTCCAAGAAAATCAGGGGGTGCGTGACTTTCAACTATATGGTGCAGATGCGCTAATTTCTCTAGGTCGTAATGCCAGACTAATAGCTGAATATGCTCATTCTACGAATGATTCAGAACTTATCGGGAAAGTTAGTGGTACAGCTTACCGTTTAGAAGCTGAGGGACAAATCAGCAATGCTATTCAAGGACGTGCTTATTATCGTTTTGCCGATACAGGCTTTGCCAATAATGCCACGATTAGCTTTGTTCCCGGACAGACTCGCTACGGAGGGCAACTAACAGGTAGACTTTCCCCAACTACTAATATTCGAGCGCAATACGACCACGAAGATAATTTTGGCATTGCTCCCCAACCTCTAGATACTTTTGAAGAACTATTTGCACCACGTTCGGAAGCCATACCAGGAAGTAAGGTTGATAACTCTTTGACAACTGTTTCCGCTGGGATTCAACAACGATTGGGTAAGGCTACGGTTGACGTTGATTGGATTCATCGCCATCGAGAAGATAGGATTCCGATTAACGCCTTAGCTAGTGATTCTCATCAATTGCGATCACGAAGTGCGAACTCCGTTCGTTCGCGTCTGGCTTTTCCCGTTGCCAAAAACCTGACTTTCGCAGCGCAAAATGAACTAACTCTATCTTCTAGTGCTGATACTGTTTACCCAGACCGTACTATCTTAGGACTAAATTGGGCTGTCATGCCTGGTGTGAATATCAGCCTCGCCCAACAGTTTTACAGTAGCGGTCAATTGAGTGGTAATACCATCACCAGTTTAAATATTAATGGCGAACACAAACTCGGCACAGATACTACTTTGACAGGTCGTTACTCAATTTTAGGAGGTGCAAATCAACTGACAACACAAGGGGCTATTGGTCTGAATAACCGTTGGACGATAGCTCCTGGTTTACGGCTGAATCTTGCGTATGAACACGTATTTGGCAGCTTCTTTAACCGAACTGCAACAGGGCAACAATATGCCCAACCTTTTACAGTCGGACAAGCAGCTTCATCTATTGGTTTTGAGAGTGGCGATAGCTACAGTGTTGGGTTGGAATACAGTGATAACCCTGAGTTTCAAGCAAGTGCGCGTTATGAGCATCGTACCTCTGCTAGTGGTTCTAATACTGTAATTTCGGCAGCAGCAACAGGGAAAATTTCTCGCTCACTCACAGCCTTAGCTCGCTATCAACAGGCAAACTCAGCCAATCAAAAGCTCACAGGTTTAGGGGATACGGTGAACCTGAAATTGGGTCTAGCCTACCGCGACCCCAGCAATGATAAATTTAATGCTTTGCTGCGTTATGAATACCGAGAAAATCCAGCAGTTATTCCTGACACGATTCTGTTGGGTAGCGGTACAGGCTCTCAAGACCATACCTTTGCTTTAGAAACTATTTATGCTCCCAATTGGAAATGGGAATTCTACGGTAAGTATGCTTTACGTAACAGTACGTCCTACTTAGCTAGTGATTTGGTAGGAACGAGTACCGTTAACTTAGCGCAACTTAGAGCTACCTATCGCTTGGGATACAAGATGGATGTAGTCGGAGAGGCGCGTTGGATAGGTCAATCTAACTATAGTGAGACAGGCTTTGTTGTGGAAACTGGTTATTACTTATCTCCCAACCTGCGTTTAGCTGCTGGATATGCCTTTGGCAGAGTTGATGACCGAGATTTTTCCGGTGTACGTTCCGCAGGTGGGCCTTATTTAGGGTTAACGTTGAAACTCAACGAATTATTTGAAGGCTTTGGACAACAGAAAATTCCCCCACCACACCGTTAGAACAGTTGCGTGGGAGTCGTTGTGTTGGCAAAGACGTTGCAGTGCAACGTCTCTACAGGATAAAAATTTGGGAAATTGGAATAACTATGACACAACCTAAATTTAAAGATAAATATCAAGTCGAGTCTACTCGTTTAGTAAATTACAATTATGCGGCTAATGGTTGGTATTTTATTACTGTTTGTACGAGCGATCGCACCCTTTTTTTGGGAATGTTAATACCAGTCAAGTAGAGACGCGAAATTTCGCGTCTCTACGACTATCTGCAATTGGCGAAATAGCCCAAAATTGTTGGGCAGATATTCCCAATCATTTTGATTACACATACATTGATACTTACGTCATCATGCCTAATCACGTACACGGCATCATTGTTATTGACCGCCCCAACCCAATCAACGAAAATACCCCACCCAACAATGTAGAGACGTTGCATTGCAACGTCTCCACCCAATGCAACGTCTCCACCCAATGCAACGTCTCTACAAAATCTGACATTGCCCAACGTCAATTTATGTCAGATATATCCCCTAAAGCTAGTTCTTTAAGCACTATTGTGCGCTCTTATAAATCTGCTGTCACCCGTCAGTGTCATAAAAACGGTTATGACAGTTTTGCATGGCAACCACGATTTTATGAACACATTATTCGCGCTGATGGTTCTTTAGAAAGAATTCGCCAATACATAATTAACAACCCTGCCCAATGGGAAGCAGATAAAAACAACCCCACGAATTTATGGATGTGATGTAGAGACGTTGCATTGCAATGTCTCTTTGCGATCGTACTAAATTATAAAAAATATTTATGAAAAGAAAGTTAAAAAATATACTACTCAACAGCAACCCACGACAATTAATTACTAGCCTTGCCTTTTGTTTATGTATTTTAGGACAGGGAATACAGCCAAGCCAAGCTGAAGGAAGCAAAGAGTTAGTAGCTAGTGGCACTGGCTACAGACCTTATCTAGCATGGTCTTCTAGTGTAACATTAGCAGGAATTCCTTTTAGAACTACACTAAAAGTGTATGTTGAACAAGGAGAAATTGTTTATCTTGGCTCCAGCGTTCACAATAACACCCAGGATATCGTCTATCGCAGTCCCTTCAACGGTCAAAATGGCTCTTGTGATGTTATTAATACTGGTTCAGGTTTCATTGATACCCTAGCCAAAGAAATTGCTGGGCCTGCTCCTTTAACTGTTGGTGGTTATACACCTTGTCAATTCACTGCTACAGAAACAGGAATTTATGAAGTAGAGTTTCGTTCCCAAACTCCCAATAGTACGTCCAATCCTACGCCTGTGACTACAACCGCAGAATTTTCTGGAATTAATCAGAGAGCAACTGTCGCAGCTTGGGATATTACAGTTAGTCGGAATGGTGTAGCTCAACCAGGGCGAGTATTTGCCAACTATATTGCCTTGAATATGGGTGAAAATGCTGGTGTAAATGGTGCGCCCTCTGATTTACGGCTTAATTCGCAGCTATTTATTCAAACAAAAGATGGATATCGCTATCGAACAGAAATGAATGGTCTTGATCCCTTTGGCTTTATATTTTTTGCTAATAGCCGGGGGTATGTTGATAGTACGAATAGTTCTACACTCTATCACTCCATAACTTCTCCGTCTAACAATACCCTTAACTTTGACGGTAACGTTAAAGTTCAACGTCCCGATGTAGTTGATACCGCGACTGACATTACCCATTTAGTTTTCTTTAATCGCCCTGCAACAGAAACACTGGTTGCTTTAGCAATTCCTTTAGCAGCAACACCACCAGTTATACCTCAAAATTTCCTCTTTACTGGTGGGACTGGTGGTAGTGGTAATCAAACTTTTGTGGGTGTGGGAGGTAATTTTAGTTTTAATGCGACTTCTGGCGGTAGTTATCAAATTATTATTGATACCAACACAGATGGCATTTTCGATCCTAGTGTAGACCGAGTACTACAGAATGTGATGCTTTCTGGTCAAAATGTTGTGCCTTGGGATGGTAAAGATGCAAGTGGAGTCAACCTACAACCTCGCCCAGGAAATCTGCCATATAATGCCCAAATTACCACTAGAGGAGGTGAATATCATTTCCCCTTACTAGATGCGGAGAATAACTCTTTAGGATTTAAGATTACTATGGAAAATCCCCCAGGAGCGTTTCCTAACTTTCAAGATCAGAAAGGGCAAAATATTGGGACTTCCACTGTTTATTACAACGATAGTAATTATACTACTGCCAATGGAACACCTATAAATTTAGATGGCACAGGAGCTACTAGCCCTCAGAATGCTTCTAGAGGTATCAATAGTGCTGGAGGCGAACATGAATTTAGTAGCAGGTATGGCGACTATAAAGGGATTGACACTTGGACTTTCTTCCCTAGCCAAGCAGTATTCACCAATCTGGTAATTACAACAGATAGGCAAGCTAATGTCAGAGGTACTAAATCTGTTCGCTTTCTCACGGACAATGATAGTAGTAATACGCTGACTGTGGGCGATACCATTCAATACACCATAATCTATTCAAACTTAAATCCAGGTAATAGCGACGCTATTAATTTCGTTATTAATGATACCTTGCCGAGTCAGCTAACTTTTGTGAGTGCGGCAATTACTAGTGCTACTGCGGGAAATAACATCACACTTAATCCAAATTACAACGGATCTGGTGCGTTGACTAATTCAGGTACTCTGCGTGTAGGTGATGCGATCGCAATTACAATTACTGCCACAATTAATAATGCTAACAACGGGAATGCCATCAGTAACCAAGCAAGTGCTACCTTTAGTACGCCAGATAATCCTTCTGTGACTGCTGGTACTGTGGTGACAGATGCAGATTCTGCTGGCTCTAATACTAACGTTCCCAGTACTGATGGTTACGTTATACAGATTGCTAATGATGGTGTGAATACAGGTAACAATCCTGGTAATACGGGAGATGATGAGCCTACGTTATTCGCTGTGGGAAATATTCTTAAATACACAGTTTCGCCATTAGCTGGTAGAGTCATTATCAATGAAGTGCTTTACAACGAAACCGGCTCAGGGAATACTGCTGCTACGAACGATGAATTTATTGAACTCTACAACGCTTCTTCCTCAGCTGTTGATTTGAGTGGTATCAAGTTAGCAGATGGTAATCTCATAGCTAATAGTCTTGAAAGCTTATCAAATAGAATTGATTACACATTCCCTATTGGTACAATTTTACAACCAGGACAATATGCTGTGATTTGGATAGGTTCTGAAAACGCTAATACTCAAGCTACAGGAGCAGCTTTTCAACGTGGGTTAGGGTTTTCGACTAGACTTACTAACGGTGGTGATGATGTCTGGTTATACGATAGTCAAAATCAGATTATTGATTACATGGCTTATGGTACAGGCAGTGCTATTAACACACCCCCGCCAAGTTCTCTCAATCTTTGGGACAACACTTATCAATCTTCTTTAACTGGGGCTAGTGATGGTCACTCTATTAGCTTAACTCGGAATGGCAACGATACTAATACTAGTGCTTGTTGGGAAAGAACAACTAGTAACGATGCCAGCAGTAGATGTCCTAATTATTTACAAACTAGAGATACTGAAGATACTGGTAGTACAGCTGCTCGAATTACGAGCGTTGGCAAAAATAACAATGGTACTGCCAAGCTACTTTTAGTCAAACGCATTACCCGCATTAATAGCAATAATTTAACTGATATTGTAGATGGTCAAAGTAATGTGGCTACAAGCGCTAACAATTATGTGCCAGCGCCTTATGATGTGGATGATAATGATCCTAAATGGCCTAGTAACTACTTGCAAGGACATATCAATGCTGGTGCTGTCAAGCCAGGAGATGAACTGGAGTACACTATCTATTTTCTCTCACAAGGTCAAAGTAGCGCCACAAATGTGAAATTCTGTGATTTAGTCCCAGCTAATAGCACTTTTGTTCCCACAGCTTTTAATGGTTTATCTCCTACTGATGGTGGTTCAGCAGGAGCTGATCAAGGTATTGCACTGGCTGTTGGTTCTACTACACCTACTGTCTATTTCAGTAATGCAGCAGATTCCGATCGCGGAGTTTTTTACGCAGCTAATGATTCATCTACGCCTACATATTGTGGTAGTAATACGAATGGGGCTGTAGTAGTTAATATTACAAAAGCTTCTGTCTTGCCTAATTTACCTGGGGCGACTGGACAAGGTACGCCAGCTAATTCTTATGGTTTTATTCGTTTCCGTGTCAAGATAAAGTGATAAGGTTTTGCCGATCGCCATATCCACATATTCTATTGTGGTGTTAGTCAGAGTATTGCCTCAATTGCTGAAAAACAAATTGCACAGGGTATGGCACAACCAATTCGGATTCTTTTACAGACGACGATTCCTACTACTGAAGACGACTGGAGCATTTTTCGTTTTTCCATGCTACAGGAATATTTGGCATCTATTCAAGATGAATCGGGAAATTCTTTATTTGCAGTTACAGGACGCGATCGCCACTCAGACGCAGAAGGTAATGATCCTATTTTAGGTAGCCTTGACCAATCTGATTTTGACGAACTTTGGTTATTTGCCTTAGATGTCGGTGAAGGTTTAACAGCAAAGGATGTTGCCGGAATTAATGCTTTTCGCCGACGTGGTGGCGGGATTTTAACCACACGCGATCATCAAGACATGGGCTGTTCGATGTGCGATTTAATTGATATTGGCGATATCCATTATTTCAATACCAAAAATCCTGACCCTGATGAATCTCGCTGGAATCGAGATGATCCTTACACAACTTATATTTCTTGGCCTAACTATCATTCTGGTGCGAATGGTGACTATCAGAAAATCACTGTTGTTGAGCCTGTTCACGAACTATTAAAAAATTCTAATTCATCTTCAGGAGTAATTGAATTTTTCCCTGCACATCCTCACGAAGGAGGTATTGGTATACCTCCAAGTAATCCAAAGGCGCGGGTAATTGCTTTAGGAAAAAGCTTAGTTACAGGTCGTGATTTTAATTTGATTGTTGCAATTGACCATTACCAAGATACTCAAGGTAATAACTTAGGACGTACTGTAGCTAACTCCAGTTTTCATCATTTTGTTGATTACAACTGGGATATTACCAAAGGCTGCCCTACTTTTGTCGATGAACCCCCAACAGATGGCATGAAAAACGAGCCACGCGCTGTAGAAGATATTAAAACTTATGTTCGTAATCTGGCTTTATGGCTGGCAAAAAAAGTCTGAAGTCTGAAGTCTGAAGTCTGAGAGGTTGTTTGAAAAGTCTAATTTATTACTTCGCCCAGCGATTGGAAATCACGCGCCACTTGCTTCAAGTCGGCAGAGCCGCCCAACGCAGTGGCTTGGCTACACAGGCAAAACCCACCTGCGTGGGTTTCAAAACCTTAATTTTCCATTAGTCCGCCTACGCGGACTTCGTTTGTGTAGCCGTGAATTCTATTCGCTATTCGCCCAAAACTTTTCAAACATCCTCTGAAGTCTGAAATGAAGAAACAGATGAAGCATGAAGTGTAAAGTATAAAATTTTATACTTCATCCTTCACACTTCATACTTCTAATTAAGCCTCATTCAAAGCAGCAATACCAGGCAGAACTTTGCCTTCGAGTAATTCTAAGCTAGCACCGCCTCCGGTAGAGATATGGCTCATTTGGTCAGCCAAACCTACTTTTTCTACAGCCGCTACAGAGTCACCGCCACCGATTATAGTGGTTGTGCCTGTTTTGCTAATTTCTGCAAGAGTGTGAGCGATCGCTTCTGTACCGACAGCAAATTTATCAAACTCAAATACACCCATCGGCCCGTTCCAAATTACAGTCTTGCAATCAGCCAAAGCATCTTGGAAGACTTTCACAGAGTCAGGGCCGATATCCAAGCCCATACCATCGTCAGGAATGTTTTCAATGCTGACAGTGGTTGCATTGGCATCGGGGGCAAACTTATCTGCTGCTACTACATCTGTAGGTAGCAAGAAGGTAACACCTTTTTCCTGAGCTTTTGCTTCCAAAGATTTCGCTAGTTCTAGCTTGTCTTCTTCCACCAAAGACTTACCGACATTCAAACCACGGGCTTTGTAGAAGGTGAAAATCATCCCACCACCAATGATCAGCTTGTCGCACTTCTCTAGCAGAGTTTCGATAACGCCGATTTTGCTAGAAACTTTGGAACCACCCACAATTGCTGCCAAAGGACGTTGGGGACTTTCAATCGCGCTTTGCAGGTATTGCAATTCTTTTTCGATGAGATATCCAGCAACGGAAGGACTCAGATAATGAGTCACACCTTCTGTAGAAGCATGGGCGCGGTGTGCTGTACCAAAAGCATCATTTACGTAAAAATCAGCATTAGCTGCTAGTTTCTTCGCAAATTCTGGATCGTTCTTCTCTTCTTCTTTGTAAAAGCGGACATTTTCTAGTAACAGTACTTGGCCATTTTGTAAAGCCGCTACTTTAGCCGCCACTTCATCACCAATAGAGTCATCAGTTTTAACGACTTCTTGCCCTAACAACTCAGAAAGACGCTTGGCAACAGGTGTTAGGCGCAGTTTCTCATCCACACCTTTGGGACGACCAAAATGGCTTGCTAGAATGACCTTAGCGCCCTTCTGCGTCAAATCTTTGATGGTTGGTAGAGCGGCGCGAATGCGAGTATCATCTGTGATGTTGCCTTGGTCATCCACAGGCACGTTAAAGTCAACTCGCACGAAAGCACGTTTACCAGAAATATCAGCCGCAGATAAACTTGCTAAAGTTTTTTTGGACACAGCCAAACCCTCCTGATTGCCTTTTTGTTATCGTTTTGAATGTATAACCATCAAGATTTTACCGGAGTCTGGGGTGCGGAGGAGAGATATGTTTAAGACAGTATTATTTCCAATCGATCAAAGTCGGGAAGCACGAGAAGCTGCTGATGTAGTTGCCAATGTCGTGCAGAAGTATGGTAGCCGCTTGGTGTTGCTATCTGTGGTGGAGGAACCCGCCGCAGAAGCACCAAGTGTTGATCCAATGGTGTCGCCAGAGGTAGTTGCCAAACTGCTAGAAAATGCTCAAGCTTTATTTTCACAGGAGGGTATTCAGTCTGAAGTTTTGGAACGGCAAGGCAAACCAGCATTTACCATTTGTGATGTCGCTGATGAAATCGGCGCAGATCTAATTATTATGGGCTGTCGAGGACTTGGCTTAACTGATGAGGGTGCAACTGATAGCGTTACAACACGAGTGATTAATCTTTCTCCTTGCCCAGTTTTGATCGTGCCTTAATCGTATTAAGCGGTTCGTGCAGCCAAAACAAATGGCTAAAAAAGAGAATAGAGACAGAGGGCTGATGTAATAGAGTTACAGCAGTTTCGATATTCGTGAAATACTGTAGAGACGTTACATGTAACGTCTCTACATGGTTTTGGGTTTTACACTTGTACCTCATGTACCCAAAATATGCTGTATAAATTGAGATATACAGCACTTCCGGCAGCTATGAGGTACATCCTCAAAGCTGAAAGCGATGCTAGGAGAGGGGTAAGAAGAAAAACTGTATTGCATAATATCGGGAATTGCTGTATTTACTCTCCTATAAGTATCCTTATAAACACTATTTTTCTGAAAATTGAAATTGTTAAATATGAAAAAATAAATTTCTTTATGAGTTACTGTTTATACATTCACAAATTATCTATCGCAGCTCATTTCTTGACTAAGAAATATGCTGTAGCATACTCAGGTAATTGTCTAATATGCTGGTTAAATTCTTGCCGATTTGGAAAAATGCCTGCTAAAAAATCGAGTTGGTAAAGGTTGGGTAAAAATGCTCCACCTGTATCTGCAATCACTCCCATTCGGAGATTTTTACGTCCACCTTGATTATGTTCGATTACTACTACTTTACCTAAGCCAATATTTAAGACATCTCCCGCAAAAGTCACTCCTGGTTGAATCGAAATTTTGGCATCTATTTTGTAACCATAACCTTTAATGGCATCTACCTTTTTAAAATACCAATAACGTTTCTGGGCTGTTGCTTTTAAACCTCGAACGTAAGATATACCATTATTTCTATCTACATTAAAATATGCCCTCGAACCATCGGTAAAGTTAATCAAGATAGTACCCTCCATGAGGGCTTCTTCTAAGCCATTGCGGGTAAGATAGGCTAAGGGTTGAACCTTACCAAATTCTTTACCACCGGGTTCATAAATGCCCGATAAAACATCTTGCTTAGTATATTTAGTATAGAATTTATCTGTGGCTAAGTTATCTTTTAAACTATATATTGGTGTATTAAATTTAGCTGTTTTAGTGCGAGAACCTGGATGGGTGAAAACTGCGTATTTGGTAATTCGCAACTGCTTTTGACTTTTATTTTGCTTATTATAAGCATTCCATTTAATAACTCGAAAATTTTTATTGATAAAATTAGGCTCTTGAAGACGAGTCGGACGATTATTAGCAATGTCTTCTTTTAAGACAGTAATCATAAAATCTAAAGTTTTGAGAATGTCTTCTACACTTACGCCTTGAGTTCCCAGTAAACCTTTACGCCCAATATCTGGATCTTGAGCAGCGTGATCTTGAAAATATTTACGTGTGTTAACAAGGGTACTTAATAAATCTGTTTGATTAAAATTAATTTTACTAGTTGGTAATTTTCCTGGAGATAAAATCTGATTACCATTAATACTAAATTTATAATTTTTCCACTCATCGATAACTGGATAGCCTACAGATATTGCGGCTGAATGCTGCTCAGATGTTTGCTGTAAAATAGGCGTATTTATACTGGCAGTTTGCATTGAAGCTAAGGAAATTTGCGGTTGAGATAAAGCAACACTATCCTGAATATTTTCTGGTTGGACTAATTCTGGGTTTTTTGATGGATAGAAATAGCCATGAGCGAAAGTAGCAGTTAATAAGGCGGCGATACCTAAAGTAAAGCTGAGTTTTTGGCTGAATAGGTTACTCATAGGTTAGAAAAAAATTTCTTTTAATCAATAATAGTTACACTTGCTTAATATCTGGATGATATTAATTTGACAATGCTGAAACCGTGATTACAATAGTGGCATTATAACTGGTTCAAATTTAATCCATGCCTCATCAGGCATCATAACTCTGTTGGTATAACCAATTTTATATTGGTTGGTGTAATTAACATCACCAAAGCCAGTACTTCCCATTTTCAGCCATTTATAAACACTCAGTAATAGCATAGCCATGAAACTCTTGTGCTAAATCGTTCCGAGGATTCATGAAAGATTTTCGACATTTATTCCCGAAAAAGTAACTCATATTACCGTTTTTCTGTCAATACGTAACATTTATTCAAATGGCAGCAAATGATACTGTCAAAAATTGTACATGACAGTTTAATCATCAATAATCTAAAAAAAATCTAAAAAATGTTAAGTATCTCTATTAATCAACCTTTACCGACTGTGCCGCGTTTGGTGACTGCTTTACCAGGAACTCGCGCTAAAGCAATTGTAGAACGCGATCGCGCCGTAACTTCGCCATCCTACACCCGCGACTATCCCTTAGTGGTGGCTCGCGGTCAAGGCTGTATGGTGGAAGACGTGGACGGCAATGTATTTTTAGATATGACTGCTGGTATTGCTGTCACCGCAACTGGACATGCCCACCCGGAAGTTGTCAAAGCCATTCAAGAACAGTCGGCGTGTCTGCTGCATATGTCAGGAACGGATTTTTATTATGAACCGATGGTGGAACTGGCAGAAAAATTAGCCTTTCGCGCCCCTTTTCCCGAAAGTGCGCGGGTATTTTTCACCAACTCCGGGGCAGAGTCGAATGAAGGCGCAATCAAACTAGCTCGATATTACACCAAGCGATCGCTGATTGTTGCTTTCTTAGGCGCATTCCACGGCCGCACCTACGGCGCAATGTCTTTGACGGGTTCCAAAACAGTGCAACGGGCTAACTTTGGGGCGTTAGTTCCGGGCGTAACTCATATTCCTTACGGCACTCACGCGAGTTTAGATTATTTAGAAAAACAATTATTTAATACCATGCTACCGCCCCAGGAAGTAGCAGCTATTTTCGTTGAGCCAATTCAAGGAGAAGGCGGTTATATTGTCCCAGAAGATGGCTTTTTGCCAAGAATTCGAGATATCTGCGATCGCTACGGCATATTAATGGTAGTGGATGAAGTGCAATCAGGTATGGGGCGTACAGGTCGCTTGTTTGCCATCGAACATTGGGGTGTCATGCCCGATATTATTACCACTGCTAAAGGTATTGCCAGTGGTTTACCTCTAGGTGCAATTATCGCTCGTCCAGAATTAATGACATGGCCGCCTGGTTCCCACGCTACCACATTTGGCGGAAATCCTGTGGCTTGTGCAGCTGGACTGGCAACTTTGCGACTTATAGAAAGCGGCTTGATGACCAACGCTACCCAAATGGGAGAACTATTACAAGCTGGCTTAACCCAGTTGCACCAAAGATTTCCCAGAATGTCTTTACCCAGAGGCAAAGGTTTAATGGTAGCGGTGGATTTAGTAGATGAAACTGGTAATTATGATATTAGATTACGCGATCGCATCATCCAAGAAGCCTTTTTACGCGGTCTGTTATTACTTGGTTGTGGTAAAGCCGCAATTCGTTTTTGTCCACCCTTAGTTATTGACAGCAACCAAATACAAACCGCCCTCGAAATTCTCTCTAAGATTTTAAAAAGTGCTAAGTAAAAAATCTGACTCTCCAGCCCCTAATCTCTTTTAAATTTCTTTGCGCCTTTGCACCTACTCTTCGAGAAGCCGCTATCGCGTCTATGCGTGAGATATATGAAACCCGAACTCGCTACTTACCTCTGGGAATCACTTTGGCAAGAATATAAAGCCAGAGTAAATTATGCCCAAATCTACCAAAACATGGTTACGGCGGCGGGAGGAACCTTTGCCAACGACCACATCGCCTTTCGGTCTTTGCGTTTGCTAGTTGATACTCCACAAGGTGAAATTAACTTAGGTATCAACCACTTGGCACAAATAGCCGAAGCTTTGGGTTACGAACCTGCGGGAGAGTATACATTTGCGGCAACGCATCTTTATGCGCGTCACTATCGCCATCCTCAGCAAGCAGAATTCGATTTGCCCAAACTGTTTATTAGTGAATTAATTGTTGATGAATTGCCGAAAAATATTGCCCAATTAATTTATCAAACAGTGTCAAAAATTCCCAACGAAATAATTTCTTTTACACCTGTTTTACTAGATGAAAATAACTTTGAAAGCATTACCCAACAATTAAAGCCAACTTTCACTCGTCCTTGGCAAATTCCCCTGCGTTCGGTTGTGGAGGAAGTGAATAAAGTTACACAATATGGTGCTTGGGTATTGTTACACGGTTACGCCGTCAACCACTTCACAGGCTATATTAACCGCCAAAATACTGCTGTATATCCTGATATAGATACTACTGCTCAAGCTTTGGCTAACTTGGGTGTGCCGATGAAAACCGAAATCGAAGGAGATGTTAATTGTGGTTTACGCCAAACGGCAACTCACGCGGTAACAGAAATGGCAACAGTGTTAGATGACAGCAGTCATGCAGAAATTCAGATTCCTTGGACTTACGCTTATTATGAACTTGCCCAGCGTTACTTTATAGAAATTGAACCTGGAAAGCTAGTACTTTTTGATGCTTTTTTAGGAAAAAATGCTCAACAATTGTTTGAAATGACACGACTAAATTTGCAAATTTTTTAATAACTCTGCTGTTTGCGATCGCTCGACTAAACTATTTGCACATAAAATACCAGAAGCGGCGACAGCTGGCACACCAATTCCGGGCATAGTACTGTCACCTACACGATACAAACCGGAAATTGGCGTGTGTGGACTCGGAAACATTCCTTTACCCGCAGCAATAGCAGGGCCGTAAGTTCCTTGATAACGTCGTAAATAATCAGCATGAGTTAGCGGTGTACCGATAAGTTCCAGCACTACACGTTCTCTAATATCGGGGATAATTCGCTCTAAGGCGCGATATAAAGTTTGGGCTTTCTCTTTTTTCTTGGGTTCATAATTATCATTCCGTTCCCAGCCAGCAAACGGTTCAAGGGTGTAAGCATGAACCACATGATGTCTCTCTGGTGCGAGAGTTACATCCCACACGCTAGGAATCGAAATCATGCAAGTATTACCGGGGGTGGTGATATCTTGGTTAGAGTCGTGGACTACTACATGATGTCCTGTGAGATTTTCTAACCCATCGGCTCGAATACCCAAGTGTAGATGGATAAAACTATCAACGGCGGGTGTATTCAACGCTGTTTGGCGGTAAGCTGTGGGTAAATCTTCAGGACGTAGCAGTTGATTGTAAGTATCCCAAATTGTGGCGTTGGAAATCACAATCGGTGCTTTGAGGATTTCACCAGTTTTTAACCTCACACCCACAGCTTGACCAGCTTCCACCAGAATTTGCTCAACGTGACAGCCTAAGCGTAACTTGCCACCCCAACGTGCTAAACCCCGCACTAAAGCATTGACAATTGCGGCACTACCCCCTACAGGATACTCAACTCCACGCTCGCGTTCACCTAACATAAAAGCTACTTCTGGGGCAATTGTGCCGTGTGCCTTTAAGCCAGAAAGGAGAAAACATTCTAAATCGATGAGTCGTCGTATCCAAGGGTCTTTAACTGTCGCATCTATGACACTGCCGACAGAAAACTGAACCAAAGGTAAGTACGGTAACATTTTACCTAGCGATCGCACATAATTCAGCAATACCAAAATTACCTGCCAATCAGCCCGTAAAGCCAAGGTGGGTATGCCTTTCATCGCGTCATACAACCCTAACAAACGTGCTGCAAAACGCTGGAGTTCTGCTACACCTTGGGGTGTAATTTTCTCTATCTCATGACAGTATTTGGAAAAATTGCTGTAAATTGCCACACTAGCTTCAGGAAAATGGTAGTGTCCTAAAGGATCATAAGGTATAACTTGAAGGGATTCCCCTAGTACATCAAGAACTTGTTTTACAGGATTCAGACTATGGGTTCCTGAGAGTCCACAATAAAAAGAGGGGCCAGAATCAAATTCAAATCCTCGTTGTTTAAAGCTATGGGCTGCACCTCCGGCAATTGTATGGCTTTCACACACAATTACCCGCTTGCCATAACGCGCAAGTAACGCCGCAGCACATAACCCGCCAATACCGCTACCGATAACTATGACGTTGTTTGTCATTTGTCCTTTGTCCCTTGTCTAAATATTAATAACTTTTGACTTTTGACTTTTGACTTTTGACTTTTGACCCTTGACCCTTGACCCTTGACTATTGACTAATGACTGAACCACTAATTGAACTGAAAGGCGTTTCTAAGTCCTTTGGTAACAATCAGGTTTTAGATAATGTAGATTTGACAATTTACCGAGGAGAAGCAATAGGAATTATCGGCCCTTCCGGTACTGGGAAATCGACAATTTTAAGAGTGATAGCCGGGTTAACAAATCCTGATGAGGGAGAAATATATGTACAAGGAGTACGACGAGAAGGGTTGATAGAAGATGGTGCTGACCCGGTTGGTATTGGGATGGTATTTCAACAAGCGGCGTTATTTGATTCTTTGAATGTGGACGAGAACGTGGGGTTTTTACTGTATCAAAACTCAAATTTACCGCGATCGCAGGTTCACGAACTAGTCAAAGAAAAATTAGAAATGGTTGGTTTACCAGGAATCAGTCATCTCTACCCCTCTGAACTTTCGGGAGGGATGCGGAAACGGGTGAGTTTTGCCCGTGCAATTATGTCAAACCCGGAAAATCCCAAAGAAGGGCCAGAAGTTTTACTCTACGATGAACCCACAGCCGGACTCGACCCTATTGCTTCGACAGTTATTGAAGACTTGATTCGTGATTTGCAAGGTATGCACGGAGTTTGTAGTACTTACGCCATTGTTACCCACCAAGATAGTACGATTCGCCGGACAGCTGATAGACTAGTGTTTCTCTACCAAGGTAGAGTGCAGTGGCAAGGTACAGTTAGTGAGATGGATAGCACCGACCACCCATTAATTAGACAATTTATGAGTGGGAGTGTGCAAGGGCCGATTCAGGTTGTTGGTTAGGTGGTGGGAGAAACAAATGCGAGAATTAATCACAAACCGCTTCACATCTAGACGAACGTTCAGAGAAGGTTCAGTGGGGTTGTTACTCTTGCTGGGAGTGGGTGCATTTGCACTAATAGTTCTGTGGTTGAATGGAGTTAGTACTGGACGCAGCTCGTATAAGTTTATTGTCGAATTTACTAACGCCGGAGGAATGCAAAAAGGTGCATCAGTCCGTTATCGTGGCGTGAAAGTCGGCAAAATTTCCGATATTCGACCCAAGCCAAATGCCATAGATGTAGAAATAGAAATCACTCCAGCCGACCTGATTATTCCGAACAATGTCAGGATTGATGCTAACCAAAGTGGATTAATTAGCGAGAGTATTATAGACATTACACCACAAGCATCTCTTGTCTCTGAGGTGAAAGCTAAACCTTTAGAGAAAGGCTGTAATTCGAGTCTGATTATTTGTAATGGTTCTCGCTTAAAGGGTCAAATTGGTATTAGTGTTGATGACCTGATTCGTAGTACCACTGAATTAGCTACTTTGTATAACGACCCAAAATTTTATCAAAGAGTTAACAGACTGTTAGAAAGTTCTGCCGCCGCCGCTACAAGTGTTGCAGCCCTCAGTCAAGATGTCAGAGGTTTAACAAAAGGCTTCCAAGGACAACTAAGCACATTTGGTGCAACAGCCAATTCTGTACAACGTGCTACTAATGAACTGACTGCATCTACTACGAAAACAGCAAATCAATTAAGCGTAACTGCTAATCAATTTGGCGCAACAGCTAAGGAATTTGGATTAACAGCTAATAAAGCCAATCGTTTACTGACAAACTTGGATGATTTGGTAACTACTAATCGTTCGTCTTTGGTTGGCGCTTTGAATAATATTACCGAAACCAGCAATCAATTACGGGCTACTGTCACCAGTTTATCGCCATCGCTGAATCGCTTAACCCAAGGTGAAGTGATCAAAAATTTAGAAACACTTTCAGCTAATGCAGCTTTAGCTTCTGCTAATTTACGGAATGCGACACAAACTTTAAATGACCCGAAAAATGTCTTACTACTACAGCAAACTTTAGATTCCGCTAGAGTCACTTTTGAAAATACACAAAAAATTACATCTGATTTAGATGAATTGACAGGTGATCCAGCTTTTCGAGACAATCTTCGACAATTGGTTAATGGTTTGAGTGGCTTAGTTTCTTCTACACAACAAATGCAGCAGGAAGTTCAGTTTGCCGCGACTTTAGATGCGATGAAAATAGCTGCAAATAAACCAAATGTAGTATTTCCGACACCAATTGTCACAGAACAAACAAATATTACTAATCCTGCAAATATTATTGTTAAAAGTGGAGAGAAAACTCAATCTGGTGAGTCATTAACTCCTAATTCGTCCCAAGAAAAGTTATTGCAACAGCTACGAGAGCATAGTGTGCAACGAAAGTCAGAATCAAAGCCGTAAAAATTTCAGTATAGCTGAGGCATCCTTGATTTTTTCCTTTAATATCATGTCCGGGTAATTAGTTATAATTCCCGAATCTATGCAGAGAACCCAAAAACCGCTCCCCTCTGCTCCTCTGCTCCTGAAGCTGCCTTAATGATAAGTCTTTCACCGGACACGATATAATTTCAGTCTCAGCTTTTTTTACACCTTTTTTTAACTCGTCAAACTCACACAAATTTAATACGGTTAATAAAATCAATTTATACCAATTCTTTGTGAGGCTGCACATTATTTTGACCCCTCCCAACCTCCCCTTAGCAAGGGGAGGTGCCGCAGGCGGAGGGGTTCTTTCTATGCATCTTTATACAGAATTGGTATTAGCTTCATATTAACTTGATGATTGCTAAATGGCAATGCTCTGAACATATATATAAAATTAACTTATTTATTGTCAGTAAAAGTTGTTATCACAAAATTATTTCTGGCACAAGAAGGAATTTCTTTTTGGTCAATAAAAAAATGAAATTTAATAAGATATGAGATTTTTTATAAGTTAACAAAATAAATATGTGCAAAAATTAAATTAAAACTTATCAAAAGCTAGTAATATATTAGGTTTTAAATTAGAAGCTTTATTTAAGATTGGGTAAAGAAGTTTACCTGAATTCGCTTCAGGGATAATGAGAGAGGAAACGAAGAGCCAACACCAGGATCATCTTTTTAAGAAAAAATGAATTAAAATCCGGTAGCTTGTTGTCCGGGATATCTGCGTGGTTGTGCTTTTTATCGTGAGTTTGCGATATTGGGAATTTCTTAACCGAAGCACAACAAGACTTTTAGTAAGTTGCCTTTAGATGAGAAATTTCAACAACAAACGTCGAACCGCGATGTGGTTTGCTGGTGATTGACCTGCGGAGTGGCGATATTGTGCATTCCCTACGAATGGAGGGGGCAGTACTGGAATTATACGACGTGGTGGCATTGGCGGGAGTGCGTCGTCCAATGGCGATCGGCTTTAGGAGTGACGAGATTCGGCGGATGGTGCGGGTGGGATGAGTTCAGGTGTGCAATTTTCTGTTTTTTGACGGGACAGTAACACAAGCAAAAACAATCAGGAGAATCAATAGAAATGGCTAATTTAGTATTGAATCTATCTGACCTCAACGGCAGCAACGGCTTTGTAATTAATGGCATTGATGAGTTTGGCTTCTTAGCCCTCATTTGTCACTCTAAGCAGAGGAAAATACAAAATCAGGGTGAGTCAGGAATATAAAAAGTGGGGAAGTAAGTCTATAAACAATGGATTGAAGTTTAGTAAATCCCAATGATAGTTGAGGGATA
>NZ_JAIVFW010000072.1 GCF_020829595.1 Nostoc sp. CHAB 5844
CTTACATGAAGGTGTTTGATCAATTTGGTTTTGGTTTACGAGTGCGTGCGCGTTTGCTTACCAGAATTTACCCGTTTGAGTCATTCTTAGGCGTTGGTGGTAAGCCTGTGATTGAGTATGAAGTGCGGGAGGTCAAGAAAACCGAGCGCGAGCGCCAAAATGGCGAAACTATTGTGAAGCGTTTGGCTGGCGAAACTAAACGCATCAAACGCAATCGCAGCCGGGATACTTTCAAAATGCGGCTGGGTATGGGTACAACGCTGGAGCAGTCTGGTGATGGACTTGTTGAAAAAGCCAGCGGCTCATCATTGTGTCGAATTTCGCTGTGGCAGTACATACTTACTGGTGTGGAAACTGGCCGACTGCCAGACAACGAACTGACCAAAGAACTAATTAACTACCGTGACTCCCTCAAAGCAAATGTCACTGAACAAGGTGAGAAGCTCCTCGGTGGTAAGCATATCCAAGGTAAGTTGATGAGTAAGGTTACAAATTTACTGTTTGCTGAGTTATGTAAAATGACATCAACCTGATGTTTAACCCTTCATGAAAAATGAAGGGTCTTAAAACCTCATAAACTTTCAGTTACCCTGAAACAGCATCAACATCAACGGTTTTTGCACTGGAAGTAGCATCATCTGAAGTATTGGCAGTGGTGTCTACACCTTTACGCGCTTTCCAACTTTCAAGCACTAAACCAGACACCTCAGTAACTAAAAGTGTCATCAGTAAAACATCATCAATTTCACCCACTATCGGAAAAACATCAGGAACAAGATCAATGGGGCTGAGAAAATAAACTATCGTTCCTAAAATTACCCACCAGCGATATTTTGGGTTACGAATCAAATTGCGATACCAATTGTATACAGACTCGATTGAAAATTTCATGTTTTAGCCCTCAAGTTACCTTTCATTTTGACAAATTCTCTAGATAACTTCCGGTGGGAATAACCGCCCCAAGTCAGTCTGGAAGACGCTACATCATTAATTAATCATTTACTTACAAAAATTAATTTTACTTAGGAATGTGGATTGAGCTTTGTCTGTGGGAATACTAGGTTCGCAAGTATGAAATTTCGTCTATCCAGAGTTGGAGAATAGAATTTAATGAGTAGGACTGGCTCTCACAAAGTTAAAGCTTTTCCATTACAGTTGGTTCTGATTCTTCCCTTTGCTTTGCAAATCTTTGGGGCAGTGGGTTTGGTTGGCTATTTGTCATTTAAAAATGGTCGGCAAGCAGTCAATGACTTGGCCAATCAATTAATGAATCGTACTAACGGTATGGTGCAGCAGCATCTGGATTCTTATTTATCTATTCCCCACAAGGTAAACCAGATTAATGCTGATGCTATTGAGATGGGATTATTAAATGTACGCGATCGCAAAACAGTGGGCAAGTATTTCTGGAAACAAATGCAAGCCTATGATCTAACATACATTGGTATGGGATTGACAACGGGTGAAGGCGCAGGAGCTGGCCGTTACGATGGCAAAACTACCACAATTGATGATTGGGAAGCAAAACCGCCTAAGAATTGGTACAACTATGCTACCGATAATCATGGCGATCGCACCCAGATTATGGACAATCTTGATTGGGACAACTTCAAAGAACCTTGGTATACCGAACCTGTAAAAGCGGGTAAACCAATCTGGTCACGCATAGTTACCATAAATTACAAGTATCCCTATATCGCTGCTTCAGCAGGTCGCCCTGTCTATGACGCACAGAATCGATTGCTGGGGATGGTCGCCTCCGATATCCATCTTTTGAAGCTGAGTGAATTTTTGCGACGTTTGGATGTCAGTCATTCTGGCCAAGTATTTATTCTGGAACGGAATGGCATGTTAATTGCTAACTCTAGTACTCAGCAACCCTTCACTGTAGTTAAAGATAAAATTCTGCGGTTAAAGGCCACAGAAAGTCCAAATCCTGCGATTCGAGGCATTACCAAGCAAATTCAACAAAATTTTCACGGGTTTCAATCGATTACCGAACCCAAAAAGCTACAACTGAAGTTTCAAGATGACACAAATTTTGTCAATGTTACTCCTTGGCGTGACAAATATGGACTAGATTGGTTAGTAGTGGTGAGTGTGCCAGAAAAAGCTTTTATCGCACAAATCCAGGCCAACACTCAAACTACTATTCTGCTCTGTATCGGAGCGTTAGTTGTAGCAATTTTTATCGGTTATTTAACCTCACTTTGGATTACACAGCCAATTCTGCGGATTAACTATGCTAGTCAAGCAATAGCATCTGGTGACTTAAAACAGACGGTAAATGTGGGTCGAATCCGAGAAATCAATACATTGTCCCAATCATTTAATTACATGGCAGAGCAATTGCGTCAATTTTTTACTGCTTTAGAAGCTAGTAAAGCAGAATTGGAAAACCGAGTGGAAAAACGTACAGATGAACTCAAAACTGCATTAAGCGAATTGCAACGCACCCAGGCACAAGTAATTCAAAATGAAAAAATGTCCAGCCTTGGTCAACTAGTAGCAGGGGTTGCCCATGAAATCAACAATCCAGTAAATTTTATTCACGGTAATATTGCTCACCTCAGCGAATACACACAAAATTTGGTAAAGATGCTTCATATTTACCAACAATGCCATCCCAGTGAAGATCCAGAAATACAAGCACTAGCTGAAGAAATTGATTTAGAGTTCCTGATGGAAGACTTACAGAAAATTCTGCCTTCTATGAAAATGGGAACTGAGCGAATTCGGAACATTGTGCTATCGCTGCGGAACTTTTCTCGCATGGATGAAGCGGATTTTAAAGCAGTTAATATTCATGAAGGTATTGAAAGTACACTGTTGATTTTGCAATACCGCCTCAAAGACAAGCCAGAATGTCCTGGGATTGAAGTTGTTCGAGACTATGGAAATTTGCCCGAAGTAGAATGCTACCCTGGACAACTCAATCAAGTGTTGATGAATATTCTGGTGAATGCAATTGATGCTTTGGAAGAGTCAAGTCAAAACATTGCGCGATTAACTAGACCAAAAATTACCATCCGTACCTCAGTTGTTGATGCTCAATGGGTAGAAATTGCGATCGCAGATAATGGCCCAGGAATGCCAGAAAATGTAAAACTCCGCATCTTTGACCCCTTCTTTACTACTAAATCTGTAGGTAAAGGTACAGGTATGGGTATGGCGATTAGTTATCAAATCATTACCGAAAAGCATAACGGCAAGTTAGATTGTTTCTCTACTTCAGGTCAAGGAACTGAGTTTAGAATTCAAATACCTGTAAAACAGTAGTTATAGAGTCATTAGTTATTGGTCATTAGTTAAAAGTGCTGAGGAGCCACTGCGTTGCGGTGAATCAGCGCTGCGGGAGGGTTTCCCTCCGTTGAAGCAATTGGCGTTGCTGAGTTGTATATTCTTCCCGTACCCCCTTGTCCCTTGTCCTCTCTCCCCCTTCCAGCATTCTGATCAAAAACCTACACTTGTCAGCTGCCCCCTTACCTAAATCCTGTCTCCTCATGAAATTTGTGTTATCTGAGTTTCTAACTGCACATTAATCTTTAGAATTAAGATGCTTTGGGATAATTGCTGTAGGAACGGAGGGAGGAAAATTAAACAGTGGATATTTTAGACCTGTTTCAAAAGGGCGGGCCAGCAATGTGGCCTTTAGCAGTTTTGTCAATACTGGCTTTAAGTGTAATTTTAGAGCGTCTGTGGTTCTGGTTGCGGATTTTAAATCAAGAAAAGGAAATAGTTAACCGTGTGCTAGATGCTGCCCAAGAGAATTGGGACATAGCTGCGGATATTGCCAGACAAGCTACAGATCAGCCAATTGGGCGATTTCTCTACGCGCCTTTGCGCTTGTTAAAAGTTGATTTAGAAACCTTTCGTTTAGCACTAGAAGCCACAGCAGAAGACGAATTAGCTGGGATGCGTCGTGGTGAAAAACTTTTAGAAGCGGTGATTGCACTATCCCCACTGTTGGGATTGTTGGGTACAGTTTTGGGTTTGATTCATTCTTTGCGCTCCATTCGGATTGGTGATTTAGGAACGGAATCGACAGCTGGGGTAACTACTGGGATTGGTGAATCTCTAATTAGTACTGCCGCAGGATTAATAGTTGCAATTTTTAGTTTGGTATTTTATCGCCTATTTCAAGGTTTTTTAGTTAACCAAGTTAAAGTTTTTCGCAAGGCGGGCAATGATTTGGAATTACTCTATCGCCAATCTCCACCTGAGTTTAGTAAGAGTACAGCAATTGTGCAGGAAGCTTCACGAGACACCTTTAATTCACCCCGCAAACAAGCCAAAAATTCGTTTCCTAAATCTTCAGAACAACCAAATGTGAATGATTCATTAGATCCTGAGTAATCTAGCCGTAGTTAGAGATGTTAGGACAGTATGGATTGCTCAAAGCTAGAAAGCAATTGAATTTATACTCAGCACTTTGCTATAACAAAAATTTCCAAGACGATGAAAGTAAATTTGCATACTCCAGTTGAAGAAGTACAAATTCAAATCATTCCTTTAATTGATGTTGTTTTTTGTATCCTGACGTTTTTTTTGTTAGCAGCATTACAATTTACTCGGCAACAAGCTATTAATGTTGATTTGCCTAAAGCTACTACAGGTACAGCTGCTAATGCGACGGGGCAGAATGGCAGTAGAATTGTCACTATTGATGCTGTTGGCAATACTTACATAGAAAAACAACCCGTAAAGCGCGAAGAGTTAGCACAACAGTTAAAGCAATATCTCCAACAAAATCCTAACGGTATTGTGGTGTTGAATGCTTCACGGACTGCAACTTACAATGATGTTGTTGAAACACTAGATTTATTGCGACAAGTAGGAGGCGATCGCGTTTCTTTGGGAATTATCCCAGGGCCTTCTCAATCTTCAGTTTCTCAACCTAATCTGCCCACACAACCCTATTTTCCAAATAATCCTGGAGTGCCACCTGTACCAGTTCCAGAAGTTAACCCGCAGGGCAATTTTAATCCCAACATCCCTATAAACCCTAACCAAATACCGACAAATCCTGTTCAACCTCTAACTGAAGAAGGTGTCATTCCTGCTGTGCCTAACGCACCAGCAACACAAGTCCCAGTAGCACCAGGAAAAACTAATTCTGCCCCGAAAAGATAAATTTGGGTTGAGACTGTCATTAGTCATTTGTATTGACAAAGAACGCCACTGAGGGAGCCGGGAAACCCGAAGGGCGCAGTGGCTCACAAATGACTAATGACTAAGGACGACAAACCTAAAGATATAAAAAATAAATTGTGGATAGAGTAAATTTATCTGGTAAGTTACAAGTAATTGGCAAAGCTTCAAAGATTATGAAATCGGTTGCTTAGATAAGCGATCGCCAATCGCCATTCGCGTTTCAAGGGTTTTGGCAATGAATGCAATTGTAACGCTTTTAATTGTTTGGGTAGTAACATCTATCAGCCTGTTGATTATTAGTAAACTCCCCTTAGGAGTTGAAGTTGACTCACCCAAAAAAGCCTTTATTTCAGCCGCAGTTCTCGGTATTGTTACGGCGCTTGTCAGACCGATTTTACGCCTCATATTTGCAGTACCGAATTTTCTAACTTTTGATTTGTTATCCGGCATTTTCACCTTTATGATTGCCGTTGTTTGTTTTAGTATTGCTGCTTGGTTAGTAGAAGGTTTTCGTTTGCGTTTCGGTATTTGGAGTGCTGTGTTAGGTGCGCTTGCTCTTACTTTTATCAACAGCTTAATTTACAAGTTACTGGGTGTTTGATATCCCAGAGGCGCTTAGGTTAGAGGTTAGCAATTAGGGATGAGTATTTTGTAATCAACGCTACTTCCTACTCTCTAGCCCCTAACCTCCAGTCTCTAGTCCCTTTTTTTCAAAGCAGCGAATAACTAATTCTCAGTGGCTAAACCATGTTAAGATACATCTCAATTATGAAAGCTGTGTTGGATAGAGTGGATAAAAACGAACATGGAAGCAGCACTGTTATTAGCTAAATTGCCTGAAGCTTACCAAATTTTCGATCCTCTGGTAGACGTACTTCCAGTTATTCCTGTTTTCTTCTTGTTACTTGCTTTCGTGTGGCAAGCAGCTGTCGGATTTAGGTAAGTTAACTAAAATTTTAATCATTAGGACAGGTAAAACACCTGTCCTATTTTTTTGGCAATATCTTCTTGTTAAAATTTGACGATTCTTAATTATTTGTAATATTTTGTCAGAAGTTAAGTAAGATAGTTTATACAGCCTAATTAAAGAAGAATTCAGGAGCTAGAACAAACCTGTGGTGTTTCACTGTTCATACTCCAGAGGGAGAAGCAAGCAACATCCATTAGTTGTACAAAATTCAATTCTAAGTTCTGACTCCTGAATTTTTTGTTGTTAAAACTTAGCCTTTCCAGTCGAATGTGCAGTCAACGGGGAATTAACTAGCTATGGGTAATATCAAATTTGTCAAAGAGAACAAAGAAGTAATAGCAGCAAATGGTGCTAACTTGCGGTTGAAAGCTGTGGAAAATCACATTGATTTGTACACATTGTTTGGCAAAATGACCAATTGTGGCGGATACGGTCAATGTGGCACATGTATTGTAGAAATAGTCGAAGGTTTAGAAAATCTTTCTCCGCGTACAGAGGTAGAAAACCGCAAATTTAAGAAAAAGCCAGACAATTACCGCCTAGCCTGTCAAACTTTAGTACATGGCCCTGTCAGCGTGGTAACAAAACCTTAACCTTTGAGGCTTACCTGCCAGCAGCGTTGACGACATAACAAGTAAAAAAAATAAGGCTAACACGGGCATCGATGATGCTATTCTAAAGTTGTTGACTGGAAATTATAGAGAGGCTTCTTTGCCATGCAAGTTAATGACTTAGGGTTCGTAGCGAGCATTCTGTTCGTATTAGTTCCCTCTGTGTTTTTAATAATTCTGTACATCCAAACCGCAAGCCGCGAAGGTAAAAAAGATAGTTAATAGTTTGTGCATAATATAAAGAACCCCTACACCAATGGTGCAGGGGTTTTTGTTTATCAACCGCTGAATCTTAGTGGAAAGTGCTGAGTTGAGAGTGCTGAGTGCTGAGTAGAAGATTCTATTCCTTCTGACTCCTGCCTCCTACCTTCTTAAGTTATTCAACTGTCCGTGCTAACAATACTGGACAAGTAGCGTTGACTCGAACATAGTCAGACAAAGAAGCGCCTATGAGTCGGTCTATATCTACAAAACTCTTAGCTACCGATGGACGACGGTCTGGAGATCCGAGTAGTAGTAAGTCTACACTCAATTCTTCTGCTAGACGACAAATTTCTTCGCCTGGTTTACCGCTGCTAGTGTAGCAACGGGCTTGTACTCCGTATTTTTGGGCTTCAGCGTAAGCTGCTGCAAAAATTGGATCTTTGTTTGGCACAATTTCATTGACTTCTGACGTTTTACCGCGTAAATCGGTATTAACATGAGTCAAAACTAACTGACTACCTGGAATATCTCGTAGTAAGAATAAAGCTAAATTTAAACAGTGTTTTGCTGCATCAGAGTTGTCCATCGCTACCATGATGCGCTTAATTCTTTTAACATAAATGTCATCCTTAACCAGCAACATTGGGCGAGATGACAATTGAAAAACATACTGACTTACGGAGTTCGCCAAAATTGACTGTAAACGCTTGAGTCCGCGTGAACCCATGATGATTAAGTCAGCATCAATTTCATCGGCGACTTGACAAACTACATCTTTGGGATCGCCTTGCCGTAAAATAGAAGAAACCTGACTTGGATCTAAATTCAAAGACTGAATAGCATTGGCGAGAATTTTACCACCTTCTTCCCATTTATCTGTCATTACAGAAGCAGTACTTTGAGGAGTCACAACATGCAAAACAGTGACTTTGGCACGTTGAATCGATGGTATTTCTTTCAAGGTTTTGAGCATTTCTTCTGCATGACCTAAGCCCGAAACCGCTAACAAAATTTTTTCTATCATTGTTAGTTCTTACTTGTAAATGTTGCTTTAGTGTTTGCTCGTAGTAATTGGCTCAGTTGATTTATCAACGTCTTGCTCAATAACCTAGCGCCGCTACGCAGAAATCCAAAGTCAAAAAACTTGTTGAGTTTTTGTCAGACTGTTAATTATTTCTGTCTCACTGCTCATGCTAAGTAAATTGATACAAATCAAATTTGGATTTTGTCTCTAAATATATGAGATAAACTAGCAAAGTTTAACTTGATTTGTACATCTTACCTAGACCTTGAACTAGGCTTCAATAATTAAGCTTACTCTCAATTTAGCTTAGTTAACTTTATAAAATATGATGTTATTTATTATTTTTAATCTATATTAACTTTTGTTCATTAGAAAAAAGTTAAGTATTGCAAAGATTGCCGATAAAATTAGCGCGATTATACCATTGTTTTTGGGAGCGATCGCTCGCTTTAAAAAAAGTTAGCTTACTCAAATAATCAGCTTTTAATTATAACTTTAGTTATGTTTATAGAAACAATAAACTATACCTATTTAACTGCGATATCAAAAAGCACTCTGATTTGATCAACCAGCTTTAAGAGGTTGTTTGAAAAGTCCAATTTATTACTTACCTTGGCGACTGGAAGTCACCTTAATCAAATAAAGCTAGGTCAAACCAGAAAGTTGTTCCTATACCCACTTCGCTGATCAAGTGAACTTTACTCCCATGCCTTTCAACAATATTTCTCACAATCGATAAACCCAAACCCGTACCTTCTAAAGTATGAACTCGGTTTTCGACGCGGAAGAAGCGGTCAAAAATTGCTTGTTGGTCTTCAGAAGCGATACCAATACCAGTATCCGATATTTCGACTCGCACTCGTGGAGACTGATTTTGAGAATGTGGTTTAGGATCTAACTGGTAGGTGCGGATAGCGACTTTACCGCCGGCTTTAGTAAATTTCAGAGCATTTCCGACCAAATTAGCTAAGACTTGGAGTAACAAATCATAATTACCCATAACTAGCGGTAAGTTAGGGGCAACTTCTTGCAGAAGTTCAATACCTTTATCTTTGGCGTTGAGTTGATAAGTTCGCAGTGTTTGTTCAATGGCTTGGGCGAGATCTACACCATCAAAATTGTAATTACGACCAGATTCTAACTTAGACAAGTCTAAAACATCGTTAACTAAACGCGTCAGGCGATCGGTTTCATGGTTAACAGTTTTGAGGAAATCCTGACGCTGTTCTATACTCAAGTCTTCGCCGTAGTCGTGCAGAGTTTCAATAAAAGATTTGATATTAAATAACGGTGTCCGCAGTTCGTGAGAAACGTTACTGATAAATTGGCTCTTGGCTTCGTTGAGTTCTACTTCTCGCGTAATATCTTGTACAGTAATTGCAATTCCTTTGATACTTTCCCGTTGTAGATTGAGTACTGTAGTCAATAAAATCCGAATGGTGCGCTTGGTTGGTTGATTGAGATGAATGCGGAATTCGGCACTGTCGCATTCACCCCCTGCCATTTCGTAAAGGGGACGAGTAATTTCCATCTGGACTGCTGGCGGCAATTGATGCAGGACATTACTACCTACTACATCATGGCCTTCCCAGGCAAAAATCCGTCGGGCTGTGGGGTTGACTAAAATCACCTGCATATTGTTGTCAATCAACACAGCACCATCAGCAATGGTGGAAACTAAAGTTTCTAATTTGGCTTTTTCTGCTGTTAGTTCCTCAATATTTTGTTCTTCATAGCGTTCTAGACGCTCTGCCATATCATTAAAACTAAGAATTAATTCTCCAAGTTCGCCACCTAGAGGTAAATCGATGCGCTGCTTAAAATTTCCGGTGGCAATTTGTTTCACCCCAACTAGGAGTTCTTTAATGGGCTTGGTGATAGTTAAAGCATTAATAACACCTGCCAAAATTACCATGACCCAAATTGTGATAAACACGGCAATGGTGACATCACGGGTGAAGTTAGTCGAAATAACTGCCGTTTGGTTAGGGTTGATGCCAATAGCCAAAACACCCAAATATTTTTGATTGACGATTAGCGGTACAAATACATCAGTGACGACTCCATCGGGGGTGTTGTGTTGCCGCACCATTGGCTTATCATCATCACCAGGATAATCTTCTGGCAGTTGTATTCGTCGCTCAATTGTCAACAAGGAGTTTTCTACTTCTGGTTCCCAAAAGGGAATGCCAAAGAAGATTTTGCCCTCTTCGTCAGCGTAGAGCATATACCTGACGCTAGAAGTACTGCTATAAAATCTTTGCGAAAATTGGGCAACCTCAGTCAGATTATTTTCCGCAATTAGGGGGGTAACGTTACCAGCAAGCAGCAGTCCCAAGTCGCGGCCGAATCGGGTGTCATTCAGACGCGCATCCTGCTGAATTGTGTTTACAGCCCAAAAGGTCAGACCACTCATCACCAAAGAAACCACTAAAGTGGCAACAGCCAAAAGCTTAGTTTGGAGGGTGAAATCTGACCACCAATTAGCGATCGCTTCTCGAATTGTCTTTAACAGAGCCAACATTTTCAATAAAGTTGTTAGTAGTTTTTGTGATAAACCCCAACAACTAAAAAATTAACAGTTAATTTGTCCAACATGGTAGAGAGAAGTCTGAAGTCTGAATTCTGAAGTCTGAAGGTTAGTTAGCGAAGTCGAACCGATAGGCTGAGGCCAGATACAATTTCATAATTCACACTTCATACTTCATACTTCATTCAGTACTCTATGACCGATATCTCTCCTATAATATATGCCTTCAAACTGGATAGATTTCAGTCCTGTGTAGGCTTGGGCGATCGCTTGTTGAAAATTCTCGCCTGTGCCAGTCACATTTAATACTCGTCCGCCATCCGTCACAATTTGCTGTTGGTTGTTTAATTTTGTCCCAGCATGAAATACTTTGACTCCAGCTGCTTCGGCTGCGTTAATGCCAGTAATCACCTTGCCTTTGGGATAATTTCCTGGATAACCACCAGAAGCTGCCACGACAGTCGCTGCTGCGCCACTATGCCAAGCGATGGGAGGCATTTCTTCTAAACGCTGCTGTACACAAGCCAGGATTAAATCTACTAAGGGGGTTGCCAATAATGGCAAAATCACCTGGGTTTCGGGATCGCCAAAGCGACAGTTAAATTCCAATACTTTAAAGTCGCCTGCTGGTGTAATCATTAACCCAGCATAAAGTACACCACGGTAGTCTATGCCTTTGGTGCGGAGAGTGGCGATCGCTTTTTCTAACACCTCTGTTTGCACCCGTGCCATTAATTCTGGTGTGGCGATCGGTGCTGGGGCATAAGCTCCCATTCCCCCCGTATTGTCGCCCGTATCACCCTCCCCCACCCGTTTATGGTCTTGAGCTGGTAGCAGGGGGCGAATTGTTAACCCATCAGTCAAGGCTAAAACTGATACCTCTTGACCAATTAAACATTCTTCAATCACGACAAACTCACCAGCACTACCAAACTGCCCTTGGAAAATCGCATCAATGGCACTCTCTGCTTGTTCTCTGGTAGTAGCAACTGTCACACCTTTTCCTGCTGCCAAGCCATCAGCTTTCACAACTATCGGCACACCCTGCGCTTTTATATAAGATTTAGCTGCTGTCGCCTCCGTAAATACCGCAGCCTTAGCTGTAGGAATACCCGCTTCCAGCATTAGGGATTTGGCCCAAGTCTTGCTGGCTTCAATTTGCGCTCCGGCTCTAACAGGGCCAAATCCCATCAATCCCTGAGCTTGCAAGTAGTCTGTAATTCCCTTTGCCAGTGGGACTTCTGGCCCAACTACGACCAAAGAAATCTCATTTGCCAGTGCGTATTGGCTGATACCATCAAAATCATCGACTGCCAAAGGCAAGTTTTGACAATTTGCCATCTTAGCTGTACCGCCATTCCCTGGTACACAGACAACTTGTTCAACTTGCTGGGATTGCAATAATTTCCATGCTAGAGCGTGTTCACGCCCTCCATTACCTACAACTAAAACTTTCACTGATTTCCTCTTGCGTCCCTTGTGACACGAGAATACTCTAGGAAGTCAAAAGTCAAAAGTGAGCCACTGCGGTGGACGGGTTTCCCGGCATAAAGCAAGTGGCGAACCCAAAGGGTCAAAAGACTCATCTTCCCAACTTTTGCGCCATTGCCAATGGCAGCTATGTACTAGAACTACTCGCGGATCAATTTTTCACTAATTTAGGTACTGATGCAAGTCCTTGAGAGAGCATCCCAATTTTGCACAAATAAATGCCGAACGACTAGAAGTCGCGGCTACACGAACAAAGCCTGCCTAGCCTGCGGCAACGGCAAAGCCGAACGCAGGCTATTTGCATGTATTAGTCCGCGTTCGCCTTTGGCGTTCCCGTTCGCGCAGCGTCTCCGTTAGGAGAAGGGTAGGCGGACTTCGTTTGTGTAGCCCCAGACTTCCAGTCTGAGGGGCATTTTGCACATTTGGGATGCTTCCAGTCATTGATGAGTCATATTAAGTTAGTCATTTGTCATTTGTATTTACAAAGGACAAAGGACGACCTTTACGGGTGGAGACGTGTTTTAGCTTAACCTACTTAATTACTATGTTCTGAATAAATTCATTTCAAGAAATATCAATAAATATACGTAAGTAATTATCCTGATTTTACAGAATTAATTTAAACCTTCCTGCTAAATGATGACGTTTTAACAAGATAAGTATTAACCTGTGAATATTGCAATCAGGGAAATATCAAAAAACAGGTAAATAGAGAACATGGCTAAAATTATTGTGACAGGAGCAGCAGGTTTTATTGGTTCTCACCTTGCAGAAGTGCTACTCCAACAAGGAGAAGAAGTAATCGGCATTGATGAATTTAATGATTACTACGAGCCGATATTAAAACGTAAGAACATTGCTCATTTAAACTGCTGGCCTAACTTTAAATTAATTGAAGGAAATATTCAGTTTGTAGATTGGCAAACTTTGCTTCAAGATGTAGAAATTATTTACCATCAAGCAGCCCAAGCAGGAGTCAGGGCTAGTTGGGGTGCAGGTTTCCGTGCTTATACTGAACGCAATATCAATGCTACACAAGTTTTATTAGAAGCAGCAAAGGATGCAAAAAATCTTAAAAGATTAGTATTTGCTTCGACATCTAGCGTTTACGGTGATGCTGAAACTTTACCTACTCACGAAAGCATTTGTCCGCATCCGGTTTCGCCTTATGGCATTACTAAGTTAGCAGCAGAGCGTTTGTGTGGACTTTATCAAAAAAACTTCAATGTGCCAATTGTCGCATTACGCTATTTTACAGTTTATGGGCCGAGACAGCGCCCAGATATGGCATTTCATAAATTTTTCAAAGCTGTGTTGCAAGATGAAGCAATTCCGATTTATGGTGATGGACAGCAAACGCGAGACTTTACTTTTGTGAGTGATGTTGTAGCAGCAAATTTAGCAGCGGCGAGTGTCGCAGAAGCTGTGGGTAAAATTTTTAACATTGGTGGTGGTAGCCGAGTAGTTTTAACAGAAGTTTTGGACACAATGGCAGAAATTGTCAGTCAACCTATTAAGAAAAACTACATTGAAAAAGCAATGGGAGATGCACGCCACACGGCTGCAGATATATCTCAAGCCCAGAAAATTTTGGGATATCAGCCGCAAGTTGCTCTGAGGGAGGGATTAGCACAAGAATGGCAGTGGGTGAAGGCATTGTACTAATTTTCATGAATGGGAAAGATTTGGATGCGCTGCGATCGCATTCTAGAGGTAAAAGTAGCGACTATCTGAAAAGTCAAGCGATCGCTTTTTTGGTGTAGATTTGTAAAGGCGATCGCTTGATATAATTTTATCGGCAATCTCACTTGAGCATCAACAAGATATGCGATCGCCCTATTTTAAAAGCATTATTCTTAGGTAAGTTAAACTAAGAATAACTATGAATATTCAACTAACTAGTAATGAAATTAATGTCGCACGGGAGTTACTAGGCGATTACGCCCCTGCGAAACACGCATTGGATATTTTAGAAAAACACAACGGTAATTGTGATACTTCCTTCGATGAACTTTGGGTAGAGAAAAACGGTGTGGTAGTAATGCCAGAAGGTAAATCGCTTTGGCAGACAACGCTGAAAGTATTGCGTCAGGAACTCTGCGGTGATGATGGCTTTCGCGGGCAACTCAAAGAATACACTAAAAATCCGGGAAGTACACCTTTGCTGACAGGTGTAATTGTTTCTCTAGTGGGAGTAGCAACAGCACATGGTTTACCCCTAGACCCAGCGATCGCTACTATTATTGTGTTGTATATTCTGAAAATCGGACTCAATATATTTTGCGACTACACCGAACCACCTGCTGGTAATTCCGGAACTCTCCCGCCAGGAAACTAAGGTGCTAACATAGGCATCGCCAAATCTCTCTTTCACGCCTCTGGTGACTTCAACATTCGCCAAATTTCTTTATCAATCTGCACCAAATACTCAGGCTCCAACTCACCAATATTACGAATAATTCGCTTAGGATCGATCGCCCGCAACTGAAACACCATTGCTACTGAAAGCAATGTCAACCCATTTATTGCTGATGGCTCAATCCTGACAGTATACGGAAACCTCAATGCTCCCAAGGAAGAAGTAACTGGGACAATTATCAACATGGGCGAAACAGCAATATCTGTTTGTACTGCGATCGCTGGACGATTACCCTTTTCCTCTCGTTTATCCGAATCTGGTAAACTTACTAACAGAACATCGCCTCTCGCCATCTCATTCTCCCAGAGATGCCAGCATTTCTTCCGTACTCAGCCAATCCTCGTCACTTGCGGTTTCCCATGCTGCAAATTCTGCCTCTAACTCCTTGGGTATTTGCATCAGCAAAGGAGTAAGTAGTGTTACAATCTCTCGACTCACCGAATGCCCATGAGCTTGCGCTCGTTGTGCGATCGCCTGATATAATTCCATCGGCAATGTCACTTGAGTATCAATGTCTCTTGAACCATTCATAGAACTGACATATGGAGAGGATATCTTTATTGTAAATCTGAGTGCGATCGCCTGTGAATGAGATTGTGAAACGAGATATGCGATCGCGAAAACTGTAATTTTGATCGCTAAAATAGAAAACGCGATCACAAAAATAACAAATGCGAACGCAAAATCTATAATTGCTGTCGCTGAAATAGAAAATCCTTTCGCAAAAACAACAAATGCGAACGCAAAATCTATAATTGCTGTCGCTGAAATAGAAAATGCGATTACAGTGTCACACAAATCTTCTGATCCCCC
Source organism: Nostoc sp. CHAB 5844 (assembly GCF_020829595.1). Lineage (GTDB taxonomy): Bacteria > Cyanobacteriota > Cyanobacteriia > Cyanobacteriales > Nostocaceae > Nostoc_B. Next base: position 15,217 of record NZ_JAIVFW010000072.1, read on the forward strand.
TAAATCCCCCTTAAAAAGGGGGACTTGAAGAAGTTTTCCCCCTTTTTAAGGGGGGCTAGGGGGGATCAAACCCTGTATCTGCTCACACACACTATTAAACTGATTTAAAACTTGACTATTTGTAAATCTCATAATCTTTAAACCATAGCCTTCTAGAATGCGTGTTCTCTCCAGATCATAATCTTGACCTTCATCTGTAAAATGGCTATCTCCATCAACTTCAATTACTACTTGTAAAGTAGGGCAATAAAAATCTACTATAAAATGATCAATTGGTCGTTGTCTTAAAACCCGAAATTGAAAATTCTTTAGATACTCGTACCACAGCTTTTTTTCTGCTGGAGTCATATTTTTACGAAGTTCTTTTGCTCTTTCTACAAGCTTTGGATTGTAAGGTAAATAGAAATCGCTACTGTTAAGGTTGTTTGTCATAGTTTCTAGCGTTTATGACGTTAAACTCCTGGAAAACTTGTGAAATAAAATTAAAGTTTTTGAAGATCCCCCCGCCTACGGCGACCCCCTTCAAAAGGGGGTAAAAAAGCATTCTTAGCCCCCCTTAAAAAGGGGGGTTGAGGGGATCTCAAAATGCTCAAAGGTTAACCGAACCGGATTGAGATCCCCCCGCCTGTGGCGACCCCCTTCAAAAGGGGGTAAAAGAGAGTTTAAGTCCCCCTTTTTAAGGGGGATTTAGGGGGATCAGATGACTTGTGCATATACCCTAAGCCCCCTGCCTCATTTCACCCCGCATCTCTATTACCTGAATCAAAACTCTGCCTCACTTCCTCCACCGACATGCCAAAAATCTCAGACACGGCTGTTAATAAACTCTCATCCTGAGTAACTTGGTAGAAACGGGCAAGATTACGAAGAGAAATTCCTAAACCATCTTCATCATTAAACTCAGCCGTAATCTGTAAAGCTTGCAGATAATTCGCCTTTGCTGACTCCAGTTCCCCTAATTCTTCTGCAAGTTTACCAAGTTGAAAATAGGTTCCAGAACAACTATAGCGATCGCCATATTCGATGTTAATATCCAAAGCCTGTTGATAATTGCGTCTGGCTTGTTCAAATTCCCGCAACTCTTGGGCAAGAATTCCCAACTGGTGGTAGGTTTTAGAACAAGCATAGCGATCGTCATATTCGATATTAATATTCAAAGCCTGTTGATAATTGCGCCTAGCTTGTTCAAATTCTCGCAAATCTTGGGCAATTATTCCCAAATTGTGGTATGTGCCGGCACAACTATAGCGATCGCCATATTCGATCTTAATCTCCAAACCCTGTTGATAATTGCGCCTAGCTTCTTCAAATTCCTGCAAATCTTGGGCAACCATGCCCAAATTGTGGTAAGTCTTTGCACAATTATAGCGCTCACCATATTCGATAAAAATATCCAAAGCCTGTTGATAATTGCGCCTGGCTTGTTCAAATTCCCGCAGATATTGGGCAAGAATTCCCAACTGGTGGTAAATGACAGCACAACCATAGCTATCGCGATATTCGATATAAATATCCAAAGCCTGTTGATAATTGCGCCTAGCTTGTTCAAATTCCCGCAACTCTTGGGCAACATTTCCCAAATTGTGGTATGTGCTTGCACAATTATAGCAATCGCCATATTCAATTTTTATATCCAAAGCCTGTTGATAATTGCGCCTAGCTTGTTCAAATTCCCGCAGATATTGGGCAACATTTCCCAACTGGTGGTAGGTCTTCGCACAACTATAGCGTTCACCATATTCGATAAAAATATCCAAAGCCTGTTGATAATTGCGCCTAGCTTGTTCAAATTCCCGCAACTCTTGGGCAACAATTCCCAACTCGTGGTAGGTCTTCGCACAACCATAGTGATCGCCATATTCGATATAAATATCTAAAGCTTGTTGAAAATTGCGCCTAGCTTGTTCAAATTCGCGTAACTCTTGGGCAACTCTTCCCAAGTCGTGGTATGTACTGGCAACAGACAGTTTCTTTCTTCTCAATTCTAGATTTTCAATATTTTCTAGTATGTTGAGTTGTTTCTCGTATAATTCTTTTGCTTCTTGATAATATTTCGTTTGTAAGTAAATCTTTGCTAGGAAATCAATAGCAACAAGTATTTCATAACTATTTTCACTTTCTATAAATGCTTGTGGATAGTTTTCAACAAATTGGTAAACGTCTTCTGCTAACTTCAGATTACTTTGGTTATCATTAATTAACTCAAAGTATTTATATAAACAAAAATATATACTGATGCTCTCTTGCTTTTCTAAACAAATCTGCAACGCATTGTAGAGATTTTCATATTCCAACCTACAGAAACTTATGACCCATTGTCTCTCTTGAGCATCTTTAGAATCCATCAATTGCTGATAGTAACCTGCCACAACTTGATAGTGGTTTTTAAATCCCTCACGCAAAGCTGTACGAGTTGCTTCATCGAGAGTTTCTAACTTAGTCTTCAAAAAATAGGGAAAAACAGGTTGAATTGTCAATAATTGCAATTCTTCATCCATTGGTGAAAGCAAACCCCAGTTAATTGCCTCTTGAATTGCATCGCTGAATTTATCAAAAGGATAATCTTTTAATAACTCAAAACTTTGTAATTGCTGGACATAATGGGGAATAGCTGGAGTATAAATAAACTTACTAAACTGAGCCAAACACAATAGCAATTTTTGCGCTGAGGGCGATAAATTACTATGAGAATATTCTACACACTGCAAAATACTTTTGGTCTTATCTCCACTACCCGTATCTAAATCCACATCTCCAGCTTGTAATCCCTGCAAAATCTCCTGTGGTGATTGCTTTCGCAAATTTGCTAACACAACTTGCATCGCTAAGGGATATCCTGCTAACAAATTCATCAATTTCTGAAAATCACCATCTTGGCGAATAGCAGCAATCTTGTTTTGGGGTACATTCCGTTCTAAAATTTCCTCTGCTAATTCCGTCCGCGCTTCTCTATCTAAACCTCGCAACTCATAAATATTGTGTTTAAATGTCGTAGCTTGCAACCAATCTTCACGACTGCGGGAACCTAAAATAACCTTGGTATTTCCACCTTGCAACCGCCATAAAAAATCACGGATTTGCTCGCGTTCCGTCTCTGGTAAAGTATTTTGGATTGCTAGTTGTTGCCCTGTCACCGATTCTAAGTTATCTAAAATCAAAGCGTAAGATTCAGCCCGCAGTTTTGCGACTAATTTTTGTACCTGCGCCGCCTGATTCATCGCTTGAAAATTAGCTTGTTCAAATCTGCCATATACCTGCTTACCAATTTCAAACAAAATTTGTGTGAGTGTCCACGCTTTTTCGTCATAGCCAAAATAAAAAACGTTCTTGACAAAATTGGTGCGTTGCCACCATTCCCGCAGATAATTTAATAGGGTAGTTTTCCCTGTTCCCCCCATTCCCTGCAACAGTAAAATGTTATGTCTGAGTACAGCTTTCTCAATTTTGAGAATCTCTAAATCCCGCCCGACAAAACCATATTCTGGTAACGGAAACCGATACTGACTGCCAAAAGTTTCCCAATATTTTTCTTCTTCCTCTGGTGTAAACTGGCGTAAATTAAAATTCACTGTCCGATTGCAATACACCACAGGTAGCAACCAATCTTCTAAATCAATCGACTTATTAAAATAAGCTTTGCGTTCTTTAATATTGAACAATTCCCGCCTACTTAAACGAATCGCCTCAGTGATGGGTTGGTTATTAAATAAATGGCGATAAAGCTGTGCCATCATCAACTTAGCCGCCGACACGGTGACAGAATACCCCATCGCCACTACCATTTGCATTCCCGCCGTCATTAACCGACTTCCTAAGCTGGTTTCTCGGATATCTTCGTCGGGGTTGTCGTTCTTCACCTGCTTCCCTGACTGACAAGCATTCAGAATACAAACGGGAATTCCCTTCCCTGTCAGCAACTCTGCTAACTCCTGCGCCTCCACCAAATCAACTTTTCCCTGACTCTCGCCCTCAAAAGCTAAAAACGCCCTCACGCCTGCAAATTTCTGCCAATCATTCCGCCCATACCGCCCTTGATATAAATAGCGTCCGGGTTTGATGGGTTGTTGTATCTGTTCATAAGTCATCAACGCCCCATGACAATCTAGATGGATGACATGGTAATATCCCGCCCCCTTCGCTTCCAAATGCTGAGATAAAGCTTCGTAAGTCCCCGGACGCAGCAATTCTACATTCACCCGCAAGTGGCTATTTTCAATCAACTCCAGCAACGGGCGAGAAATTGTCCGATAACCAACGTCCTGTTCTTCATCGGGACGCGCTACTACCACTAACAAATTAATCACCGGGGAAGTTTGCACATCTGCATACATCGGTGCTGGTTGGTTACTCTTCCGCACCATCACACAATCTACCGCTAGGGGACGGGGTAAATCAGGATCACGCAACGCTTCCCAATGCAGTGCTTGAAATTCAGGTGTTTTACCGACAATTTCAATTTGCAATTGACTCAAATTACCCCGCAAGCGTTGATATTCACCATAAGCATTAAAATCAACCCGAAAGACTTGTTTAAATAACTCTTCGCCGCAACTTTTAATACTAGCTGCTGCTGCTTCTGCCTTTACCGTATCCAGCAGAGGAAAAATCAACCAGTCTTCAAAATACCACTCTAGTTGTTTTTCTACCTTGGGTGTAAAAGGGTCAGTAATTTTGACTAGATACTCGCCTCTCCCATCAAAGCTGAGAATGGCATTAAATCCACCTGCTGTTGTCGATTCTTCCCGAATAGTGATAGTTGGCATAGTGTAGGCTGATGCTGTTGGCGCATAGTCTTATGCTACACAACAGAATCGTCTTTTCCCGATACGGTTGGGTTGCGATACCGCTTTGCTACACCCAACCTACAATTTTTTTGCAACATTTTAGTCTAGATACGCCACTACTGGACTGTCATAATTGCGAACTTGTACTGAGCCTAGCCGAAGTATTGCGAATTGGTATTATATCAGGTTCGGTTGAACACTTATGATATCTGTAGGTTGGGTTGAGGCTTTGCGAAACCCAACAAATCCAGGAAATGTTGGGTTTCGTTCCTCAAACGCCAGTTGCTACAACGGGGGGAACCCCCGCAACGCACTGGCTCCCCAACCTACATTGACAGATTTTATTATAAGTAATCACCCGAACTTGGTATTACTCCCATTCTTGAAATTCATCGTTGGTATTGCGAAGTAGGCTATTAATTTGGGTGCGATGAGTTTCAAAGTTAGCGGCAATATAAATTAGTAAAATGCCAACTAACAAACCCACAACCCATTTTAAAAACGGGTAACGTAAGCTGAAAATTACTAGTTGATAAATGCTGGTAGTGATAAAAGTGGCTGTACCAACATAGAGAAAAGCCCGAATTCGCAAAGCTAATCCCGCAAAAATAGCAATGAGGCTGATAATTCCGGGGATAAAGACTGTATTTTGATGAAATAAAACTGCCCATCCACAAATTAAACTAATGCCTAAAAGCCGTAAAACGTGCCGAGATGCTTTATAGTCTGGCGATATTAGTTGGGGATCGACTTGGGCAATGTACAAAAGTGATAATCCCATTGCTGTGACGTACCACAAAGGATCAGTGAGATTTAGTTGGTACAACCAGCCTAAAAGCGCCCAATCTATTAAAGCGACACTAATATATGTCACCCGAATATTTTCACTCACCTTGGCTAGGATGATGTAAAACCCAGCCGCAATTAGTATGGTAATTGGGTAAACTTGCAGTCTGGTTTCCCACAAAATGATCAGTGGCAGAATGTATGCAGCGAGTTGCCAAGGTTTTTTTGACCAACCCCAATTTTCCCAAGGTAAGCTAAATAAAAAATAGGCTATTAAACAAGCGATCGCACCATTCCAAGGTATTAAAGGCCCGGCTAACCACTGTCCAACTGCGGTTTCTCGCCAATAAACCCGCATTCCGGCTACTTCTAATAAGCCGAGATAAACCCACATCTCTTCTGTGGGGATGTTGCCAAAAACACGCGGGAGTTCGGGAAGTTGAGAATTAGCAGTCCGCCGTCCTTGCAAGATGGCATACATGATTAATAATCCCCCTGTACCTAATCCTACAAGACGGTTACTTTGAATTGGCAGGGTAATGGCAGTCATTAATAGTAAACTACTCCAAGCCCAGTGGAGATGGGCGATGCCTTTGATTTCTGCAATGGAAAGGCGTAAGTATTGGCTCAAAGGAGGCGATAATCTGCTGTAAACTAGCATGATGCTTGTACCTAAAGCTGACATCGCAATCAAACCATCACCTAACGCCCCACCTTTAGCTTGGGACATTTGATAGAACAGTAGTTCATAGGCAGCAATTGATACGCCAATGATGCCGAAGTATAGCAAAGGTTTAAAATCTGGGTGTCGTCTACCAACACCAATGATGATTAAGGCTACACCCAAGGTAAATAAACCTGTCGACTCGGTAAAGGTATTTAAACGAAGTAAAACACTGAATGCGCCATAGATTAAGGGCAAAATATGCAAACTGCTAGGAAGTCTTTCTAGGCGATATCGTCGTCGCCACCATTCGCCTAAAAGTTGGGTGAATAAACCTAAAGCGATATTAGCGATCGCAACTCTAATTGTAGAACGTTCGCCAAAACCCAACACTTCGGCGATGAATAATTCCACACACCAACCAATGCCATAAAATGCCCAATCTGTTGGTTCCCGCCAACTTCGATAAGTAATGGCAACCAAAGTAATCACAATCGCAACTAAATACCACAATCCTGGGGCGACGGTTGCCTGATAAACTAACGTTGAGTGCAACGTTAACATGATTAATTCAAAACTACATAATGCGATCGCCCATTTATCACTAGCATCTGCATATATACCTGCTAATTCATGGTTGCGTTGCTGAAGTACTGTCCGCATTAACCATAAACTAAAAGTAGCGATCGCACCAACTACTAACCAACCTGCAATACTTAGGTGAGGTAATCCTGGTATACCTTCCCACAGCAATGCCTCCACTAAACCCAATCCTAAACCAATGGTGAATCCCGCCGTGGGTTGATTTCTTAAATAGCGTGTGTTGGCATACATCACACCTGCACCCACAGCCAAGCCAATTAATCTCGTTCCTGATAGGGGTAGAGTTAGGAACTGTGCCATTGCCACAGCTACAAGACTCAAGAAACTTCTCGTTATTCTACGTTGTGCAGTGGTGCGACTAGCTAAAACTGTGAGAGATAAGGGTGTAATTAACCAAATTCCTCCCCAATGTTCTTGGTTAAAAGTTACACCATCCCAAGATGAGACGAGATTTAGCCACAAAAGTATAAAACTGAGAATAGATAGCCCTAAGCCGATGTGCCATGCACTCCGTTGCCAAACACCACTGCCGAGACTAAATCCCCATTCTGCCACCATCAGGGCTAACACAACACTTGCCCAGAGGTAATTAGGTAGATTGGGAAATAACCAATCAATCGTTGAAAAAACTGCCAGTATGCCGATGAAGTGAGTTAGGTATACCAAAGGTGTGGAAGATGGCGAACGGCGTTTGGTAACAACAGCCAGCGTAGTTGTAGAAAAAATTAAATTCAGCGATCGCAAGATAGGATTAATTGTGGCAATGATGGTTAAAAAACTGCCAAACATCAGCGCAAGTGCTTCGCCAAAATCAGCCAAATCTCGTTTTTCGGCGTGATGTAAGCGATCGCACAGCCATACCATAAATATTAAATAAGGAAATAGCGCCACACTCAGCAACGCCCAAGGTTCATTTTGCGCTTGAGTGAGATTAGTAGCAATTGCGATCGTCCATTGTCGCATTCCCACAGGTATTAATCGCCAACCTAACCAAATCGACTGTAAGCCGATAACGAAAAGCACTGCTAAATCAACGTGGAGGCTATATCTCTGCAAACGTTGATTCACATACCATAAAGCCAAACCACTCACAGCCAAAGCTTGCCCAGGATAATCTATTACCGAGACAGCCCAACCGAAGAATAATAAAATACCTCCCAAGAGTTCCCAAACGGGGTTGAGTGCTGGGTGCTGAGTTGAGTGCTGAGTATTAGATACCTCTGCCTCCTGCCTCCTGTTGGTGAGCGTAGCCGAACCACTGCCTCCTGCCTCCTGCTGCTGTACTAGCCAAGTAATCAACCAACCGCAGATACCTATTGCTAAACCTAGTTGCGTAACATTTACCCCAGCGACAAAAATTGCCCGTGACAGCAGTAATATCAACGAATAAACAACAACAGTAGCAAATAAACTAAGTTGATTTTCCTCTGTGGTTCGTTGTTGGCGACGAATGTGATAGACAGTAATTATCGTTGTGCCAATCATCGCCGCATACACAGCAATTAAGGGAAAAACTGTGATTTTCCAACCCCAATGTAAATAACTCAGCACTAGGATATTGATTAGCGGTAACTTCCTGGCGCGGGAGTTGGGGAAAACTGTACGATTATTGCAGAGTAAAACTGTAATGATTGTCAGGATAGGGGCGGCGATCGCAACTGTCAACAAATTGAGAGGATTCAGCCACAACCCGAAACTATCCATTGCCCAAAAATTCACAGGCACGAGAAATAAAGTGACAATCAACAATGTCTGAGTTGTTAATCTCAGGTTATTTTGTCTACCAGTCCAGAAACTTAAACCCCAAAAAGTTAAGGTATAAGCAAATAAAACTCCATACTGTCCCGCTGCGGGAAACCTTTCCCACTGGCTTGCAGCTAATACACCAGAGGACAGTACTACTAAAAATACTCCTAAGAAAAGCAGCCAACGTACACTCAATTCTTCGCCCAGAGATTGCAACATCTTAGTTACAAAGTTGGGTTGAGTAACCTTTTGTGGCTGTGATGGCAAAGAGGCGATTAATGGTTTTTCAGCCTGTCTCGCAGTTGCAACCGCTACCTGTGGTGCAGGTGTGACTTGCGGCTGTAAAACTACTGTACAGGAGAGAAATTCTCGACACAGCTGCTTTACTTGGGCATCAGAAATCAAACCTAAGCGCAGCCATAAATCTAATCCTTCCAATAGCTGAGGATGGGAGGATGGTAGCGTCAGGTGAATTTTTAACGGGCGCTCCGGGGAAGATGACATAAGCAGCAGCCGTGTAGGTATATACTCAAATCTTGGATTGGGTAAAGTATATCTTGGCTCAACTTGTGCCAGTTAGTGGAGCGATCGCCAGAATGTTTTAAGGTAGTAGCAAAGCCAAGATTTTTCCAGCTTAACGGGAAAGCTAAAATCTAAAAATCAGTAATGACTAGGAAAAACGAGCCAGACAATGAGGGTGCAATTTCAGAAGAAAAAATCTCTCGACAAGCAGTGACTCAAAGGCGGCGATGTTACGACATAAAAGCAAAGTATGGCTAGAAATTACTGCGGATAGAACTGACTGGGGACAAAATTTTGAAATACAACTGTGTATTTGAGGGTGAAACTGAATTTCCAAATTAACTTCACCCTTCAATCTTGGAACTTAAAACTTTAGCTTCTAAACAGCATCCTCTACGTTAATTCACATAAAGTGTATTTTTGATAAAATCCTTAGTAAAAACAGATTTTAAGAGGCCGTCGGTATGGCTCCAACAGCTAATGGAAAAGCGGCAATCATTCGCACAGAACGTGGATTGACGATCGCAGGCACACGCATAACATTATATGACGTGATGGATTACCTGAAGGCTCAGTATCCACCAAAGCTGATTCGTGAGAAGCTCGGTCTTAACGATGAGCAGATTCATTCAGCCTTAGCGTACATTGAGACCCATCATATTGAAGTTGAAGCAGAATACCAAGAATGTCTGCGAACAGCAGCGGAAATTCGGCAATATTGGGAAGAGCGAAATCGAGGACACTTTGCAAAGATTGCAGCGATGCCTCCTAAGCCTGGTCAGGAAGCCCTGCGTGCAAAACTTCAAGCCTGGAAAGCACGCATTGAAGCCCAGTCATGAACTTTCTGATTGACTACAACTTAACTGGCGATGCTGTTTTATTCTGGGGAACACTCTCGGCTGAAGGATGGCTTGATTTGTTAAACATCCGTTTCTTCACGTTTCAGGAAGTTGGGTTGCCAATGGATAGTAGAGATCGCTTTGTTTGGCAATTTGCACAAACCAACCAGATGATTTTGATTACAGCGAATCGAAATATGAAGGGAGGCGATTCTTTGGAACAGACAATACGTGAGGAAAATACACCAACTTCCCTACCAATTCTGACAATCGGAAACCCTGATAGATTTGATGAAAGTAACTATCGGCAAAAGTGCGCCACTCGCCTGATTGAGATTGTGTTCGATCTGGAAAACTATATGGGAGTCGGTCGAGTTTTCATTCCGTAAAGCTTAGTGATGAGCTTTTTTGGATAAAATACTGCTGCGATCGCCTTCTCCCAATATTGGGAGAAGGGGAGTAAAGTTGAAAGTCCCTCTCCCAAGTCTGGGAGAGGGATTTAGGGTGAGGGATCTTGATTCTTGCAAGAAGTCTAATCTAGAGTTCCCAGATATACAAATGAATCTATAACCTCGTTTGTATCTGTAAAGTGGGCATTAAACCTCGTATTGTGGGTTAATTGAGTGTTTTACTGAAAATGCCCACCTACTGGCGTGTCAAGACTAAAGTTGTGTATTATACCATTTCACCAAATAAATGATACAAATAATTTCTCCTCTGCCCCTCTGCTCCCCTGCTCCTCTGCCTGCCTAAATGTATCAATTTTAAAGTGAAATGGTATTAGCCGTAGGTTGGGTTGAGCATCAGCGAAACCCAACATTAATCTTGTGTTGGGTTTCCTACGTCAAACGCCACTCGCGTGACTGCCGGGAAACCCGTCCACGGCGGTGGCTCCCCAACCTACATTTTTTTGCATCATTTTAGCCCGGTCACGCTACTACGTATAGTTCTTTTCTAGTCCCTAGCCTCTAACCTAAGCGTCTCTATTTCCCTCATCATCGGGACAATTTCACAAACACCTTATCACCTTTAATCTGAACTGGATATGACTGTAAAGGTACATCAGCAGTCAGACATTGCCCAGTCTCTAGTTGATATTGAAACCCGTGTGCCGGACAGGTGATAATGCCATTTTCTACCTTCCCAGTGTCCAATGGTGATGCGAGATGAGAGCAAGCATTGCAGTAACAGGTAATGCGATCGCCTTGACGATATAAAATTAGTGAATGTCCGGCAACTTTCGTAGCAAATATCCCCAAATTTGGAATTTGCTCAACCGTTGCTACCCTCACCCAAGCAGTCGTAATTGTGGGAGGAAAAGGACTAGTTAAACCAGTATTAGTATTATCTACCGCAGGGCGATCGCTAACTGCAACCACTTTGGTAATTTCTGGACAGTAATTTTTAATTGCCTGTTCTACTCCCTGAGATAACGTCAAATTAGAAGCCGGACAACTACTGCAAGTTCCTATTAACCTAACTTCTACTGTATCGGGTGGTTTAAAAGCGACTAATTCTATATCTCCATTGTGACTTTTTAACCCTGGACGTACTTCTTCTATGGCGGCTTGAATACGTTGTAATATTGGTGGGAGTGGTGGTTTAACTAAGTCGTGATACAGTAAAACTGCATACACAACTTCATCATTCGCAGCCTGACGCAAAGCTGAAATTGATTCTTGTTTGAGGCTTTTAATCAACCGTGTCAATGCTTCTTTATGCAAAGCTTCAATCGCTCGTTTTAGACCGACAGCTACACACCTTTGACTTTCATCCCACTCAGATATAATTGCCTCAAAGCGGTTAATTTCTTGAATGAATTCTTCAAGGTTGGTCATCAATAGAAGTATGAAGTGTGAAGTATGAAGTATGAAATTATTTTGACTGTTAGCAACTTAACTATTTCATTTTGAAATCTTTAAGCAGAAAGGGCATTAACATACCCGAAAATAAGCTAGACACAGTTATGGGGATACACAAAGGAATTTCTACTTGGGCAAGCGCTATTAGTAATAACAAACCAACACTTACCCCAATGGCAGTTTGTCGCACAAAATATATAGGGTCGCGTAATAGCTTGCCTTGAAAAAATAATTTAGCAGAAAACCAACCTAATTCCAACATTTTCTCTCCTAATAATTGTTCAACAAAGTTAATAAAGCTAAACCTAAAACAATAGCTGGAATAGCACCAGCCGGGGCAAATAATGCGCCCAACATAGCTGAGAAAGAATAACCAATATCTTTACCAGCTAATATCATTCCGCCAATTGCGCCGCCAATCATCGAGATGATTGTTGCTATGATTAACCACACTAATCCGGTAACTATGTTGATGTCACTAGATACCATACTTGTGAGAAAATCACTCACACTAAAATTGCTCAAAATTTCAGTCATTTTTTCTTCCTTAGCGTTCTTTGTGTTCTTTGCGGTTCGTTAATAAATTTTATGTAGAGCGTTATTAGTCATTTGTCATTTGTTTTTTATCAGCAATGATTTAAGAATGTTATGGTATTTCCGCAATCGCTGAATTATTTATCGGCGTTCATCCTCTTCCAGCGGCGGTTAATTATTTATTGTTGTCCTTGACAAACATAGTAATAAATATATACGTCACTCTAACTTCTAGCTTTAATTTCATCTTCCACATCCTTCAACGCTTGAACCACTAATTCCGCTTGTTCTATCTGTTGATGTTCAGTAAAAATTGACCAAGCTTCTTGATAATAACTACATGCTTGCAAAAGATTTTTGGGATTACCTAATTCTGGTTTTTCGGAATTATCAGGTAAGTTGAATAAAGCGTTAGCTTTGTTAGAAATTGTGTTAGCATATTCTAGCGGAGTATCTCTGTAATTACGCACTTTTAACGCCTCATCGTAGGCTGCGATCGCCTTTAAATTATTCTCCACAGGATGAGAACTGACTAAATACTGCAAAGCATTACCTAAATTATTTTGTAGCATGGCATATTCTCTGGGATGATCAATCAAATTAATCTGCTTCAGGGCTACTTCAAATGATTGTACTGCTAACCCCTGACGTAAATATTCCCGTTCTGAAGCCATTGGCATCGAAAGGTAAGCGATCGCAATATTATTGTATAAAATCGCGTAATCTTGCGGGTAATCTTCCCAAGTAAACACCCGTAACGCCTCATGATAAGCCTGAATACTATCGCTAATTCGTGCTAAGTTATACGGCGCTAGTGACTGCAACACCAACCCAAAATTCATCTGCGCCTCTGCCACTTCTTCCGGCGCTGCTAACTCTCGTAAAATCGGTAATGCCTCTTCATAACCAGCCTTGGCTTGCAACAACAATTCTGTATCCGCGTTAGGAATTATCTGTAGAGTTCCAGCCATCCCCACTTGCGCCTTAGCCTTCAGCAAAGGATACTCCTCACCAGACATTTCATAAGCCCGATAATACAGCCCAACTGCATTCCGCAAATCCTGGGCAGTTTTCGGCTTCTTCTGAAAACCTTGTGCCATTTCAATGAGCATCTGGATTTTTTCTGCCGTCGTTGCTGACTCCGAAGCGATCGCCGCCACAGCTGCCTTCACAGCCGAATCTGTAATGCTAGGTGTCATAATTACCCTACTCTAGCTATTAAGAAAATTACTCTATCAACGCCCTCGAAATACACAAAAATTTCCTCACCACCAAGGGCTATAAGGATAAAGTATGAAGTATAAATTATGAAATAAAGAAACCCGTATATTGAGCTTGACAGCAATTGAGCATGGGTGCTTTATTTACGCTGTGATCTACTAGGAAAGATAAATGCAGAAATTTTATACTTCATACTTCATCCTTTCTTGCCCAGTTCCCTTACTATAAAACACTCTATTTCCAAAATTCTAGAGGGTATTTAACAATATTATTATCAAATTCCAACACTCACTTCATCATAATTATTTTTTGTATCATTAGCAAACAAAGTCTATATTGAACATATAGAAATACCTACTTTAATTTCAAACTCTTCAACTCTTTGCGCCTCTGCATAAAACTTTCCTAATATCTACTAATAATTAATTTTTCTTTAATAAAAATTAAATCAATAAAAAAATACATTATTGTGAAGAATAAACATCAAAAAACAGGTGAGACTATACAAGCGCCGTAGACGTAAAGCGGCTTGTCGCCAGACATCGCCTGCATCAGACCTGATAAAAAATCAACAGATAGCCAATGACTAACGTACTCTGGCTGCAAGGTGGTGCCTGTTCAGGCAACACCATGTCGTTTCTAAATGCCGAAGAACCAACAGTCTGCGACCTCATTGCTGACTTTGGCATTAAAGTGCTTTGGCATCCTTCCTTGGGGTTGGAACTAGGTCACAACTTACAAACCTTGCTATGGGACTGCATTTCCGGCAAAATCTCTTTAGATATTTTGGTATTTGAAGGCAGTGTAGTGAATGCCCCCAACGGTACAGGTGAATGGAATCGGTTCGCCGATCGCCCAATGAAAGATTGGCTAACAGACCTTGCCCAAGCTGCGAGTTTTGTCGTTGCTGTGGGAGATTGTGCCACTTGGGGCGGAATTCCCGCAATGGCACCCAACCCTAGCGAATCCCAAGGCTTACAATTTCTCAAGCGGCAAGCAGGCGGCTTTTTAAGTAAAGATTTCCGCGCCAAATCTGGTTTGCCTGTCATCAACATTCCGGGATGTCCCGCACACCCTGATTGGATAACGCAGATATTAGTGGCGATCGCTACTGGACGCATCGCCGATATTGCTTTGGATGAACTTAATCGTCCGCAAACCTTCTTCAACACCTTTACCCAAACAGGCTGTACCCGTAACGTCCACTTTGCCTACAAAGCCACAACCGCCGAATTTGGTCAACGCAAAGGCTGCCTATTCTACGACCTAGGCTGTCGCGGCCCCATGACTCACTCATCCTGCAACCGCATCTTATGGAACCGCGTCTCCTCCAAAACCCGCGCCGGAATGCCGTGTTTAGGTTGTACAGAACCAGAATTTCCCTTCTTTGACCTCAAACCTGGAACGGTATTCAAAACCCAAACAGTGATGGGAGTTCCTAAAGAACTACCGCCAGGAGTGAACAAAAAAGATTACGCCCTACTCACAATGGTCGCAAAAGATGCAGCACCAGCCTGGGCAGAAGAAGATTTTTTCACAGTTTAGTTCGTAGATAGATATTAAACTTCTTAAAAATTCCTTCTTTCCTTTGCGTCTTCGCGTCTTTGCGTGAGATAAAACTCCCTCCAATATGCAACACCGACAAACAAAATGGGAAAACAAACATTAGATATCTCACCCGTCGGGAGAGTCGAGGGTGATTTAGATGTCCGTGTCGAAATCGCTGACGGGTATGTAGTCAACGCCTGGACTCACGCCGAACTCTTTCGCGGATTTGAAATTATCTTACGCGGCAAAGACCCCCAAGCCGGATTAATTGTCACACCTCGGATTTGCGGTATTTGCGGTGGTTCTCACCTAACTTCTGCATCTTGGGCGCTAGATACAGCTTGGGGTACAGAAGTGCCACGCAACGCCATCTTAGCTAGAAACCTCGGTCAAATCGTCGAAACTATCCAAAGTATCCCCCGCTACTTTTATGGATTATTCGCTATTGATTTAACCAATAAAAACTACCGTAGTAGCCGCTTCTATGATGAAGCTGTCAGGCGCTTTGCTGCCTTTACCGGGAAATCTTACGAACTCGGCGTGACTATTTCTGCTAAACCTGTAGAAATTTATGCACTCTTGGGTGGTCAATGGCCACACTCTAGTTACATGGTTCCTGGTGGTGTGATGTGCGCCCCCACCCTGACAGATATTACCCGCGCCTGGGCAATTCTAGAATACTTCCGCACCAACTGGTTAGAACCAGTATGGTTAGGCTGTTCTTTAGAACGTTACGAAGAAATTCAAACTTACGATGACTTCATGAACTGGTTAGATGAAGACATCAAACATCGTGAGTCAGACTTAGGTTTTTATTGGCGCATGGGTCTAGATATTGGTCTAGATAAATATGGTGCTGGTGTTGGTAAATACGTAACTTGGGGATATTTAGCCCATGAAGATAGATACCAGCATCCCACCATTGAAGGGCGGAATGCGGCGATGATTATGAAGAGTGGAGTTTATGACAGCTTTACCGACACTCACACCTTGATGGAGCAGTCCTTCGCCCGCGAGAATCTAACTCACTCCTGGTATGATGAAGGGACAGCAGATATTCATCCAAGCGATCGCACCACTAAACCCATTGCCAATAATACAAAAGACTTCGACAATGCCTATTCTTGGGCAAGTGCAGTCCTCCACAAAGACTTCGGACGCTTAGAAGCAGGCCCCTTAGCGCGTCAGTTGGTAGCTGGTGGTAATCACGGTGAATCTTGGCAACACCACGACGGCTTTATTTTGGATGTGTTTAAAAAGATGGGTGGTGCAAACATTCACGTCCGTCAGTTAGCGAGGCTTCACGAACAAGTTAAACTGTATCGCCAAGCCGAACGCTGTTTGCGTGAATTCAAGTTAAATGACTCTTGGTATATTAAACCTAAAGAAAAAGATGGCAAAGGCTGGGGTGCAACTGAAGCTGCGCGGGGTGCGTTGTGTCACTGGGTAGATATAGAAGGTGGTAAAATCAAGAATTACCAAGTAATTGCCCCTGGAACTTGGAATATCGGCCCCCGTGACGGTGAAGGTAAACTCGGCCCGATTGAAGAAGCGTTAGTCGGGACACCTATTGAAGATTCTACCGACCCTGTGGAAGTTGGTCACGTCGCGCGATCGTTTGATTCTTGTTTGGTGTGTACAGTCCACGCCCATGACGCGAAGACAGGCGAGGAGTTGGCGCGTTTTCGGACGGCGTAAGTCAGTTATCAGTTATCAGTTATCAGTTATCACGTAGGTAGTTATTGATGAAACTGATAACTGAGTATGAGGAGGCAGTGCGTTGCTTTTGTGATTATACCCCTACACCAATAGATCCCTGTATTCATATTAAGATGTGGTAATTTATCTACTAAAGATTTCGTTAACGCTAATTTTGACTCCGGGGAAGGATGGAATTGATAAAGTTTCACCGCTAGTAAATTTTTGCATTTGCTGATATCCAGTGGCGGTTGGTTGTTGATAAACTTCGACAATTTGCCCGTTAATATCTACTAACCAAACCTCTGTAATGTTTGCTTCTGCATATAAAGGAATTTTCTCTTCTCGGTCATACGTAATAGTTGAATCAGCAACTTCAATTAAGCTGTTGTACATTTAAATTGTGATAACAGCGTCGCCTTTATTTTTGAGTTTTCGTCCCCATTTAATAATTAACTCTCCTTCATTTAAAAGTTGATGTAATAAATATTCTAGCTCTTCAATTGATTTAAATAGCCGATTAGCAATATATTCTTTTGTCGAGTGCCAGACCAATTCAATTAAGTTATAATCTGGGCTATATTCCGGGAGAGACTCTAAATGAATATTCGGCATTTCTGCTGCAATTTTATTGATATACTCTGCTTTTTTGGGAAAACTTGCATGATCAAGAATGAGCACTATCTTTGCTCCTTTCTCCGCAAAATCTTTGGCTTGATTACCAGCTTCTACCCATTCACAAACTATTTCTTCATAAAAGATTTTTAGGACTTTGTAAAAATTGTCTGCATTGCCTTTATCGAGAAATTCTACGAATCTTTTCTTATCTGAATACCTGAATCCTCCCATCACATTAACTCTTCCTTTTTTTCTGTCTCCTCTCACTTTTTTGGAGTTACCTTTTTTACACCATGTTTTTCTTCTGCTCACCCTTAAATTAAAGCCGCTCTCATCCCAAAACCATAACTGTAATCGTTCTGGATGCTCTTTTTCTATTCTTAAATATTCTGCTATTTTTTGTTTAAATGCTTTTCTTTTTTCGGGATTCCTCTTGGACTCTAAGCTATATTTTGCCCAGAGGTAGACGTACTTTTTTTTCTCTAATATCCTCCTTACTTGAGAACCACTTAATTGTATGCCTGTGT
>NZ_JAIVFW010000073.1 GCF_020829595.1 Nostoc sp. CHAB 5844
AATATCTAACAGCTACAGCGTCGCTATTAAAGTTCCTGATTGGTTTCAAGATGCCAGCATTGCTATCTGGCAATACATTGGCCCAGATTATGATGCTGATTTAGCTCGGATTGAATCGAAAATTGATGACATATCGAACTATGGACAATGACATGGCAATCTTTAGGAACTTTTTTAATTAGCACTGAATGGGGTTTAACTCCATTGATTTCAACAGAGGTATTTCGAGTTAGTCATTTGTCTGTGCCAGTTAGGAATGACTATGTGAAAGCTGTTATTGCTCTTGGCTTTAATGATGAAACTGGATTTATTAATATTTTTAATCCTCAAAGATTAACGCCGAGAAATGAAAAAGAAATCTTCAGTTTTCCGAAATTTGAAGGTTTAGAAAGAAGGTTGGCTTTTAAACGGTTAGATAAAGCTGACGGTCTGATTTGGTTAATCGAAATAGAGACTTACCAAAATATGTTTTACTCTTCAGTTAATAAGCAGCAAGCTACTAACGCTCAACCAGCTAATGATGTTAGTGTCACGACTTCAAAAACTGTTATTGTTGCTGAGAAAGCTGACGGAAGTAGACGTTCTTGTTTATTTTCTAATACAGGCCCGTCAACTGTCTATTTTAAATACGTTCCTGTGGGAACAGATCCCACTGCTGCATCTGTCACAGTTTCGGCTAATACCTATGATTTTTCGTTAGCACCTAATGAGAAATTTCTGGATGAGAATTCTAGTCAGAATGCTGTTGTTGGCATTTGCTCTGGTGTCGTCACTACTACTGCAAAGGTCAAGGTTACTGAATACATTTACTCCTAAAATTCAACCAATGAAAATTGATGTTAATAATGCTTTTACTCTCATTTCTCTGTTATCTATGCTAGTTGTCGGAGGTTATCGACTAGCCCAAATCGAAGCTGATATCAACACTAAAATTAAGGCAGTAGAAACTCAACTTCTGACTGCTGTTGATCAGCTCAAGGATAATGTTACTGACAGACTCTATATAGCTGAGAAAAAGCTCGACATACATTTGACAGAATACAGTGAGAAAAAACAGTTTGTTGAATATCGGCTCAACGCTAACGAGAAATTAATCGAACACAAATTCAATCGGCTAGTCGGATGGATTAAGCAAATAACTGGCTTCCTCAACCGTGAATCTAACTTTCACATCCGCGATGACCAGTTTTAACCTTCTGGGGATTCTATTAATAAATCCCCATTTTATTCCGTTGTAAATTATTACTTCCCTTTTCTGGCTTTCTGTAGATGTAATTTCTTCTACTAAATATGTTTCTGCTTCAAAGTAACTATTCTCTCGATGTTCTTCTAAATTAGGGTTATAAGGTATATCCAAAAAAAGTCCTTCGGTCATTGGATTTTCAGTAGCAGTATCAGCATAAGGAGTATCTCTTTTAAGAAAATTGTCGATAAACCAAACATTAGATATATAACCAGGTGCTCTGCTTGTAAAACTAGCTCGTGCTATTTGAATCCAGTGGACTCTTCTTTGTCCAAGTTGAGGGTCTTCTGGTGCTGGATTGTATTGTAAAAGAAAAGAAGCTCCAACTCCATCATCACGAAGTTCATAATCTGGATTAAATGGTAACTCGACACCACAAAGATCACTATAACCACAAGCAACATAGTTCCTGACTGTAAAATTACCACTCAATTCTTGTTGCGCTGGCTGAAAATCCCAACCAAAAGAACCTTTTTCAGAAAGAACAGACCATAGAAAAAGTACGCTTTTAAACGTTTCAGAGCCACCAAGTGGGAGAGGCTCTGCCCATAATCTTGTATCTACTTCTGTCCTGCTCTCAAAACCATCTATAAAGTAACGAGAAGTAGGTTTCCAGTTTTCTGTAGCACCAGGTTGATTGGGTATAAGAGTGAATGCAAAACTTGCTTGACCTGTTCCTCCAACTATTAAGACCGAGGCAAACCAAGCTATGGAATATTTTATGAAACGCATCTTTTTAGCTCCTCTAAATATTAAATTACCAAAGGATGATAGTTAATGTAGGAAAATAGATATAAATCAATAAAACTCGTAATTTAATTACATTTTAAATTTATGGCTCAATGAGACAAAACTCTATAAAAGGCATGAATATACAACCATTCCAAACGTTTTCATCTACATTTTCTTGCAGACGTTTAGCCCTCAATTCCGAAACATGATATGTGAGTTGGAGATGATATGAATTGCCAAGTTTGAGGTGATGAAAGTAATAAAAGGCATCTGTTCCAGTAAAGCAGTGACGACATTTATTAGGAATTGCCAGTTGAAGCTGCTCATCAGCCCAAAAAAGCATTCCATTTAAATCAAAAAACGTATGTTCTCCAGGTTGAACTAAGTAATATTTTGGGTCATGACTTAGCTGTAGTCTTATTGGGTCTCTAACAAAATTTATTTCTTTACCGTAGTTATCTATTACAATTACGTCAAAAGAACCTGTTTGGTAAAATCGAAAAACTGTTGATGTATTGTTAGTAACGCGAATACCTATTTTAACCTCCTTTTTAGCTCCACTTTGCATAGTTGGGGTAGTCCACAACACAGATGAAGGCTTTTCTACTTTGAATCGCAAATCATCGACTTCTATTGCATCACTATCAGTAGATAAAGGATGAACTAGACGTAAGTTTACCCAGGGTGTTGTCAATATTTTTGAACTATCTTCTAGTAGAATTTGTTCGGTTATGATGTTTGACTTTGAGGCATATCTGGTTGAAAATTCAGTATTCAAGATAAACCGAAGCTGATAAGTATTTGCTTGAAGGTCATCAAAACACCAGAAGTAATTAAGATTGGTATAACCAAATACGTAGTTAGCAGGACTTGGAACTTTTAATTGTAGAGAGTTATTTTGCCAAAAAAGCTTTGCAATCAGACGAAATCCAAAAGAAGATTCAGGTTTAATTTGCCACCATCCGACTTCTTGCCTTTGACTGTATTCCAGCGATTTATTTGGTTGAGCATTAGTAACAATTTTTTCACTCACTAGATTTTGTTTTATTCTTTGTCCATCTAATGTCACAAGCTCTGGAAGAAAACTTTGAAAGGGAGCGATATAGAAAGGCGTTAAACTATCGTTAATGACATTTACATATAATCGAATAGGAACATAAACTTTACTTTCTTTTTGTGGAATGGAATAGACACTTGTAGGAAAGAGTAATGGGTGAGGACGAGTAATTTCTATGCGTATGCCGTCTGTGTTAGAAGCATTTCTATTATTCTGTTCACTTGATGTCATATTGGCTACCTTCTCTATTTCCAGGTTTTAGTACACCATCCATAATGATAGTAAACAGTTTAATGATATTGTCCTGAAAAATATTGATACTTGGCATTGCGAATTTCAACACAGATTATAGGAATTTAGGACTTACGCATTGACGGAAAAGCCAAAATAACAGCTATAGTTTTCAAGGCTTCTCGCTAGATTTCTCAATGATATTTTAGCGATCGCTACCAATCCAAAGTAATTTGCATCCATGCTGAAATAACGTATTTACGTTGATACATAAGATAGTTATTTTGTACAGTGCGTAAGTCCTAGAATTCTTTCAAGCGAAAGGCAGTCATTTCATCTATGCCATTCACGCCAATATTTTTCTGTGGAGCTATGAGAAAATCTTTAAATATCATAAGTGGTAGATGCCCAAACTAAATTTTCTAAATGTCAAACTCTTCACTGTTGCGCGTTGTTGCTACAGTTGATAAATCAGAAGATATTAAGTTAGCAGAAATGCTTGAAAATATCTTTGGTTAAGATAAATGTAGATCTTTTTTTAAGAGGAGATAACTGCAAAGTTACTGAAATACTGTATGAGGTTGCTCTGAATAAAATATTACAAAATAAGCAAATTATTAAATAAATATAAAGGTAAAGCTATGCTAATTTTTCTCAGTGTATTTACATAACTAGCAGTCAAGACATTTCTTTCAAGACAAGAACGACTGTTTTAGGGTGTAGGGTGTCGAAAATTTTGCTTCCTGTTTTTGTTGATAGAATCGCTATGGTGATATTTAAACCTATCTCAAACTGATGAAAAGCGATCGCTCACTAAACCCAAAAACTTCTTTTCAACGTCCTGAACTGCTTGCGCCAGCAGGGAATTGGGAATGTGCTAAAGCTGCTGTCGAAAATGGGGCTGATGCGATTTACTTTGGTTTAGATAGATTTAACGCCAGAATGCGGGCGCAAAATTTTACTGAGGCAGATTTACCGCAATTGATGAAGTTTTTACACCTGCGGGGTGTGAAAAGCTATGTCACAGTTAACACTCTCATCTTTACGCAAGAATTAGCCGAAGCACAGCAATATCTCCGCACAATTATTGCTGCTGGTGTAGATGCAGTGATTGTGCAAGATGTCGGTATTTGCCGTCTTATTCGTCACCTCTCACCAAATTTTCCGATTCATGCTTCCACTCAGATGACCATCACTAGTGCGGCTGGGGTGGAATTTGCTAAATCTCTCGGTTGTCAGTTGGTGGTGCTGGCGCGGGAATGTTCTCTCAAAGAAATTAAGAAAATTCAGCAAGCAACTGCTTTACCACTGGAAGTTTTTGTTCACGGTGCTTTGTGTGTGGCGTATTCTGGTCAGTGTTTAACTAGTGAAGCTTTGGGGGGACGTTCTGCAAACCGTGGTGAATGCGCCCAAGCTTGCCGGATGCCTTATGATTTAATCGTTGATGGTGAAATTGTTGATTTGCAAGAACGCAAATATTTACTGAGTCCCCAAGATTTAGCAGGGTTAGAAGTATTACCTGATTTGGTAAAGTCTGGGGTAACTAGTCTAAAGATTGAAGGTCGGTTGAAAGCGCCAGAGTATGTTGCTAATGTCACCCGTGTTTATCGCCAAGCGTTGGATAGGGTGATGACGGAGTTAGACGCGAAGAATGGAGTCAAAAAAAACTTTGCATCTTCTCAAGAACACTACAACTTAGATATGGCATTTTCTCGCGGACTCTACACAGGCTGGTTTAATGGAATTAATAATCAAGAATTAGTTCATGCGCGTTTTGGGAAAAAACGTGGGGTTTACTTGGGTGAAGTTACACGCATTCGCAACGCACAGGTGACGATTAGTTTAGAAGCACCTGTAAAACCAGGAGACGGAATTGTATTTGACTGCGGTCATCCAGAGGCGAAGGAAGAAGGCGGTCGGGTTTATACGGTGACACAGAAAGGTCAGGAAGCGGTACTAACTTTTGGCAAAGACAACCTCAATTTCCGACGGGTGCATATAGGTGATAAGGTATGGAAAACTTCTGATCCAGAACTTGATAAGCAACTGCGTCAAAGTTTTGCTGGAGACAACCCACAATTTCAGCGTCCGATATCTTTGGAAATTTATGGAGAAGTTGGTGAATTATTGATTGCGATCGCCCGCGATGAACTTGGTAACATCGTACAAGTAGAATCTGCGATCGCACTAGCCGAGGCGCACACCAAACCTTTAGATACAGACCGCTTGCGAGAACAGTTCGGCCGTTTAGGTAACACTCCTTTCTGTTTGGGAAACCTAACCAATCATCTCAACGGTGCTGTGATGGTTCCAGTGAGTGAGTTGAACAGAATGCGTCGAGAAATCGTCGCGCTCTTAGAAGAGTTACGCAGTCAACCCAAACGCTGGGAACTGAGTTCTGATGTTTCTTTGCAAAACTTACTTCCATCTAAATCTCCAGCATTTCCCACATCTCCCTCACTCATAGTTCTAGTACGCAACCTCAAACAACTCCAAGCCGCCCTTGATGCTGGCGTGGAAACTCTCTACTGCGAATTTGAAGACCCCCGCACCTACCGCCAAGCCGTACAAATAGTACATCAATATAGAACTCCCTACTCAGCACTCAGCACTCAGATATGGGTTGCACCTCCCCGCATTACCAAACCTGGAGAAAACTGGATTTTGCAGCAAGTGCGGGCTGCAAATGCCGATGGTTATTTGGTGCGAAATTATGATCAGTTACAATTCTTTGGTGCAGATAGATGTGTCGGTGATTTCTCACTCAACGTTGCCAATCCTCTAACAGCAGATTACTATAAGCAGCACTGTGGTTTAGAAAGGTTAACTGCATCTTACGACTTAAATATTACTCAACTAGAAGACTTACTTAGCAGTTGTCCGCCGCAATGGTTTGAGGTCACAATCCATCAACATATGCCGATGTTCCATATGGAACATTGTGTTTTTTGTGCCTTTCTTTCTGAGGGTACAGATTATACCAATTGTGGACGGCCTTGTGAGAAGCATGAAGTGAAA
The DNA here is from genome assembly GCF_020829595.1 of Nostoc sp. CHAB 5844. Classification (GTDB taxonomy): domain Bacteria; phylum Cyanobacteriota; class Cyanobacteriia; order Cyanobacteriales; family Nostocaceae; genus Nostoc_B. The sequence continues at coordinate 6,282 of NZ_JAIVFW010000073.1, forward strand.
TTAAAAGACCGTGTTGGTAGTGAACATATCCTGCAAGCAGATGCAGGTTGTCGTAACACTGTATTTAATGGTACTGCTCAAACAGGCGCAGAATATGTACAACGCTTGATAGAATTAGGATTACGTCATTTCCGCATTGAATTTGTCAACGAAACACCAGAACAAGTAACTAAAACAATACAGAGCTACCGTCAGCTACTCCAAGGCGAAATTTCCGGTTCGCAACTTTGGCGAGAGTTGCAGTTACAAAATCAGTTAGGCGTAACTCGCGGCCCCTTGGGATTATCTAGCGTTGGTGGCGGCAGAAAGTTTTAAACTGCTACATATCTATCAGTTCGTAAGGGTGCCGGAGAGAAAGGATAAACTACTCACTAGATTTATACTCAGCACTCAGCACTCTCCTATAACTTTTTCGATAAAAAATACCGCTGATGACCGGGAGGAAAATTTTCGAGAACACCAAAGATTTGATAGCCGAGACGTTGGTAAAAACCCAAGGCTTGAAAACTGAATGTATCTAGATATGAACTTCCACAGCCACGTTCTTTAGCTGTTTCTTCAGCCTTCTGCATCATCAGGCTGCCATATCCTTGACCTCGCAGTGTCTCAGCTACCCAGAGGTGCGAAACATACAGCCATTCCCAGTTTGTTTTACCAACTAAACCAGCAACAATGGTATTGTTAGAATCTCGCACCCAAATAGCCAAAGGATCGTTTACATCTGGCTGTGTCTGACTATTGTTGTATTCCACCAGATGACTGATGACAGTACGAATATCTTTTGAATCGGGTTGATGATCAACTGTAATTGTTAACTCACTCATCTGAGTTATTCGTCCTAAATGGCGTTAAAATAACACGGAATCGCTCTGCCATAACATTGTCTTTCCGGTAATAAAATAAGAGCGAAGCCTTTGTAAATCCTTCAACTATCTCAAGGTAGAGGTTTTGTCGCGGATTTGACATTAGATCCAGATTAGGTTTGTAGCATTTATAACGCTAGTAAGATTTTTATGAATTCCCGGATTCGCTTTTTAATGTGTCCTCCTGACCACTATGATGTAGATTATGTGATTAATCCTTGGATGGAAGGAAATATTCACAAATCCTCACGCGATCGCGCCGTCGAACAGTGGCAGGGTTTATATCAAATTCTCAAAGATCACGCCATTGTAAATTTAGTTACACCCCAAAAAGGTTGGCCTGATTTAGTTTTTACTGCCAACGCTGGTTTAGTTCTCGGTGAAAATGTCGTATTGAGTCGCTTTCTACACAAAGAACGTCAGGGAGAAGAACCATATTTCAAACAATGGTTTGAAGAAAATGGTTATAAAGTATATGAATTACCAAAAGATTTACCTTTTGAAGGTGCAGGCGATGCACTTTTAGATAGAGAAGGGCGTTGGCTATGGTCAGGATATGGTTTCCGTTCAGAACTAGATTCTCACCCATATCTTGCCAAATGGCTGGATATTGAAGTGTTATCTCTGCGTTTAATTGATGAACGTTTCTATCACTTAGATACTTGCTTTTGTCCTTTAGCTAACGGCTATTTACTTTATTATCCCGGTGCTTTTGATTCTTACTCCAACCGCTTAATTGAAATGCGAGTTGCAGCAGAAAAGCGGATAGCCATTGCAGAAGCAGATGCAGTCAACTTCGCTTGTAATGCGGTGAATGTTGACAGTATCGTGATTATGAACAAAGCCAGCGATGCTTTAAAATCTCGTTTGGCAGAAGTTGGTTTTCAAGTGCTGGAAACACCCCTGACGGAATTTCTGAAAGCGGGTGGTGCGGCTAAATGTCTGACTTTGCGCGTCACTGAACCAGTCCGAGCAGAAGTTCATGCTAATGTGTCGGTAGAAAGCCGAATCATCCGCATCGAAGGACATTTACTCGATTCTGGCTTAATTAACCGCGCCCTAGATTTGATTGTCGATACAGGCGGAAGCTTCCAAGTATTGAATTTCAACCTGGGAGAACAACGGCAAAGTACCTCGGCGGCTGAGGTGAAGGTATCAGCACCATCCCATGAGGTGATGGAAGAAATCATCTCGCAGTTAATTGATTTAGGTGCGGTAGACTTACCTCAAGATGAGCGAGATGCCAAACTAGAACCTGTAACGCAGAGTGGTGTAGCACCTGATGATTTTTACGTCAGCACAATTTATCCGACAGAAGTACGGATAAACGGCCAATGGGTGAAAGTAGAAAATCAACGCATGGACGGTGCGATCGCCATTACTCAAGCAGCTAATGGTATAGTTGCAAGATGTAAAATTCTCCGCGACTTAGAAATTGGCGAACACGTAGTTGTCGATGTCCAAGGTATCCGCACCATCCGCAAAACCGAATCGCGGGAACAACGCAACGCCCAAGAATTCAGCTTTATGTCTGCGGGTGTTTCCAGCGAACGCCGTGTGGAATTAGTAGTGGAACAAGTCGCTTGGGAATTACGTAAAATCCGTGATGCTGGCGGTAAAGTAGTTGTCACAGCAGGGCCTGTGGTAATTCATACTGGCGGTGGCGAACATCTCTCACGCCTGATTCGGGAAGGTTATGTACAAGCCTTACTTGGGGGAAATGCGATCGCTGTCCACGACATTGAGCAGAATATCATGGGAACATCCCTGGGTGTGGATATGAAGCGGGGTGTTGCAGTACGTGGTGGACACCGCCATCACCTGAAGGTAATCAATACTATCCGTCGTTATGGCAGTATTGCCAAGGCTGTAGAAGCAGGGATAATTAAAAGCGGTGTGATGTATGAGTGCGTCCGCAATAACGTGCCGTTTGTTCTGGCTGGTTCGATTCGGGATGACGGGCCTTTGCCTGATACGCAAATGGATTTAATCAAAGCCCAGCAAGAATATGCCCAAAACCTCGAAGGTGCAGAGATGATTTTAATGCTATCATCTATGCTGCACTCGATTGGTGTGGGGAATATGACCCCGGCTGGTGTGAAAATGGTTTGTGTGGATATTAACCCGGCTGTGGTGACTAAACTGAGCGATCGTGGTTCAATTGAATCTGTTGGTGTAGTCACAGATGTGGGATTATTCCTCAGTTTGTTGATTCAACAGCTTGATAAGTTGACAAGTCCTTATCGTGCGGTGGTAGGTTAAGAATAGTTTCGCGCATAGACGCGTTCGCGAAGCGTTCTCGAAGAGTAGCGGCTTCTCAAAGAGTAGGCGCAAAGGCGCAAAGAAAGGAAATGGCAAGAGTAGCTTTCACAAGAGCGTTGCAAGTTAATTGGGTCAGCTTATTTGCTGATTTTCTGCTGGTGGGAATGGTTTTCGGCCCACCAGTTGCTCCTTTTTTGGCTGCGTCTGGAGTATGGTTGCTTGGAGGTATTGCGGACATCATTTATTTCATGGGGAATCATGTATGTCCGCAACCAGAGATGGGCTTAGATTTAGCACCCCCATTTTTCATGGCTGTTTGTATGCGTTGCTATGGCACTGTTACGGGTTTGCTCTTTACCCGTCTGCTATATGCTGTGACTGGTGGTAAAGGTTTCTATTGGTTAAGTCAATATGGTTGGAATGGTGCTGCTTTGGCAAGTGTCTTGATGATGGCTTACCCGTTAGAATTAGCAGCGCAAATTTTTGGCTTGTGGGATTTTAATAATTATCTGGTTACGCCTTTTGGTTTGATTACTGGTTTGGCTTGGGGGTTATTTTCAATGCCAATTTTACACAGTGGGCAGCGTGGTAAGCTTTTTTAAACGTGAAGTAGCGCAGAGGTTTACGCAGAGAAACACAGAGGGGTTGTAGGATGGGCATTTTCAAAAAAAATCTTACTAGGTCTAAAATATACTAGTTAATGCCACCTTACAGACACTAAATTTTTTCAAAAATCAAATATGAGTCCTCTATGGCAAAGGATAGATTTCATAATGTTGTTAGAAATGCTTTAGAAAAAGACGGCTGGAAGATTATGGCTGATCCTTATGAAATTAATGTGGATGATGTAGATTTTGAAGTTGATTTAGCAGCAGAGGAACTGTTAGCAGCAGAACAAGAAGGAAGAAAAATAGCGGTTGAAATTAAAAGTTTTATTAGTCCATCGAATGTTTCAGAATTTCATACTGCCTTGGGACAGTTTTTAAACTATCGAGATGCGTTAGATAAAATTGAACCAGAACGCGAACTTTATTTAGCGGTGCGTGTCTCGATTTATGAAAGTTTTTTTCAACGAAAATTTATTGCATCGGCAGTTGCAAAATATCAGTTGCGATTAATAATTTACGATGTTCAAGAAGAGGTGATTTGTCAATGGCTGTAGAAAAATATCGCCAATATATTCGACATATTCTTTCAGAGCGGCAAAAACAAGCTTCAATCCAACGTAATGCTGAAGAGTATGAAGTACAAACAATTTTCGATGAACAGCAAGACCACTATCAATTACTGTATATCGGTTGGCGGGGAAATAAACGCAATTTTGGTTGTATTTTACATCTTGATATTAAAGATGGGAAAATTTGGATTCAGCATGATGGTACTGAAGAAGGAATTGCTAATCGATTGGTTGAAATGGGCGTACCTAAGCAAGATATTATTTTGGCGTTCCACGAACCTTATATACGCCAGTTTACTGAGTTTGGAACTTAAATTTACAGACCCATTGAAAATCTTCTACATCATAGTTGATGTTTAAACCACGCTTGGCTACTTCATGCTGAATATGATAAAGAGGAATGAAAAAATTATCCTAATTTTTAATCAAGGTAAATATAAGAAACTATTAGTTCAATACCAACCAAATTAATACTGGCAACCTCCAGTAGGAAAATAGCTAACCATAATCACCTGTTTTATAGTCCTGACTTTTCACGTCATGTGGAAAAGCCGATAAAAAACCTAACCCCCAAGCCCCCTTCCCGCGTCGGGAAGGGGGAAGATTCAAAGTCTCTCTCCTACAAGGAGAGAGATTTAGAGAGAGGTTTTCCAGATCCCGTGAAAAGTCAGGTTTTATAGTCAAGCCAATTGTTTAACTTTTGTTTGTGTCTCACCCAACAGGAAACGACGCGCTAAGTCAGATTTGAGAATAAGTTTGTAAATCAAGAAAGGAATAGCAATAGCTATGACTGTCCGAATCAGACTATGAACTGATAAACTTTCTAATGCCATTTGAACAGGCTGGTGTAGGTACATGACAATCATACTTGCTGAACCTACCTCACTAGCTACTAAACAGAGAATTTTGTTGTAAGCAATTGCTTGGGAAATTTGTTGAACAATTAAAGAACCAGCAAGAGCAACGATTATATTAAGACCGATGATACCGTAATGACCTCCTTTCATGCTGAAAGGAATATTGACATGAGTTGATAAAACTAATGTAACAACGTAGACAGCGATCGCTACAGGTAAAAGCTTTTGCATATTTATTGAATATTTGGATAATAAATGTCCTATCCAATAAAAAGGAAGAGCCATCAAGACTATATTAATTGCCCAAGGCAAAGGAGGATTTTTGATAAATATGGTGTCTACCATTGCTAATAAATAAGAAACTGCCATAATTGCAGCCATTAAGCGATTATTACTGCCAAACTTAATGTAGAGCCAGTGGTAAGCTTGCTGACAAAGGAATAAACAAGTTACAAACCAAAACACTGCGAACCAACCTCTTAATGCTGCACCTCCATAAATCTGTCTTGCAAAAAACATTAACAAGCTTTGCTGATTCATTCCAATAGCAACTTGTATAATGCTACCTAACACCAGGAATGAAAAATAAGGCAGCAGCAGATGTTGGCTTTTCTTTTGGAGATAGAAAAAATAATCGCCTTTACTTTTATACAAATAACCACTCAGCATAAAAAATAAAGGCATATGGAACCAATATATCCACCTTAATCCATCAAAACAATGTCCAACGACAACAAGAGTAATAGCTATGCCCTTGAGACAATCAACCCACAAAACTCTATTCATGCTAATCCCAAAATCTATATAAATGAATATCAGTCATACAGCTTAGGGATCTGTCACCCATAAACACGTATGTATTGCTTTTTTGTCAAATTGCAATTATTCTACAATATTTTCCGAAATTTCTGCGCTTATTTTTAGAGAGAAGACAGGCATATACAAATTTAAATTTCTCTCGTGAAATTTTTGTTAGTAAAAAATAACTGAGAATACCTGTTTCACTTGCAATAGTCTATCTATTCTGACTACTAAACCACTCAACAATTCCTTGTGCTAAAACTTTTGCCATTTTTTGCTGTTCTTGTGGATTTGTCACCACTTCAAATTCATTGGGATTACTCATAAAACCCAACTCCAATAATACTGATGGTGCAGCTGCTGGACGTGTTAAGGCTAAGTTATCCCAAAACACACCGTATGAAGGTCTACCGAGCTTTTTAACTACATAATTATGCAAAAACATTGCTAAACTATGAGCTTGCGATTGATACCAAAAGGCAGCAAATCCCTTCGTATTTTCTGCATCGCCGTCGTCGGGTAAAGAGTTATGATGAATGGAAATTGCGATCGCAGGCTTTTCTTGACTGATAATTGCTTGACGCTCTGGTAAAGAAACATCTTTGTCAGAGTCTCTTGTCATCACCACTGTCGCTCCAAGTTGTACCAAATCATCGCGCAGCAACTTCGATACCACTAAATTCACATCTTTTTCCAAATATCCCGTTGGGCCAGAAGCACCAGATTCTTTGCCACCATGCCCCGGATCAAGTACAATTTTGATACCAGATAAAGGCTGTCGTCGGCGATTTTCAATGGCAGGCGGATGACGCAAAGCCAAAACCAGGGTCGTACCTTCGTATCTCAACTCATATCCCCACTGTTGTGCTTTTTTGAGGTTAAAGGTGTATTCCACCTGTCCCGGAGATATCTGCTGCCAATCGAGGCGAGAAATTACAGGGTCATCATCCAAACGAATAATGTCTGTTTGGGCAGTGGTATTGTAAAGTGTCAGGGTGAAAGTTTTATCGCTTTGTTGCACACTCACAGGGACAGGAAATTGTAAGGGAAAAACTATCTCTGTTTTACCAGGAAGCTTGCGATATCCGACACTGCGAATAATTGTGCGTGGCGGAATTGCACCCGGTAAAATCCGAGTTTCCTTACTATTAATCCAAGCACCGTAGTCCAAGCGCAACCATTCACCTTTTTTGCCTGTAACTGTAGCTTGTGTTCCTTTAGGCAACGGGGTAAGCCTTGAATAATCGGTACTAGGGCCAGTGCGGGTTACACCTGCATCTACTGTCACCTCGGCAACTGGTAACTGTGCAGGAGAGAGAATTGCTATTTTGCCTGTTCCTGGTTGAGTAATTGTCTTACCATTCAGCGTCAGTTTAAACTGAGGTTGACCTAAATCTATCTCTTTATTAGCATCTGGCACAACAGCACCAGAAATGATGTTGTTACCGTAAATTAAGCTTGAGGATTGAGAATCAGGTTGTAGAAATGTCGTACAACCCGCATATTTCCCAGCACTAGACTGGGTAGTAAATTGGTTTCGTCCCGTGAGGGCTGCCGAATTACTTGGTAGTTGTACTTGTTGGGGTTGCTGTACCAGGGCAACAGTTTGATTAGCGAGGTTTACGGAGACGTTAGCATTGAATGGTGCAACTGCACTAAAACAAATTAATTCCCCTGGCAGTCTAGCAATATCTACTGCTGGAGTGAGAGAACCTTGAGCAAAGGCTAACCCTTGTGGTAAAGCAGGCTGAGTTGCCAGCCTTGTCACTTTAATCTGAATTGTTTGATTTTTGTGACGTACAGTAAAAAGATTCTCTCCCAACTGCAAAGGGAAACTTGGAGAAAAATGACCAGACTTGCTGCGGTTAATTAGCTTACCATTGATCAGAACCTGTCCATCGGGTGGTGCTGTACCAATAAAAAAGATTTTTTCCGCACTGGTTTGGTAGTTGGGTTGAGGAAAAACAACAATAACAGATGAATCTGCCAATGCTAAAGAGGAGGTGGCAATTAAGCTGAATATTACTAATCCTAGAATTTTTTTCACGAGAATCACTGTGGCAACAATTACCAAGATAAGGATGAAAAAAGTCTGAAGTATGAAGTCTGAATGCAGAAACTGAAAACCTAAAGGATAAAATTTATACCTAGTATTTCATCCTTCATACTTCACACTTCATACTTCAGACAATGTATTTTGAGAAGGCGCAAGAGAGAAATTCAAAATTACTATGACTAAGTTTATTTTCGTAACTGGAGGTGTAGTTTCCAGTATCGGCAAGGGAATTGTAGCAGCAAGTCTGGGTCGTTTACTCAAATCACGGGATTATTCGGTGTCGATTTTAAAATTAGACCCCTATATTAATGTCGATCCCGGTACGATGAGTCCCTTTCAGCACGGTGAAGTTTTTGTTACCCAAGATGGGGCTGAGACCGATTTAGATTTAGGTCATTACGAACGCTTCACTGATACTTTGATGTCACGCTTTAACAGTGTGACTACAGGTTCAATTTATCAAGCGGTGATTAACCGAGAACGACGTGGTGAGTATAATGGCGGCACAGTACAAGTAATTCCTCACATTACCAACGAAATTAAAGACAGAATTCTCTTGGTTGCTAAAGACACCAATCCTGATGTTTTAATTACGGAAATTGGTGGCACGGTAGGAGATATTGAGTCACTACCGTTTATGGAAGCAATTCGCCAGTTACGTAAGCAAGTGGGACGGCAAAATGTGTTGTATATGCACGTCACGCTGTTGCCTTACATTGCTTCGGCTGGGGAAATGAAAACTAAGCCAACACAGCATTCTGTCAAAGAACTAAGATCGATTGGCATTCAACCAGATATTTTAGTTTGTCGGAGCGATCGCCCAATACCTTCAGGATTAAAGCAGAAATTGTCTGAGTTCTGTGATGTCCCTGAAAAATGTGTGATCACCTCCCAAGATGCCATCAGTATCTATGAAGTACCGCTGATTTTAGAACGGCAAGGTCTAGCAGAGCAAGCTCTAGCATTGCTGCACATGGAACAACGCCAACCTGATTTAAAACAGTGGCAAACAATGGTGGACAGGCTTTACAGTCCGAAGCAGACTCTAGAGATTGCGATTGTTGGTAAATATGTGCGGTTAAGTGATGCATATTTATCAGTTGTGGAAGCATTGCGCCATGCAGCAATTACCACCCACGCTGATTTACGCTTGCGATGGATAAACTCAGAAGTGTTGGAAACTGAACCAGCCGAAAATTATCTCGAAGGCGTGGACGGTGTGCTTGTACCTGGTGGCTTCGGGACGCGTGGGGTAGATGGTAAAATTGCAGCTATCAAATATGCCCGCGATCGCCATATTCCCTTTTTGGGTTTATGCTTGGGAATGCAATGTGCTGTTATTGAATGGGCAAGAAATATCGGCAGTTTTTCAGATGCTAATAGTGCTGAATTTGACCCCGATACTACTAATCCAGTCATTAACATCTTGCCAGAACAGCAAGATGTTGTTGATTTAGGCGGGACAATGCGCCTGGGTGTATATCCTTGTCACATTCTGCCTAACACTTTAGCTGCCAAGCTTTATCAAGATGAAGTGGTACAAGAACGGCATCGACATAGATACGAGTTCAACAATACTTATCGTAAGCTGTTGTTAGAATCTGGCTATGTGATCAGTGGCACTTCTCCCGATGGTCGCTTAGTGGAAATTGTGGAATTTCCGCAACATCCTTTCTTTATCGCTTGTCAATTTCATCCAGAGTTTCAATCGCGTCCTAGCAATCCCCATCCTTTATTTAAAGGATTTATGCAAGCTGCGATCGCTCTTAATTACCCTAATTCTAATCTACAAACACCTGTAGAAATTTCTTAGAATTTACCCAAATCAACATTGACTTAGGACTTACAGATTTTGTTATACAGGGTTAGCATCATTTTTCAACATTGGACTTAAGGAGATGTTGTGCCGTACTGGATGAAAATCTTTTATGAGAGGAAAGAATATGTGATTAATTTTGACCGTGTTAACGCTTTTTGTTATGAAAAAAACGGTAGAGTTACCTTTTGGTTGCCCGATAGTGCAATTCCGATTGTAATTAATCCCCAAAGTAATTTAGAAGATTATCAAAAAGTTCTCAAATATCTCGAACAAGTCACCGATGTAGAAGTAGAAAGTGGTCACTGGGTAAAAATCATTGATGGTAAAAATGAATATGTAGTGAACCTCCATTGCATCAGTTCTTTTTGTCAAGAACCCAATGGTAGGATAACTTTTTGGTTGCCAGATGGCACGATACCCATCATTATCAACCCCTCAAATAACCCAGATTCTTATCAAAAAGTTTTGCAGTTTGTCAAAAATACGACAGGATATTCTCTGTCATAAACAAAAATCAATTTTCCCAAGCATTTTAAGAAGATACATGCATTTTAAGAAGATACATTTAGATATGTAAATTTGATATAAATCTTGTAGGGTGAGCAAGATGCTCACCCTAATTAAGTAAATTAAATCTAGAGATAGAACAGCATCTAAGTAAAATTTAGCGGTGATTTCTCTGCTTTTTTGCCGCTTGTTTTAGGTAATTACCCAGCCATTCCGATTTAGGCTTCATTTCAAATAAAGTAGCCTCTAACATTGCCAGCAACAAATTTTTACGGCGCATAGCTTGTTTACGGAAAATAGTTGCTTCTTGTTCGTGTGTTTTAAAAGCAGTCCAAGAAACATCTGTTGATAAATTTATGCCTAAATCTGTGAGGATTTGCTGTCTAAATTGCAAGTGAGATCGAAAAAGTTCATCGACATCAATATTGGGATGATATCGCCGGATTTGTTGAGGGTGTCGCCAGATATAAGCAATGCCATCACCACTATTAATCGCTCGATTAATCTCAGCTACTACCCAATCTTGCTGCAAAACACTAAAGAAAGCAAAATTCTGTGCAATAACTTCCCCTGTTTCTTTGAAACCCTGCCCTATTTCGGCAAAACAATAATGTTTGGGATGGGCAAAACATCGGGCAAAACCGATGCCTGGTTTAATATCATGGTCAATTAAATGAATAAAACCAAGAGATTCTAAAATGGTAGTGTGATACGCCAATGACACTACATCTAACTGAGGATAATTTGTTGGTGCTATTTCTTGAAACTGCAAATCATCTGGCATTGACTGAATTAATTGAAACTTAAGATTAGATAAATACCAAAGTAAGGGAAATATCACGATCGCAACGACAAGTGTAAAACCCATTAAATCTGGCAAACTTAACATATTGGTTAATTGCCAACCATTGACTGCCAAAAGATACAAAAATAAACTTATACCTAACAATATATAACTGGCAACTGCCAGCCAAAATTGTTGTATACCTGCACTCAGTTGCATTGCTGACCTTCTTTTCTGCTGTGACTTCGTTAGAGTACCCAGCAAAGAAGCATTAATAACTATAACAATCCCCTTTGATTGATAAATTACTCGTGAAGGCAGGGAATAGAAAGTAGTGGCGTGACCGGACTAAAATGTTGTATTGGAACTTTCTTGTAGTGTGGGCTTCTAGCCCGCACTGGATAGGCTAAAAGCCTACACCACAACAGTTATAGCAGGGGACAGGTAATAGGTGACAGGTGAGACCAGCCCCCGTCTTGGCGGTCTCCGTCACGATGGGGGACTGGCGAACCCGAAGGGTGACAGAGTTAATAGATTCGGTTACAATCGTTCCCATTCTGACCAGTTAATAGATGCGGCTATCGTTGTGGACATTTTACCGACAGCAGAAGGGGAAGTTAGACCGATAACAAAGCTAGAAACCCAACAACAGCAAGAAGTCTGGCAGCAAGCAGTACAAGTTGCTTTTATCACAATTTGGACATTGCAGGCTTTAGAATCAATGTTCTAATTCAGTAATTCGTTGAAAAAGATAGCCTGAGCCTCTGGCTGTCAAAATTAACTCTGGATTGTTAGGGTCATCTTCTAACTTTCCCCTTAATCGTGAGATATGTACATCTACCACACGAGTATCTACGTGTTGATCTGAGGTATAACCCCAGACTTGCTGCAATATTTCTCCACGAGAAAAGGGTTTGCCTGAGTGACTCACCAATAACTCTAACAAGCTATACTCTACACCTGTTAATCGAATCCGCTCATCACCTTTGTAGACTTGTCGCTTATTTGTATCGATTTTGAGATTGCTGACATACATGATTCCGGAACTGGGAACTCCAGCAGTACTTGTTTTGCTGGCCCGTCGCCGCAATACAGAGCGTATTCTCGACTCTAGCTCTTTCGGGGAAAATGGTTTAGCTACGTAGTCATCTGCACCTAATTCTAGCCCTGTGATCCGATCTGCGACATCTGCCAACGCAGTTAGCATGATAATTGGTACATCAGATTCTTTGCGTAATTCTTGGCATACACCATAACCATCAAGCTTTGGCATCATCACATCCAAAACTACTAAGTCTGGTGCAGACGAGCGAAACATTTCTAACGCCTGTTCGCCATCGCCAGCAGTGACGACATCGTAACCAATCATCGAAAGGCGCGTTTCTAAAATCCGGCGAATGCTTGCTTCGTCGTCTACCACCAGAATTTTTTCTTTATGGCGTTCCACGGTTTTTTACGCTCCTGTAAGGTGCGCGTTTTGAATTTTGTATTCTGGTATTTATCCTATCAGAGCATTTCATTTGTTAGAGGTTATTTATAAAGTAAAAATATAAATCACTGTAGGGGAGAGCCAGTATGTTGCACAGCCAGTCGCGTGGAGAGGCAGCGACGGGTACGTAGGGGGTTTCCCCCATGTGCCTAAATGCTGATGTCATATTTTGGCCTCAAGAAATTCGCCTCTAGTTATCGAAGAGTCACGGTAAGCTAATAATAACTTAGATAACAAATTTAGGTGAGGTGGGTTATGGGCGATCGCACCGTGTCTGTGAATAGTATCGCTCAAGAGTTACAGCAAGTCACCGTCGACTTACACCAAGTTAATCCTAGAGCCGGATTGTTACGTTTTAATTTATTGGGCTTGATATTTGTCAGCTTAGTCATATTAGCTTGGTCAGTGCCAAACAATATTTTGTTTGTGGTTGCAACAATGCTGGCGGGAGTTTTTTATGGCTTTTGGCTGATTTGTACCCATGATATGACACATCAAACTTTAACAGGTTGGCAGTGGTTTGATACGATCATGCCACGGTTGATGAGTTGGCCAATGCTTTGGCCTTACAGTATCTATGCAGAAATACACCGCTTGCATCATGGCTGGAATGGCATTGACTTGCGAGATCCCGAACGAATTCAATGGACTTGGCAAGAATACCAGCAAGCACACCCCATACTGCGATGGTATATAAATCATCAGTGGCTCTGCGATATTTTTATTTTGGGCGGAATAGGGCTAATTATTAAAACCATTATTAATGGTGTACGCTTTCACAAGCTAGTAGCTAGTATGCGCCGACAAATACTGCTGGATGTTACAGGTATGCTGTTGGTGCATAGCGTTTTATTAATGCTGGCAATCTTGCAAGGTGAAATACTGCGCTACATTTTATTTTGGGTAATTTTAGAACGGATAATTGGCATCATAGCGCAGACACGCGACCACTTGGAACATTACGCGCTGTGGGGTAAATTTACTTCTCACCAATTAACGCAGCTTTATGCTTGTCGTAATATTGCGACTAGTTCTCTAGTTGGTTGGTTAATGGGTGGGCTAGATTATCATGCAGTGCATCACATCTTTCCTGATATTCCCTTCAACCAACTACCAGAAGCTTTTAAGCGAATTCAAAAGGTGTTAGAAAAGCATAATCTGCCACTAATGAAATTGGAATCAGGTTATCTCAAATCTACATACTGGTTAAGTCGTCATCCATCATTAATTGGGGAAGTTGATTTTTCTAGTACTACAAATCGCCATCGCATAATTCCAGTTATAGCAGAGGCAGATGGGTAGGTAAGCCTAGCACTGACGAATGGAATTCGCGGCTATACAAACGAAGTTTGCCTGCGCGGACTAACGCAACATCAAGAGTTTGAAACCCGCATTGCGGCTCTTCATCATGCTGGAATGTTTTCATCCCTAATAGGAATTAAGAGAAATTGTAACCATCTATTTTTAGCTGGTTCTTACTGGAGCAAAGGTTTCAATCCCTAATAGGGATTAAGAGAAATTGTAACTCCCGTGTTTAAAAACACTACGCGCAGGGTTTGAGTTTCAATCCCTAATAGGGATTAAGAGAAATTGTAACAGGGTACAAGATGATGTTAACTGTTTCAAATTAATGTTTCAATCCCTAATAGGGATTAAGAGAAATTGTAACGACACCGAACCATTTGTATGTCTACTCAATACCAGTTTCAATCCCTAATAGGGATTAAGAGAAATTGTAACAATCTGCGGGAATTAACAGGCCCGTCAGAAGACGGGTTTCAATCCCTAATAGGGATTAAGAGAAATTGTAACTAAGGATTTGAAAAAGCGTAGATTTTGGGGATCTGGTTTCAATCCCTAATAGGGATTAAGAGAAATTGTAACATCGTATTCTTGGGCAGATTGGCGGCGCTGAAAATGTGTTTCAATCCCTAATAGGGATTAAGAGAAATTGTAACGCCACCCGCGAAGCACAACTTCGCAAACAATCAGTAGTTTCAATCCCTAATAGGGATTAAGAGAAATTGTAACTTCTTCGCCGTGCCTAGGATGGTCGGATGATGTGTTTCAATCCCTAATAGGGATTAAGAGAAATTGTAACCACCTCCTTTCACTCTACTATAAACTGCTAAGTAGTTTCAATCCCTAATAGGGATTAAGAGAAATTGTAACCACACTTCCTGGATTAAACCCAGCCTTTAACAGCTGCTCAGTTTCAATCCCTAATAGGGATTAAGAGAAATTGTAACTTAAACAAATTTTTGATGAGGTTGGAGTTGTGAAAGTTTCAATCCCTAATAGGGATTAAGAGAAATTGTAACCATTTTAAATTAATACTAGATGCCGAATATCGGGTTTCAATCCCTAATAGGGATTAAGAGAAATTGTAACCTACAGATGGTGAATTTCAATCTTTTAGCCACATCGTTTCAATCCCTAATAGGGATTAAGAGAAATTGTAACCGAAAACTCAGAGATGCGGCTGAAGAGAGCTTCGTGTTTCAATCCCTAATAGGGATTAAGAGAAATTGTAACAAAGAAAAATCTGTACCGGCTGTGGGGAGACTAGGGTTTCAATCCCTAATAGGGATTAAGAGAAATTGTAACCAAGCATTAATTCTGCCTGAGCTTCTACCAATTCCTGTTTCAATCCCTAATAGGGATTAAGAGAAATTGTAACAAATTAAATACTGTGATTGATGGGGTTAAGCAACAGTGTTTCAATCCCTAATAGGGATTAAGAGAAATTGTAACTTCAGCATTAACCACTTCTGGGTGGCAGTAGTGCTGCAAGTTTCAATCCCTAATAGGGATTAAGAGAAATTGTAACCCAAAGCCAGCGCCGCAGCACTGACGATGTAAACTACCCACATGTTTCAATCCCTAATAGGGATTAAGAGAAATTGTAACTCGGTAATAGTTCCTTTGGGGATTCTTGCACCCGCGTTTCAATCCCTAATAGGGATTAAGAGAAATTGTAACGACGGAGAGGATTAATGACACTACCAGAAGGTTTTGTTTCAATCCCTAATAGGGATTAAGAGAAATTGTAACCGCCGACGGCTAATCCGCCAATCATTGCAGATACGTTTCAATCCCTAATAGGGATTAAGAGAAATTGTAACGGCAGAAGCCGGAAAGCTAACTTGTATTTGATTTTCGAGGTTCAGTTGCGCGGGTGGCTTAATTCTAACACTAATAAATTTCAATTGATTTACATAAAATGTCCCAAAAGCAGTCTGAGCAAGCCGCGCGGCTAGTTTTAATTTATTTAGGCTCCAAAAGCTTATACAGAAAGGAACACAGCAATTCATCTCCAAATCCAATTTTGTACACCTACCCATCCGCGCATTTAGCCAAAAACTATTGTTGCGATCGCCTGATTTTTATTTGCTCCTATCATAACCACAAAGGTAAGGGTCGGCTAAACAGTTCAAAAAAATATTTGAGATTGCTATATGCTTTCAGTAATTAGACTGACTCAAGCATAAATTGGTAAAGAAAAGTGAATCTCCCTTTAATTACTCGTGCTGAAGAATATAACGCTAAAATAGCAATTTTTACCGATGCAGGAGCATTTACGTATCAGGATTTGCTGCACATTTCCAGTCAAATTGCTACAAATCTTCTTCAGAATGCCGAAGATTTACAAGAACAGCGAGTTGCTTTTCTCATCCCATCTGGGTTTGAGTATGTCGCTACTCAGTGGGGAATTTGGCGTGCTGGCGGTATAGCCGTACCTTTGTGTATTTCCCATCCGCGACCAGAATTGGAGTATGTAATTACAAATTCAGGGACATCGATTATTGTTGCCCATCCTAACTTTGAGGATATACTGCGCTCGCTCGCTACTGCACACAATTTGCGGTTTATCCTCACATCCGAGGCGCTTCCAAATGATGTTGGTCGTCTGCCAGAAGTAGATATTACTAGACGTGCATTAATTCTCTACACAAGTGGCACAACAGGTAAACCAAAGGGTGTGGTTACGACTCACCACAATATCCAAGCGCAAGTGACTAGTTTAATTACTGCTTGGGAATGGACATCAGGCGATCAGATTCTGCACGTACTCCCATTACATCATATTCATGGAATTATTAATGTACTGACCTGTGCTTTATGGGCTGGGGCAGAATGTCATATGTTGAGCAAGTTTGATGCTGAAGTGGTTTGGCATCGAATTTGCGATCGTGACTTCACTTTATTTATGGCAGTTCCGACAATTTATGTAAAGTTGCTCGCTGTTTGGGAAACTGCTTCTGCTGAACGCCAACAAAGTATGACAGCAGGTTGTAAAAAAATGCGCCTGATGGTTTCTGGTTCAGCCGCTTTACCTGTGCAAGTTTTAGAAAAGTGGCAGAATATTAGCGGTCATTTCCTGTTGGAACGTTATGGAATGACGGAAATTGGTATGGCACTCTCCAATTCTTTACACAATCAACGCTACGCAGGCTATGTCGGTCAGCCTTTGCCGCAAGTGGAAGTTAGATTAGTTGATGAAAGTGGAGATTTAGTTCCACCAGGGACACCAGGAGAAATTCAAGTCCAAGGCTTTGGAGTGTTTTTAGAATATTGGCAAAACCCCCAAGCAACCGCTAAAGCCTTTCGAGATGGCTGGTTCTGTACAGGAGATTTAGCCGTAGTTGAGAATGGCAACTACCGCATTCTGGGAAGAATGAGTGTGGATATTATCAAAACTGGCGGTTATAAGGTTTCAGCTTTAGAAATAGAAGAAGTGTTAAGAACTCATCCAGATATTCAGGAATGTGCAGTGGTGGGAGTTGCTGATTCTGAGTGGGGTGAACGAGTTTGTGCAGCGTTAGTATTGCATCCACAACGCCAGTTGACATTAAAATCTTTTAGGAGTTGGGCAAAAGAGCAATTGGCAGTTTATAAAGTACCAACTAAAATTATCACAGTTGCAGAACTACCACGCAACGCGATGGGGAAAGTGACTAAGCCGGCAGTGATTGAGTTATTTCGCTAACATTTTTTTGTCTCACGCAAAGGCGCAAAGTTATCAATCCTCAATAATAAGCTAAACCACATCTAGTTTGCTGTTGAAAACTGTCAAGTGTTTAGCAAATAAGTTAACAGATGTGAGAAAGTGCGATCGCACTTTCTTTGTTTTATTTAGTCTGTAGCAATTTCCGTTTTCGTTGTAAGAGCTTCTGTCTTCACGTTTGCGTATTACGCGCAGCGTGTAAGAACTTCCGTCTTCACGTTTGCGTGTTACGCGCAGTTTGCAGCAACTTCCGCCTTAACTATTGCTCCAAAAGAGATTGTTGCATAGGTATAGTATAGAATTAGATTTCAGATGAGCTAGTAGATATGACTCTGGCACCAAATGGAAAAGCAGGCATCATCCGTACAGAGCGTGGACTCACCATTGCGGGTACACGCATCACTCTCTACGATGTAATGGACTATGTAACTGCTCAGTACCCTGTTAAATTTATTCGCTCCCTGTTTGACTTGACAGAAGAACAAATCGATGCTGCTTTCTCATAGATAGAAACACATCGGACTGAAGTTGAAGCCGAGTATCAAGTTGTTCTTCAGGAAGCTGAGGAACTTCGGCAGTACTACGAAGAACAAAATCGTGAGCGCGTTGCCCAGGTTGCAACCTTACCACCACCACCAGGTCTAGAAGCTGCCTGGGAAAAACTTCAGGCATCGAAGGCACGGCATAAGTCGCAGTTATGATTTTTTTAGTTGATCATAACCTCAAGGGATATGCACGAATCCTCTTGGGAAGTCTTGCCAGTCTTGGTTGGCTTGATATTGTTCCGATTAGTTTTGTCACATTTGAAGATATGGGATTGTCGATTGATAGCAATGACAGAATAGTTTGGCGACTGGCTCAGAAAAATCAAATGATTTTACTTACAGCCAATCGAAGCATGAAAGGTGAAGACTCGCTTGAACAAGTCATGCGTGAAGAAAATAGCCCAACCTCATTACCCGTAGTAACAATTGGCAATGCTGACCGAGTTTTAACTGACTCCAGTTATCGAGAACATTGCGTTGATCGTCTTGTGGAAATTGTGATTTACATTGGTAACTACACAGGCGCAAGGAGAGTTTTCATTCCTTAACGGGTATTTTGGGTGGACACCAAAACAGGTTTTTACTAGATACTCCCAGAGATTCTAAAATTCCGCGCATGATCTCTGTGCAGTACATCCAATGTCCCAAGTCGTCATACATGCGATCGGGATTAAACTCGACATTATAATGCAGCACATTAGGTATGTCTAAAAACTCATCGTTAGCTTGGGGAGACAGCAGCAAAAGTTGAAATGGTTTGCTTTGGCATTGTTTTTCCAGTTTGTTGACCAAATCAATTACCCCACCGCGATTTGCAATGCCTGTGCGGACAAAAAGCGCGTGGTCGCAGTTTTCTATTGTGTACCAAAACCGTTGGGAACGTGCTGTATAGCGAACACGCATCCGTTCATGCACAGGAGACATATCGTTTACAGGGTCGTCTGTGTCTTCCACTTCATGTGCAAAGGATAAACCTGTCCATTTGCTGTGATAAATTCTGCCTGCCTCTGGATTGTAATGCAGGAAATTAGGATTCCACATATCTGCAAAACGGTTTTCGATGATATCTGCGATGTCTGCAATATTCGTAGTGCGGGTCAAATCAAAGGGAAAAGCTGGGCCGTCGTACTCCATTTTATACAGCATCATCCGGGCAGCACAGCGATCGCCTAATGGCAAAATCGCCACCCGACTAATGTCTGATAATTTACACTGATATTGAAACAGCACGGCAGATTGCGATGGGATTTTCACTCGGCTTTCTAGACCATGATTGCCAATCATCATCGTCCGAAAAGGCATATCGGGATGCAGCGGGTCTTCATAAACACCTGTTGGCATAGCTTTCAGGGCTTGTCGTACTTCTTGCCACATCGGATGGATGTTGTACTCGTGGTCTGATTCATTGATTACCCAGAGGTGGCGTTCGTCTTTTTGCAAAATCCCTAAATGCCCATCATAGAACAAAACTTGTGAGTTATTTGGCGCAAACAAATTGAAGGACGCAATGTATTCTACATCAGCGCCAGAGGGTATTTCTACGGTTGTGGCGATCGCACCATCCGCTTGCACGGCAAAGAAAGGGAGTGTTCCTTTTTGGGCATTTTTGGCCACATAAATACCTGGGAGTAATCCGGCTTTGGTTTGCAGTACAGTTTGCAGTTCTCGCCAATAGGGCGCAATGGTGTAAGTATATTTTGATAGATTACTAACTCGCAAATGCTTATCTACAATACAAGCACAAACATAAAAGCCTGCATTGTCAAGATAAATAGGAATTTCGTTCGGTTGCCAAAAGTGTTGATTTTCTTTTGCTAATTTGGCTTTGTCAATATCAAACAGTTGCAGGTTGATTGCCTCATACATCAAGCGATGACCAATGGTGTTGGGATGAGCCGGATCGAAGGATATCCCCTCTCGCCAGCGTCCTTGCCCATTATCTAATACTGTCAACCAATCCAAAACCGGAACACCCCAATCTAATATCCGATTATGTGTTTCTTTGAGTAACCAGTGATGCTCAAAAGAATAATCGCCATTGGGATAGACACCCCCCAGAATTGGCAGCGCTCCCAGTTTCCGTGTCATTTTTACCAACTGTTGCAAACCGCTTTCAAACCGCCTTTGTACTGCCCGCCGTTCGTGAGGGGGACAGTAGGCTAACCCTTCGTTACCCAGAGACAAAGCAATAATGACGACATCTGGTTGTTCTGGTGTGACTGCTGAACCAAAACGAGCGATCGTGCGGCTAATATTCGCTCCCACCTCTGATAAATTTACTACTGTGTGTCCGTATTTTTGCTGCAAAGCCTGTTCTAGTAGCCAAACCCATCCTTGCAACAGCCAAGCTTTATGACCTAAAGCTACAGAACTGCCAATCACCACAATTTTTAAATTTTCAAATCCTTCTGCCAACGGCTTTTTAACAGTATTCGGCTGCTCAATGTATCCAAACGGATAAGGCTGCAAATAACCGAATGCGCCATCATCCACAACAATCGTACCCGAATGCTCGTAATTATCGAGCGGTATCCAACGATTGGAACCTAAAGCTTCCCATTGCCCACGACCTTTAGCATCGAAACGTACATATTTATATTCGACTCTCTGAGAATCTCCTGATTCCAAATATGGCTGAAGATCCATTTCTGTGTCTGTCCACCATAAAGGATAGCGATTGGCACTTGTGCGAAGGTGAACACATCTAGTAATATCCCACAATCCCAACTTGGAAGTAGAACCAACCAGAGCAATGGATTCACCAGTTTGTGTGTATGCACTAACCTGGAATCGATACATAGATTTTTTGTTGATTATTAAGAATAAAATGCCACGGTAATGGCTAGTATCATCTATTCCCAGAACCTTGAGTATACTTCTGTATAAATGTTTGCCAAAATTAAAGTTTTAGCTCTAGGCTAATGAAAGTAAGTACTTTAGTAAAATTTAAAAGTTTACTTTAGAAATATCCCTATATTTTGCTTCATGAATTATTGATATGACTTGCCATATTATCTTATCCTATAAGCCATTTAAAATTAGTTTATATTTGATTTTTAAAATTTACTTAATGATGTTTACCAAAGCTTAAATTGTAGTTAATCAATAGACTTGTTAATTTTAGACACCCATTAATAATAAATTTAGGAATCATATTTAATTTTTGAAATACACGTAGGGGAGCCAGCCGCGTGGTGTTAGCGCAGCGATCTTCGACGCAGGAGCGTCGGCAACGACGGGTTCGTAGGGGAGCCACTGCGTTGGGGAGACAGTGCGTTGGTTGCTGAGGTTTCTGCCGTTGTAGTAGCGTGTCAAGGCTAAAATAGTGTATTAGCCGTAGGTTGGGTTGAGCATAAGCTCAACCCAACCTACATTTTTTTGCATCATTTTAGTCTAGACAGTCCACTACATTTTATGTTTTTTATGTTGAGCTACTTAGTTGCGTCTTCTGTTAAAGTTTTACAACTTAGAAAGTGAATGTGGTTCGGATTGTTCCAATCACAATGTCATCGTTGTCATTGTTATGATCGGGAGCGGTTAACCAGATGACTCCAGGAGTAATGCTGATATTATCGCTCAGTTTGTATTGGTAGAAACCTTCAATATGCAATGAAGTATCAGGATCTGTACCAACAGTATCTCTCAACCCACGGCTGGCATCTGTGACTTTTGGTTCCATCCCCACAATAATGCCACCGACACTGCCTTGATTACCTAAATCTGGGAAGGCGAGTGTAACAGCATAGTTCCAAATGTCCAGTTCACCTCTAGGAATAGTGCCAACATTTGTATCAACTGCTGCTAGGGTACGTGTATTGGTATAGCCAACCCAACCACCAATGGCAAATTTGGGACTAAGTTGAAAGGATGCTTGAAAACCGTAGGAATTGCTGGAAATTGGTAAATCTATTCCTTCTCCAAAAACATTAGTCAGAGCCGTATTACTTGCCAAGGCAGTACGCAAGTTAGCACGGTTGCTACCAGCAGTTAAGTCAGCGTTGTAAGAATTAACGTAGGTAAAACCGAGGCTCAAACCTTCAATCGGTTGGACTGTTAACTGTCCAATAGCACCGTAAGCCCCGTTAAATAAACCATTTCCAGGGGTAGGATCGTTAGGGCTGCTGGCTAGATAACCTAAAGTTAATTCCAATTTGTCATTAAACTGGTGTCTCAGACCAAGTCCAGTACCAGCAACTGGATAATAAATCGGGTTGCGTGTGCCAAAGTTAGACAACGCACCAAAATCACCATCACCATCAAAGAATGGGTTAATGGTGTTGGTAAAGTCATCAGCTGCACCAGCATTAGCTTCTAGTATCACTGTGGTTTTGTCGCCTAGAGGAAAGCTGTACAAAAGTGCATCTATTGCCACCTCATTGTTATTACCAGAACCGAAATTTTCATTATCTACAAATCGTAAATCCCCTTCTGGTGTGAGGGTAGATGCAGATAAAGCATCCAAGTTGGTTGCTTGCAGGCGAGTTCTTAACAGGTCTTTACCTGTAAAGCTGGTGTTGAAATCAAGACGTATTCTATCTCCAAAAGAAGTTACTCTGTCGAGGTTCCCACCATCAGCGCGATCGCCTGCAAAAAGGCTGATGGGTGCAAAAATAGCAATACCATTGAGTTTGGTTGTGGTGGAAAACTGATTAGCTTCTAACTCAGCAGTCCGTGCTTCTACTGCATCGACACGACCCCGTAATGTAGCTAGTTCTGCGGCAAATTCTTCTTGGAGTTTTTGTAATTTGGCTAAATCTTCTTTGGTGACTAAATCGGCAGTGGCGGTAGCCAGTAGTTCGTTGACTCTATCCAAACAAGCATTTAATCCCGCAGCAAACTCATAGCGTGTGAGTGCGCGATTACCACGATATGTACTGTTTGGATAACCTGCAATACAACCATAACGCTCTACTAGTGATTGCAAAGCTTGGAATGCCCAATCTGTGGGTTGTACGTCTGACAACTGAGACACAGAGGTAACTTGTGCCATTACCGTTTCTTGATTAGTATTCTCAAGTGGTTTGCCTGGAATAGCAACAACTAATGGCTGACTTTTATCTTCTGATGTGGTCGATATTTCCCCTGCTAATGTAGTAGTACTGATTGATATTATGGTGCTACAAACTGTTGGAATAGTCAGCAAATACTGCAATTGTTTCTGCATTTTTCCTCACACTTTTTTACCGTCGGTAGCGCTTAACACTGCGCTTTTTAACTAACACTTTTAAAAAGTATTCTCAAAATATTATCAGTAGCAAGTAACTCTTTTAACTAAGAAAGTCAAGAATATTTAATCCTTTAAGTAGGTAGACAGCAAAAAAAGTAAAAATAATTACAAAACAGGAGAATTTTTGTGTCAGCGGTCACAAAAATCATCTTGGATTTATTGCCTGAGAATGAGAATTATTATAAGATGAATTTTTTAGAATAAGTATCATTGTCATAGTGACAAAAATTAAACAAGTGTTTTTTCTAAGGAGAAACCCTGTGACTAGCACTAACAAAAGGCAAAGAAGCGGTATTTTGTCTTCACTTGCATTGCTAACATTGCTAGTGAGTGTTGGTTGTAACCCATCAAATCCGAACCAACAAACAAGTGTCGAGAAGTCACCACAGGTACAAGAGGCTTCACAGTCATCAGTTAAAACTAAGGTTGTAACGACATTTTTACCAATTTATTTGTTGACCAAGGCGGTGGCTGGCGATGCAGCAGAGGTCGAAATTTTAGTACCGCCTGGTATGGAGGTGCATGAGTATCAAGCAACACCAGATAATGTCAAAGCGATCGCCACAGCCAATATATTAGTTAAAAATGGTTTAGGGTTAGAAGAATTTCTAGAAAATACAGTCAAAAATGCCCAAAATTCTCAATTAGTTGAAATCTATGCCAGCAAAGGTATTAAACCTTTAAACGAAATTTCACCAGTTGAAACCACTGTAAAAACCGAAAAAGACCACGACCACGAACACACAATAGGTAATCCTCACGTTTGGTTAGATCCAGTATTAGCAAAGCAGCAGGTAATGAATATACGAGATGGATTAATTGCTGCTGATCCGAAAAATCAAGCTACATACACAGCTAATGCTGCGGCTTATATTCAGGAATTAGAAAAGTTAAATAGTGAATTTCAGCAAGACTTACAAAAAAAACCTAATTGTACTTTTGTGACTTTTCATGATGCTTATCCATATTTAGCTCAACGCTATAACCTTAAACAAGTTGCTGTAGTACAAATTCCCGAAGATCAGCTATCACCAACAGATATACAAACAGTAGTGAATACAGTCAAAAAATACAAAGTTAAAGCTTTGTTTAGTGAACCAGGTGTAGATAATAAATTACTGAAAAGCTTGTCCCAAGATTTGAATTTAAAGTTGCAGACTCTAGATTCTTTAGAAACAGGTGATACAGACCCGCAATACTATTTCCAGGCAATGAGATTAAATTTACAAACTCTAGAATCAGCGTGTAAGTAAGTTAAACATTAAATGATATTGATGCTAATAATTACTAAATTTAATAATTTTAAATTATGACATTACCTATTTTAAAAGTAGATGGATTAACTGTATATCAAGGAAATTATTTAGCTATTCGAGATGTTTCTTTTGAATTATTTCCAGGCACAGATACCGCTATAGTGGGGCCGAACGGTGCTGGTAAAAGTACTTTAGTAAAAGCAATTTTAGATTTAGTACCTCGGAATGCTGGCACAGTAGAAATATTTGGTTATCCAATCACAAAACTAGGAAATTTACGTCACTGGTTGGGCTATATGCCGCAGAATTTTATTTTTGATCGGAGTTTTCCCATTTCTGTGAGTGAATTGATTGGTTTGGGATGGACTAATGAAGTTAAAAAGCAAAAAGTAAAAGCTCAAAATTCGTTGTTTTCTAGACTCTGGAAACAAAATCGAGAAAAAACAATAGCAGTTACAGAAGCTTTACGGCGAACAGGAGTTTATCATTTGCGACATCAACCTATTGGAACTCTTAGCGGTGGTCAACTGAAGCGAGTGTTACTAGCTTATTGTTTAGTAATGCCTCGGAAACTTTTGGTACTAGATGAAGCTTTTGCTGGGGTCGATATGCAAGGTGCAGCCGATTTTTATGTTTTACTGAACGAGTTAAAGCAAGAAGAAGGTTGGACGATATTACAGGTGTCTCATGATATTGATATGGTAAACCGACATTGCGATCGCGTCCTTTGTCTCAACCAAACGGTGGTTTGTACTGGTCAGCCTGAATTTGCTTTATCACCCGAAAACCTTTTAGCAACTTATGGCCCAGGCTTCAGTCGTTATCACCATCATCACAATTGAAATTTCCATTTTATCAAAACAGAATTAAGGAGTCAGATTAGTAGATGAATACATGATGAAACACCGCGCAAAGTCTTTCATTTAGCGGTCTAAAGTTAGTGCAGTTTTTTCCTTACTAACTGATTCTGAATTCTGACTTCTGGATTCTTCAATCAGGTTCATCTAAGTGTTCAGCTACAGCCTGATAAAGATGAAGAATATGATTATCGTGGAGGCGATAAAACACATTACGGCCTCGCTTGCGGTAGCTGACCAAGCGCATTGCCCTTAAGTTACGCAGCTGATGAGAAACAGCAGATTCACTCATATCTAGAGAGGCAGCTAAATCACTAACACACAATTCTTTTTGAGCCAAAAAAGAGAGAATTCGTAAACGATTAGCATCTCCTAAAAAGCTAAAAAATTCTGCCATACGTTGGGCTTTTTCAACATTGAGAAATTCCTCTGCAAGTGGTGGTGAAATATCGCTATTGATAGTTGATATAGAGTTATTTGGAATCATTTTTGCTGACCATAAAAATAAATTAAAACTTAAACATAAATTAATTGTTAAGTGAATATATTATAATTTTATTTGATGCGAAATTTAATATTCCTAACTTTTTCTCAATAGTTAAGCTGTTGTGTATTTAAATTGTGATAACAGCGTCACCTTTATTTTTGATTTTCCGCCCCCATTTAATAATTAACTCTCCTTCATTTAAAAGTTGATGTAATAAATATTCTAGCTCTTCAATT
>NZ_JAIVFW010000074.1 GCF_020829595.1 Nostoc sp. CHAB 5844
TATACCACTGACAATATTCATCTACGAATTTGACTGTTTTTGCACCTTTTCGCGGCTCTATCATACTCCCTGAAATACTTTCGGCGTTTTTCCTTTATTATTCTCTCATGGGAGTGACAACAAAGGGCTAATCACCATCACAACAGCCAGCACCAACAAGCGCAATCAATAGTTGGCTTTTGCAACCATCCCTGTTTGCCTTGGTCATGCTCAAATACCACTAGTTTTGAGTTTTAAAACGGCTACGCCAAAAATCTGTGAATGCGTTGTGGCTCCTCCACAACTTTGTCCATAAAAACAAAGGCGATCGCTCGGCCTGAGAAACTTCGCGATCGCCTTTTATCCAACTGAATGGAGATAAATAATTATGACCTACATTGCACATACACAGCAACCCGTTGACGAGCAATCCCTAGCTCAAGTAGAGCTACAGCAATACATGAAGGAGCAAGCCCAGACCGTCGCCCCAATCGCAGACCCGTTAACAGACCGTCACCGTCGCATCATCGCAACTATCATCGAACGAAACCCTGAAGAAATCAAAACTATCTGGATCGAAGGCGGGATTACTGTATGGGTACAGTTTATCAACGGTGGACGATTAGCATTTGCTCGTGACTGGTTCGCCAAAAGAGTTGCAGAAGTGAAAGCCACACTACCCGAAACCCCAAGAGAACGCAATGATCGCCTCAGCGAAGAACTTGAACAAGCTTGTCAAAGATACGGTCTAACTCACGGAGAAATAGACTGGCTTTCCTTCAGCACAACCCTATATTTCAACAACCGACGAGTAGGGTTTGTAGGATACAACCGCGCAGATCAATGGTACAGCAGACAAAGGCCATTAGGGGGCAGTCGTACAACTGACAGTATTGATGCGGCGATCGCACTGTTGGCAATCAGACAACCTGTTGCGGCGTAGTACGGACAGTAAAAAAGCGGTCGCATCTTTAGAGAGCGATCGCTCTCTCACCACGATGAATGCAAAATACAGCAAATATGTTATTCCTTCAAGATCCTGACTGGGGCGAGTGCTGCGAACCGATACTGTTACCCCCGACTCATCCAAACGCAGAGTTAATTGAAATCCCAGGCTACACGCTGGTTTACTGTTCCGGTGCTTGTCCCAAAATCTACCGTGTTTACAAGGGTGAATCAATGCTTGGGTTAGTGTTTCAACACATCACGTATTGGTCAAACGAAGTAGACGAAAAACAGTACGCTAAACCCTTGAACGCAGCAGTGGCACTCGATGACTTTTTCTTGGTTGCAAGTATGACCAATGCAACGCCCGATATTGCAGCTTAAATCAGTTTTTCAATCTCAACAAATAACCATTCACTAACTAAAACAATGGAACCCACAATCTCGATTCCTCCGGTTTGGCAATACCCTCGGTTTGGCTTTGGACAACGCACAGAACGAGGGCAAATCATCGGCATGAAGTATTACGCCGAGGACACATATTTAGCTGATGAATATGGTGCAGGTTGGCGTTACATTCTGCTACCAAACAAGAACACTGAAGATGATGAAACGCGGATTGAGGACGACATAAAACTGCTTTCGCCACAGGAGTTAAAAACAGTTTTAGAGACAGAAATAAATAGCTATCTGCGTCAAATTCAAATGCTGAAGCACGAATTAAACGCAGTTGGTGTAAGTTTTGTGTTAACTGAATCTACTGATAAAAAACTCACCCAGCCGCCTTATCCATCTCTGCACGATTTAGTTGATGCCGGGAAATTCATCCTCAAAGAAATCGCTAAACACCCGGATTATCTAACACTTGGATATCAGCCAGATTTAACGATTGGTGACGCTGACACTGCGCTTTCTTATCTGGAAGTAGAACTTGAGCCTCCAGAAAACAGCAGATGAACTCTGTGGTGGCGATTCAATTACAAATCGCCACTAAAAATATTAGTCCTATTTTGATAAATTTTTTGGAGGTTTACTAATGTGTACTAAATGGCATTTCTTTCGCAAGCACAACAAATGGAATGCAGCAGTGCAATTTACATCCATACCAGTCAATCGAGTTTCCAGGCATTCTGCTTATGGCTGTATTGGGATTGATATGAATCCTAGCTCCATTGGTTGGGCTTATGTTGATAATGATGGCAATCTTAAAGCACATGGGCAAATTCCAATGCTGATGGGATTACCATCAGGTAAACAGCAAGCTCAAATAGTCCACGCTTGTTTGCAGTTAGTGAAGCTGGCTCAGAAGTATGCTTGTCCTGTTGTCTGTGAAAACTTGGATTTTTCAGCTAAGAAAGAGCAATTACGGGAACAAGGAAAAGGGTATGCCCGAATGCTTTCTAGTTGGGCATATAGCCTTTTTTATGAGTTGTTAGACAGCATTTTAAGTAATCGTGGCATTTACTTGATGACGGTGAATCCCGCCTACACCAGCCTGATTGGGATGGTGAAGTACGCCCGACAATATGGGCTATCTTCTGATTGTGCTGCTGCTTTAGCCATTGCTAGACGTGGTATGCGATTGAGAGAAAATATTCCCGACTCCATAACCGCCTATCTCTCCGTGAAGGATGGAAAGCACGTATGGAGCCTATGGAATCAACTGAATAACATTTTTAAGTCTTGTACTGAAATATCATCTCGTCATGATTATTTCAGTATCTCTAACTGGGAACTAGTGGTCAAGCGATGGTCAGAACAATCTGGTCAAAGCAAGCACGCAACGCACTTCTAGTTGAGCTAACTTATACCGTGTAGTTGGGTTTGTCTAAATTTATCCACTTGTGGGTAACTTTATCCAAACTTTTAGAAGCGGTCTGTTCCGTTGCATAGCGTCAATTCTTCTCAAGCGGTGATCCAGGCATTGTTAGATCGGGAATTAGTGCGCGTGACAAACACTGGCTGCGGTTTCTTATTGCAACTGAAGGAGTGTAATTAAATGGAACCAATCGAAATGCTGCAACAGTTCAACGAGTGCTACGCGAAGATTCAGGCGATTGCACAATCACCGGAATGGTTGGAACTAGCAAATCGTAATGATGTTGACCCCGAAATGAAAACACATTTAGGTGATGTGCTGCATTACTTGGAAGGAGCGATGGAGTGCATTGAACCGTTTGTTGAGGTCAGGGTAGCTCAAGAGCAGGTATCCTAAGTTACTCGTTGGTTTGCTGCTGCTGTAACTGTTGTAATGCTTCTGGGGATAAGCCCGTTAGTCGAGCGATCGCGTCAACAGCCATGCCCTCTGCCAGCATATTAGCTGCAATTTCACGGGCTTTTTTGTTACGTCCTTCTTCCCATCCCTCAGCCTTGATTGCCTGATAAATAACTGACTCGCGCATGGTAATCCTTTGATGGAACAAGAAGTGTATTGCTTATTCGGATTGCTCAACGTCTGTCGTAACCAAGCTTTGCACCTGTTCGATTGTTAATCCAGTGACTTTAGCCACCATTTCGATAGGCATATTTTCTTTTAGGAGGTTCACAGCAACAAGACGAACGCCTTCCTCAATACCCTCAGTTTTAATTGATTTATAAATGACTGACTCGCGCATAATGTCTCTCCTGAATAAACGCTCAATCACTTCTTCTTCCAATACTAGCCCAGCTAAGATTGCAGCAGCAGCAGAAATATTACTTTGTGTCCGCCTTTCACCAATTCTATCAACAGCCGCCGCGACTTGTTGTAGTGTACTAGCCTTATTCTCGGTTGCACTTAATACAGCAAATGGTAGTAACCCTGGAGTTCTTAAAAATAGTTCTGGTGGTTGTTCCCACAGACGAATTACGTCAAACTCATGTCGAAGTTTCCTGGTAGTAAAAGTAGTTTTATAAACTTCTTCAGACTTGGTTTTATCCAAATAAATCACAAATTGGTGTATTTCTTTATTGGGAAAGCGACGATAGATACGCAAATGATAATCCGCCATCCGAAACGGCATATCTTTATCTGGTTCAGTTTGAAACTCTATGTGGAGGACAACTTCATCTGATTCCAACATAATTAAGGCATCAGCGCGAATTGGTTCTATCGATAATTCTGTTGGGCTTAACTTAGTTAAAGTGATGGGTTTACCTAACAACCAAGTTGCGAAATCAGGAGAATATAATTCAGCAATCAGTTTACAAGTATTATCAAACATGAATAGGTTTTACTGATGTATTTAGTTCAAATCGTTGCAAAATATTAGCCTATTTTGTAGTTGGGATAGTTACAATAATAAATTATAAATCCTATGCGTCTATCTTTTATAGGTTTCTTTCAAGAATTAAGAGCTTCGCTAAAAGTTTAGAAGTTTGCCATTCAACAATTTTTGTCAAACATCCTGAAACAGTATCGAAAATAAATGGAGATAATTGCTAATGGCTGAAATCAAACTAGGCTTAGGTAATCCACCACTCCCTATTTACTTGTACGTCAAGAAGCTAGAAATCAACGGTCAGATTTATGGTTGGTATAACTTTGATGTGGCTCTCGATAAACAGACCCCTATCCCCCAAAGAGCATTAACAGGTTATATTAGCGAAATACAACTGACAGATAAAGATTTCAAAGGCAAGGACAATCTGAAGTTAGATATTTTCATTTTGGCTGATGAACTTTATGTTGTCAGAAGCGGGATTGAGACTAACTTTACGAAGTCTTTCTTACTTGCTGCATCTGTTGTAGAGGATTTTTCTAAGCCTCTAACAATTGTTGTTAATCCTGGTGAGGAGAATGTGATTTTCTGCGGATTGTATGATGCTACAACCAAAACTAAAATTCGTAGAGATTGGGATGCTAATGCAGATTGGGCAGGACTAATACAGCAGATTCAATCAAGACTATCCAACAGTCCTAAATATGATTTGGATGAGGATGAACGCGATCGCTCTGTTGTACAACAGCCTTCTCCAACACCTACAAAACCAGCTGCGGTACATCCACAAGATTTAAGAGTAAAACAAGTTCGCACATTGACGAATTATCCAGTGGACTTAATTAAAGAGTGGTTACAGTTTCAGAATGTCTCATTTCCTAGCCAACTGAGTGTATCTGTGGTCGATAGGCTAGTGAGAGACATTTGCTTGGCTTGGGCATCTGACAAGCTTGATTCAAATCATGCCGAAGCTTCATACCAACAGCAGGTCTTGGGAGCGATCGCGTCTGGTACTCCTGAGATACAAGCTATTCAAGCATGGATGAATTATGTTCTAGGACAGAAGATGCTAAACACGAATGACAGTAAAATTCCTTCGGCCACAGCTATGAGAGCTTAATTCAGATTCTTGAGCAGAAATTCCAGTTTTTAGACAGCTTAAAACTGTCTTTTTTTTCTATTGCACAGCTATAAACAATCTATAGGGGAAGTAAGAAGAATGAATTTAATTTTAGAAATACCAGCAAACCAACAAGCCCAAAGTTGGGAATGCAGTCAAAGTTTGAATACACCTGCTACTCGTTTTAATGCTTATATCAATCGACTGGCTTTATCAGCCGTCTTACCTTGGCTAGAAGAAACTTGGAACGCCACAACCACAGTACAAAGTTGCCCTGAACTAATCAATGGCACAGCGATTGATTTCAATGGAGAGCGAATAGTAGTTATTCCTAATGATGCAATTGATTTGAGTGAGCTTCGTGTTCCTTCTGAATGGGTTGATATCCCTAATTGGGCTGCTGATTATTATTTGGCTGTGCAAGTGAATAGTGACGATGGCGTGGTTAGAGTTTGGGGATATACGACTCATTTAGAACTCAAACAGCAAGGTAATTACGATGGACGCGATCGCACTTATTCCTTAGACGCAGAACAGCTAACGCGAGACATCAATCTACTGCGATTAACACACGAATTCTGCCCTGATGAACCAACCAAAGCTGAAGTAAAACCTCTGCCAACGCTCTCCGCAGCACAAGCGAATGTTTTGATTGAGCAACTGTCAAAACATCAGTTCTTCACCAGATGCGTGATTTCATTCGAGTCCTGGGGTGCGTTATTGGAGAATCAGGAGTGGCGCGATCGGTTAGTTCAATCGCGTAATTTTCAGGCTATCGAGTGAGCGAGGGATATATCAGATTTAGGCAACAAAATAGAACTTCGAGTTGAACAAGTAAAAGTCTAAGGCAGCACTTAACTCTGTCTTATTTTTTTCAGGAACAAGCATGTGTGATTTGAAATAAAAAATGAGATTTTCACTCATGATATGCTTCAGAAATGAGTATCCAGTTTATAGTTCACTTTTAATATTCGAGTTTTTTTACTAATAATGATTATCGTGTAAGGGATAAAAGATTGATAAAAGAGACGTTTGTATCAATCCTTCGGCTTGATTATCATTATTATTCAGCTACGATTTGAGGTTAGCGATCGCTCTGTTGTTGGGCGCTCGCTTAGACCATGAAATATTTGATTTTTACTCAAATATCTACTAAAACAAAACTTTTGAACCATAACATGGTATTTGAAGCATATTTTGAATTGAAAGTTTAAGTTAGACCAATTTTGTCAGGGATTTTTTGTGCAAGTTTTGTCCAATTGTGTTTTTTCAACTCATTCTTGAATTATGCTTCAGAATTTCAACTCTCTCTCATTTATGAATGCAAAGTTTAATTTTGTGATTGGCGCAAAAGCCTGAAATTTCGTTAACTTTTTTCTAATTTATGGATCAAAATTTTTCTCATATTATGGTTCAAAGCATAGCATGAACCATCGTAATCAAAAACTGACCCAAGAATATCGTGCGGTATTCGATGAGCGAAGACAGATTATCATTCATCATCGTCTCATAAATAAATTTAGAGGCTTGTACTCTGAGTGAACCAATTGAAAATTACGTCCGCAATTGCGAACTACCAATTGCGAATTGCGAATTGTTTTGGTCAGTGCTGGAATGTTTGGGTTGGGTGCTGGAGGGGCTATTGCTCAAACAGCAACGGCGGATAGTAAAAATTAGGGAAAAGGTGAAAGGATAGTTTTTTATTCCCTTTCCCCTTCTCCAATCATTCATCACACCAATTAAACCAACGATAGTAATTTCTCTGGAGCGATCGCATGGAAACATTAAACAGCATTACCATCCCCAGTTATTGGACTCAACCAAAATACTCGTTAGGGCCAAGAACACAGCAAGGAATAATCGTCGGACTTCAGTATTATCCAAATAGTGAAACTTATGATTGGAGCAATGGCTCTTGGCGTTATGCAGTAGCAGATTGCCATGACTGTTTGGAGGTAGTACATCTAGACGAAGAGAAAATACAACTGCTTTCACCACAACAGTTGCAAATTCAAATTCAAGAAGAGATCCAAATATACCAAAGCAAAATAGATGCTCTTAACGAACAGATGAAAATTAGCCAACTACTAATGGCAACAAGGAAATAGCTCCACCAAAAAATCAGGACTTAAATAAAAATAGCCCCAAAAGCCAGGATTTTTGGTGGCTATTTTTTTTGAGCTAAGTCTGCCGCTTTTGCGGTGACACGCATTGCATAAAGGTTTGAGAGTTGTCCTGTGACACAAAAACAGTAAAATAACTTTGCCGCTTTTTGTGACAAATGCGTATTTGCAAGGGTTTCGGCGTTTGAGCGAGAAGTGCCGCTTTTTGTGACAGCTATACACAGCAAGGGTTTTGGATGTCAAGGCAGACTTTGCCGCTAATGTGTGCCGCTTTGGGACATGGTTGCTCAAAAAAAAGACCTTCGCGGTGAAATCTCTTAAGCAGCGTTCATACCTATTTCTAACCATTTATGTAATTCTTGTTGATTAATAGTGCGTAATTTAGAAAAAGGAATGCGGTGTTTCGATGACCAACGATACAAAGTTCGGAGAGTTACTTTATGTCCTGTTTGCTCATAAATGTAATTTGGTAAATCTCGCCCCAATAGCGGTAAGTCTGGATTTTCTAAGTCAATCCCAAATTTGGTAAGCCGCTGTTGCTCTTTTATGAGTAGCAATGAAACGTCTGACAAAAAATACTTCTTGAAAGGGTTTTGACGCTTGAGATATGTTAGCCCCAATAAATAACAACACTCTTTGAGCTTTACTTGTCGCTGATAACGCTCAATACCACATATTCTCAGATAATTGCGCCAAGCTCTAGGACTGATAGTTTTGCCTAAAATATGTTCACAAGCAGTTTTCACCCAACTCAGGCTGTAAGCTACAGATTGCATAATTTCTTTCCTTTGTTGGCCCAGATATTTACTGGGCCAGACAATTATTCTTCTTCCGTGTCGTTGGCAGTATCAATGGCAGAAACGGTAGTGTCAGTAGTATCGTTGAGAATTTTGGTTCTCAAGCGTTTATTAACCATTCGCTTGTTACTGCGCTCAACGTAAGCACCAAAACCATTTTCCCAAAATACACGATGAAGTTCTGAAAGCTTCCACCCCTCAAATTGGGCTATTTCCTCCGCTTCCTCTAACAGTCCGGTGGGAACATAAACTTCGATTCGGGTCATTCCTTGTGCTTTAGTTCTAGGCATCGTTGCATCCATACATAATCACCTAAATTATCTTTTGGGATTGCTAATAGGACAAGAAACCAATAAGAAGCAAATTTTAAACATAATTGTTTGCTTCTTATGTGCTATGTAGCTAATATAGATTATATTATTGGTTTAGTATCACATTAGTAGCAATGTTTATGCAAAAAATTCAACAGATTCTCATCGACCAAGGCATCACCTTTAGCGAGGACGAAATTTTAGCAGCAGCTCAAGCTTTGGGCATGGATATTAATGATTTGAATGATGCAGAAGTTCAAGCAGTTGTAGAACAGGTTGTGCAATCAAAACAGCCCGGCATACTAGTTTCTACCAATGGCAAGTCTAAAAATAGTCAGAGCAAAATAACTAAAGGTTCGCGGCGTAAACCATTACCACCATTAGAGTCCGCTATCGCTCATGCATCTGGGGTATCGAATCAAGAAATTCAATCTTTGAACGAGATTTTGGAGCAAGGGATAGACCTATACACTGATGACCAAGCAGATAGATTGTTAGCATCAGTTCGCAACGCACCAAAAGAAGTGGTTCGGAAATTCACCCAGAGAGCAATGGAGGAAGAAGCAGACGTAAACTCCTTTCGTGACATCGGTCAACAACTCGTTGCAGGTATTTTCGGCGTTAACCTCACAAATGCAACCGAGTAAATTAATCTCAATCGCGGCGGTAGTGAATATGCTGCTGTTGGTATCTATTTTGTCCGCAGTGATATATGGAGCAACAACAAGAAAAGACCAAAACTCAAATCAATATCCAACTAGGGAGCAATGGGGAGTTGAATCTGTCCGGTCTAGCCCTAGACAACCTGACCCAAGACGAGTTCATCCTCGTCCAGCGACTTATTGATGAATCACAAGCGCGTTCAATAAATGCCAGTCGTGTTAAAGAATTGATGCAGCAAGGGATGTTAGCTCAAACAGCGATCGCTGCTTTTGCTGTATTGATGCTTTCGTTCATGGGGTTTTACGGGATCACAAGATTTATCGGGTATCAAGTTCAACAAGTTCAGGAGAATTATACGAATGTTAGGTAAATGGTTGCCAGGGCTGTTTGGAAGTAAAGGTGATGGGGTACTTTCAACAGACTTAAGAGTTGGGAATGCGACTGTTGTAGAAGGGGATATTCCCGCTTCAATTCGTGCAAGGTACATTTTACCTGCATACGCCACCGCACAGGGTGTATTAAATGAGGCAGAGGTATCTGGTACATTAAAAGCACAACAATGGTTGCACACTAAGTTTTCTCGGCACAGACTCAACCAGTTGCGCTCTCTTTCCACAATGTATAAAAATCAACTCACTTATAGCCAAGAAGCTATGAAGGTGGAAGAAGAATTACAGCGTGACAGAGCTATGCACGGCGAAGCGGTAATTCGTCATGCGTTTGGTTCTACTGAGCAACAGCGTCAACTGGGGGGATATGAGCAGGCATTTCAAGAGGTGGGCGATTCTTTCAGATTCTAGGAGGTCGGTGTGCCAGTCAAGTTGTCGTTTGTAGGATATACGGTTTGTGGAATTGGCTTATCCATGTTCTTGGGCTATTTAACCTCTGCTAGTCCGGCAAGCCGTTTCATACTCTGGATTATTGGCATGATTTGTATCTGCTGCTTGGCATTGGGTTTTTTAAATTTTGGCGGATTAGTCGCCAAGGGCTACGGCTTTAACCGTAAGACTTTCACTATTGGACTGATGCCGGGAGTAATATTTGCGTTTGTATTTCTAGTTTTAGTTAGTGCTGGCATAGCATTAGGAATGAGGTAATTTTTCATGACATTTGAATTAGAACGGCTCACCTCAAGCCAAGTCATCAATGTAGAGAGAACGATTTTGTGTTCTTTGGGAGTCTCAGCCGTTATGTGCTTATCGGCTCCTTTTTTCTTTCATACCGACAAACTCAGCACCGGAATGCTGTTAGGGGCGGGAACAGTTTGCGCTGGCTTGTTTGGTGTATCTGCCCAAATTAGCGAAAGCAAGGAAAAAGTCTACAAATCTTTGCAAGAAGCTGACCTAAAAGCACTCAAGCAGCATTTACAGGGGGATGCAGCGTATGATTATGTCACAACGGCGATCGCCGCCAAAAGAAGAGTGGCCGCTTACGTGAATCGACTGCCAGAGCATGAGCGACCCCGGTGGATTGCGGAGTATGGTTTGCAAGGGCTAGTCACCTTACCCCAACCACCAGCACGGCAATTATCGCCACGTCCTGGCATTCCTAACCCGGACATTGCCAGCATTGATGAAGATATCGTGCAACAGGTTGTTAACCCTGGCGCATTGCAAGTCTTAGGCGCGATCGCTCAAAGCTATCCTGAATATATTCGCCTCGATGGTGCATGGCTAGACCAATTGTGCGATGCTGCGGTCAATCACGACATGACTAAACGAGCTAACCACCATTTCTATATTTCTGGTGGAACACAATCTGGCAAGTCTACTTTGGCTGGTGTAATAGTTAATAAAATTGCGGCTAAGTCTCAATCACCAGCAGTTGTATTTGGCTCTGACCCTAAAGATGAAGTGACGCGATGGCTGTGTCGATTCACCCTTAAGTTTGATGGGATGGCAAAATTAGCCAATTGGATCACTTTTGCCACACAGCAGATTGATCAGCAAAAAAAGCGCGTCGCTGTTGTTGGTGGTTCTTGTGTTGGTGTACCAGAATTATTCATGTTGCAGGATGAAGTAGATAGTGTTTACGGTGGCGGCAAAGGGCTACCAGGAATGGTCACACCGGAAACTGCCAAAGACCTGCAAGGATTTTGGAACTACATCATTAAATTCACCGCCGGACTCAAAGGCCACGGAATTTTCATGGGGCAGTCTCCTTTGTCTGGGGAAACTGGTTTTAGCCGCCCTTCACTGAAGAATGTGTGTTTTCTGGCATTAGGACAAACATCTGCTTACATTCTGGAGCATCCCCAGGATTTCGTGAACGTCAAAAAAGACGTTTTGGAAATGTTGCGTCAAGCTTGTGAACTGCTAGACAAGGCTTCCGTTAGGTATGCGCTAGTGATTCCAACTCGTGGTAATCCATTCATTGCTTTGATTCCTGAATTTGATATTCAGGGCATGGAGCAGAAACAACAACCCCTAGATGAAAGCAGTGCTGATAATTCAAAAGGTGTTGATGTTGATTGGTATGAAGAAATTAAGCTGTGGTTTCAACAGTTAGGACGCAAACCAAGCTATCAAGAAATTAAGCTCAAATGGCAAGAACTAACGGGACAAGAATTAAGCGAAAAGGGAGTAACTCTACTACTAGAACATCTCGGCTTTCCCCACGAGGAGAATTAGACTGGAATTCTCGTTATGGTGACTTAAAAAAATATAAAAAAAGAGTAGTAGCAGCCCACCAACAGCATCGACAAGCACACAGTAAATGCTGCTGTTGTTTGAAGGCAGAAGCCACGCAAATGCACCATACCGAGTACACCAAAAACGATAAGCTGGGTGTTAACTGGTTCCCCCTGTGCGAACACTGTCACCACGTTAGAGCGCATTCACCAACTAACTGGGTGAAAAACTGGGCTAACCCAGTGTGGGGCAACAAAAATACAGAAGAATTTGCCAAGCGTCTACAGCTTGGTTTCCAGTTATTATATGGAGGTATTAAATGGTAATTAAAAAGATAATTCAGTGTTTGCCCGATTCAATTGTTGATGCTGTGAATGCTCATTCTTTAGCTGAATTAGACAGACGCAAGCTAATAGTCTGGGCAGAAGATGTACCCGTGATAGAAGCAATGGAGGAACATTCGGCGTACAATCTGGCTGCTCGATTCCAAAAAGTGACCCCTGAGAATATGTCAGAAGTTTTGAAAGCTCTAGCCACAATCTACACCAACTACGGCAACTGCTTGGCTTTGACGTACCTAATGGAAATATCAGCCGAATATTTTGGATTAATTGTTGAGGAAGAAAAATGTACAACGACGACCTGAGCTTTGAGGAAGAATTGCAGATGTTAGAAGAACAAGTCCGCCGCCGCCATAATCACAGGCGGTTTTTGCGGCGGAATGCTCAACTGTTACAGCAAGAGTTGGATTTGGAAGATGAATTAATCAGTGAGAACCCCGAACTTACTCAGATGGTACATGACCTCAACACGCTCTTAACTCAAGGCTTTCATCAGGGGTTCGGGAGTGTTGAGGAGGGAGACAATAACACCAGAAAAGAGAATGTCTGGAATAATTTTTTCCCTGGTCTATAGAATTTTAAAAGCAGAAAATGGACACAGACACAGATTTACTATTTCTTTCTGAAGAAATTGTTGCTAATTTCAATCCTTATCAAGAAGGTGAATACTTAGTAATTCAAAGTTATCCTTATAGGAAAAGCTTGAGAGTTAACAAACGTAGTTTTGATTACGATGAAGCTAGGAAATATTGTGAATTAGAAAATCTTGCTCACGACGATACATCATTCGCGTTAAGAGTTGTTCACGAGAAAAAACTCCACTTAGTAGATTTTTCGGGTTGTCTTTGTAGCCTTTCTCTACAGCAAGACTGGAAGATTGCTCCAGAATATCTTGCGGCTGGCTGTAACGAAAATACTGATGGAGAAATTCTCATTTGCTCTTGCAGCTACCCTTACTTTTGGTCACTCGCTACTTGCACCAATATTGGAGAAGTTGTTGAATATTGGCAGCCTATCACTTGTCTCATTGATGATCATGGGCGAGAAATAGATTCTTGCCCTAATTGTCACATTCCCTTACTTGATGATGACCCAGAAGACGATTTTGATGATTAGTCGTAGCAGGGCTTGAGGCGCTGAATCCTTTGACGCGGCTGCGGTGGTACAGGGGAGGGGCGATCGCACTCCTAGTAATAAAATTAAATTAACAAAAATTTTATCTAAATATGGGCAAGCTCAAAATTAGAGAATATATAGCGAAGTATAGTGC
This sequence comes from Nostoc sp. CHAB 5844, assembly GCF_020829595.1. GTDB lineage: Bacteria > Cyanobacteriota > Cyanobacteriia > Cyanobacteriales > Nostocaceae > Nostoc_B. The sequence continues at coordinate 13,380 of NZ_JAIVFW010000074.1, forward strand.
TGAATTTCCCGATGGCAGAATTAATCGTGAACTCCCCGCGCCCACAGATACAATCTCGGTGGTTTCAGATCCCAAAAACTGGCATTGTTATCCAGAAAACGTAGTCAGAATTTATTTGTCTAGCTACGGCGAAGAGGTTTGGGTAGTTGGCGTAGGAGATTATCAGCACCCAACTATTTGTAACCTAGTTTTTGAAGAATTGGACGACGCTTGCAGTTTTCTTGCTAATCGTCCTGATGAAATTTCAAAGCAGTGGCTTGTTGAGAATGGATTTGATTTTTTAGAAACTCCTGTATCAAAAGCTCAACGTATTGGTTGAAGTTGGCAATTAAGAGAATAAAAGAAATAAAGTTACTCCACTCTAAAATTAAGATTAAAAACTATGAACTTCATAGACCCAGCCACAAACAATCCTAAGCCACAGCCAAAGGTGATTGTATTAGACGAGTTTGCTGCCATTAGCTAATCTCTTGAAGGGCATCCACAACGCGAAAGGATTTTAGAGAAAATTCAGAATTATCAATCTCAGCTTTTACGGCGGGCTGGTAATAAAAAAGATTAGTTTTTACTTTGTATATTTGCTGTGAAAGGGAACGTGTGGGGTAGAGTGGCTTCTGTATGAGCAATCAAAAATCTGAGTTAATTAAATATTATTTTGAGAAGTTGGCTTTGATTAACGACCTTTATCTGAGAGCTAACCCCAGCACCAAAGATTTTCTCGAAGTCTTATCGAACCCAGTAAAATTCGAGGCTTGGGTCATTGCCACCGAATTGCACCGAAACGGTTCTCGCCCTTGGGAAGACAGAATACCGAACTGCTCTAGCTAATCAGTGGCGATCGCTTAATCGCTTCTATCTCGACAATAAACTGATTAATAACATCCTTCCAAACTTCTTCGCCAGAATTTGTCAAAATCTGTTCAAATATTTCAATCATGGCTTCTAGTTCCTGTTTTGACATGCTTGATAGATCGATTGCTTGTAGTACCCAATCACGATCAATCCAGAAAATACCGTCTTGTAGAACTACCACATCGCCAGGATCTAGGGCAGGTAAAATTTCGTTCGCCAATTTTCGTCCTGATGATTTCTTGATTCCATTTTGAATCTGCAATTTAGTGACCGGCTGACCGACATGCTCCCAGTTGATGCCTTTTTGCACACTGTACCAAAGACCAATCGGCATTTGAAAAACAGGATTTACACTGGCAGGTACAGCAAATACGGGAATCGGAGTTAGTTTAGGCATTGTGGGTAATTTACTCTTCATCCTTGATTAAATCTTCCAATTGAGATAGAAGTTTCTCTAGCTTGGCTTTTTTCTTCGGATCATCCCACACGACTTTAGCTTTTCGGAAACGTCTCCAAGTATCGTCAGCACGTTCTTTTAATGAAGGTGTGAAGTCCGTTTTAGACTGCTGCTCGATTTGGAGGATTTTGCGCTTGATTTCGCTCAAAGACAAATTGTAGGCGATCGCATCCTCTAGGAATTGTTTGCGGGTGTCTTCATCCTTGATTCGGGCGATCGCTTTGGCTTTAGTATATTCAAGTTGTCCTTGGCGGAGTACTTCTAGAACATCTGAGGGCAGATTAAGTAAGGGAAGGCGATTGCGAACGAATGAGTCCCACTTCATCCCCAAGGCGGCAAAAATCTCCTCAACCAGCGAAGCTTGAGCGTTACCCGTAACGTTACGGGTAATTTTTCCCTTGGCTTCGTTTTCCATTTTTTGCAGCAATTTAACGGCTTCATCAATACTTATTTCTAGCCGCAGAGTTAATAATTCAAGTATTCCTTCAGTTTCTTCTACAGGATTAAGGTCTTCACGTTGGAGATTTTCAACGAGGCGTACTTGGTATGCAGTCACATCGTCCATTTCTTTGGAAACGATGGGAGCCTCAGTTAAGCCAGCCATTGTTGCTGCCTTATAGCGTCGTTCCCCCGCTATTAACTGGTAATCACCTCCGGGGAGTGGGCGCACCAAAATAGGTTCAAGAATACCAAATTCTTTAATAGAACGCGATAATTCTTCAAGCTTTTGAGGATCAAAATAACGTCGGGGTTGCGATGGGGGCAGCTTGATTTTAGCAATAGCAACAGTATTAGTACTGCTAACTTGACTATCAAGCTGCGGATTAGTCGTGCCGCCAAAAAGTAAATCGACTGGTTTTTTGATAGCGGCGTAGGGTTCGTTGCGTTTGCTGCTCACGATAAAAGTTTAAGCTTATCTAAACTGTTAGCAATTTTTTGGAGTACGCTGACGGCTGGATGATTTTTGTCAAACAATATTAAAGGTACTCTACGTTCCGACGCATCGGCAAAAGCAATCGTTTTAGGGATGGGTGGATACACAGTACCGATATCCGATAGTTGTTCTTGCACGGCTTTGACTGTACGTGATTCTTGGGCAGTGCGGCTATCAAACATAGTAGGGACAAACCCAGCAATTTGTAAACTAGGATTTGTATGTCCTCGGACTTGAGCGACTGTATTAAGTAAAAGTTCTGTTCCCTTAAACGATTTAAACTGACATTGGATAGGGACAAGAATGTGAGTAGCAGCTGTGAGACTAATGATACTGAGTAATCCCAGAGAAGGGGGACAGTCAATCAGAATAAAATCATATTTGTCTTGCACTGTGGCAAGCGCATTTTTTAAACGATATTCTCTAGCGATCGCACCAGCCAACTGCATTTCACAGGCAGCAAGATTAATGTCAGCAGGAACAAGCCCCATACCATGAATTAATTCAGGATAAATAGGCAATGGTTTATTATCAACGATTGATTGCTGAATTGTTTGCTCTAATTCGTCAGGTTCCAGCCCCATAAAAGTAGTTAAGCTGGACTGTGGGTCTAAATCCACAAGTAAAACCCGACGTTTTTTGAGTACCAGATGGTAGCCTAAGTTTTGAGTTAGTGTTGTTTTGGCAACACCACCGCTTTGATTAAAAAGCGCAATAATTTTACTCACAAGAACAAGTCGCAAAATACTTTTGATACAGTAGATTGTAGCTCTAGAGTTTCAAGAGAAAGCCTGTTTTTTCATGGAAAATCTAGCCTATCCCCTTGAGTGGGCTATCATGTATCCCAGAACTCAACAAAATCAAAGAGAAGTAGCGCGATTTGAAGTCAGTTTTTCAGTGGCACGAGATGACCTGCTTAATGAACTTAGACTGCTGGGCGCAAAGAATATAATTATTTCCAGTAACGTACAACTGCGGCGAGATGGACTACTATTAGCCAACTTTAAAGAACCGACCGACCCTGGTGTAGCAGTTTACTTTAACATTGAAGACAAGAATTACGCTCTATGCTGCGATCGCTGGAATAAGGTGAAAGATAATCTTAAACTGTTAAGCATTTAGTTTGCACATTGAGGCCGCAAGGGGGCAGGGAGCAGGGAGCAAGGGAGAGGGTTTGCAGCTTTTATTACCATGAAAATGATGCAATTTAAATGACGATTAGCTTAGTGCAATTGGCTTACACGTTGCAGCTATGCGCGGGATGGAGCGATGGGGTGTAGGGAGTGTAAAACAAGCTTTTGCCGGATATCAAGCATTACCGCCATCTAAGGAAAAGAAATGGTGGGAATTACTGGGTGTTGATGTTCGTGCGTCCGACGATGAGGTGCGGAAAGCTTACAGGGAACTGGCACGACAACATCATCCAGACAAAGCCAACGGCGGCTCTACCGAAAAAATGGCTGAACTCAATGCTGCTTACAGCCAAGCCAAACAAGCAGGTAATAAATGTGGTGATTGGAAGTATTAGAAGAGTTCATAGTCATGACTGATCTAGAAGAAATAAAATCATTTGCAAAACAGTCAATACTGAACGAGTACAGCGATATTCCTGGCTGTACTTTTATTGAAATTGATCATGTCGGTTTCTACGAAATCAATCAAGCCAGAAGAAGTCGAATTATCTATTTTTGTGTATGTAGACGATGGTGAATTTGCTTACCAAGATGTAGAGCGAATTAATTAAATTCATCCCCTTTGTAAGCCATAGGTCTTGGCTTGGCCTTGTGCTTCGTCGGCTCCACAGCCGATTTCTTAGGCGGTGCTGGCGGACGACATTTCTCGCAGTACAGTGGGCGTGGGCCGTAAGTTTCTCGTTGCGTCGGTTGTTCGCACTGCTTACAGACAAAGTTAAAAACGCGTGTGTGGATTTGCCGTTTGTGCGCTCTGACGGTGTACTCTTTGACTTGAATTTCTTTGCTTGGCATTAGTTATATCAATTCGCAATAGTTATTAGTAAATGGTCAACAGTCTGTAGTTAGCACTTAATACTCAACACTCAGCATTTTACAGTTGAGCGATCAGCCTGACGGCATCGCTGTGCTTACCGCACCCTAACTTACTCTAGAATAACGACAACTGACCAGGAGAAATATTGTCTCTTCTGTATTGGTGATACGAGAGATGACACCCACTTTATATAGACAATAACAACCGCTTCTACAACGTAGAAAGAACAACAACAACAGCCCCAATTCTTGCGTTAGGGTAGAAACAACTTAATTTCCACAACGTAGAAAATGGTCAAGGTAGAATGGGCGATATCCCCTGACACGGAGTCACGATTTAGTTGTGTTTTTGACCAGCAAACCTGCCTACCCATAGAGCCAATCCAAAGGTTTTTGAACTATTGTAGAAAGCGACAATTAGCACCTAACACAGTCAGTACATACGCTTATCGACTGGTAGACTTTTGGCGCTGGCTAGAATCCAAATCTCTCAACTGGTATGAGGTTGGGTTAAATGAATTGGCAGACTTTGTGAATTGGTACTTGCTAGGTGGCGAAGTTGAAGCAATATCAGAAAATGTGAAAGAAATTGCTGCTAAAAGGAGTCCTCGCACTGTCAATCAAGCAGTCACCGCCATCAAAGAATTTTATACCTATCACACAATTGAAGGCAGGATTGAAGAAAAACATTTCACGAAACTAACGCATAGTTGGGGAAAACGAGGAGGCTTTCTTAGAGGAATCGCTAAAAGCAATCCTGATAAACGCAAACGCATCAAAATAAAAGAACCAAAACTCTTCAGTGGTTGTCTACTAGATGAAGAAGTCGCAGCCTTAGCCAACGCTTGTACAACTTATCGAGACAGGTTAATTATCATGCTGCTGCGCTCAACAGGAGTGCGGCGGGGAGAACTGTTAGGATTACACCTGGAAGATGTGAAAGACTTAGATGTCAGTGGACGCATTCGGATTGTACGCAGAGAAGACAATCCTAATCGCGCAATGGCTAAAGGAAGAGAACGAGAAATCCCCATTCTTTACCAACGGTCAGCTATTCAAGAGACCTTTCATGCCTACTTATTAGAAGAATATCCGCATAGAGCCGAAACTTTGGGACATGGAATGTTATTCGTCAATTTGTCAGGTAAGTGGGTAGGACAAGCGATGTCCTTAGTTCGCTTAAATAAACTATTTGACCAACTCCACAAACGAACAGGAATTAAAGCACATCCGCACTTATTTCGCCATACATTTGCTACTAGAATGCTGCAAGATAATTATCTTGACCAATATGTACAACAACTTTTAGGACATCGTTCAATTGTCACAACGAAAGATATTTACAGTCATGTTCTTGATGAAATAACCCTAGAGCAATACTTAAGAGAAGAAAAAAATTAATGGCAGAAGCATTTGCACCACAAGCATTACAGGAGCGAATTGCACTCTCTGAGTTAGGGAAACAGTGGATTAATGACCCTTTAATGAATCAAGATGTTTGGTCACTGTTAGAGTTAGGTTATAGCCCAGAAAAATGCCGAATTAATGGACATTATCATCTCTACTTTCACAAGTTTTCACTGCCTTGGTTAAAACGACTGACCCAACTAACCATTAAAGCCAGCGTTCGAGAGCGATATTCCCTCGGTCGTATTATTCATCGCCTTGGCTGTTTAAACCATTTAGATCGTTTTTTATGTAAGTATGGATATACACAACCACAATCTTTGACAGAAGCACTCCTCCATCAATTTATTAGCGAAATTAATAGCGGTAATCGTCAAAATGCGATTGCTTACGCCCTCAATCTTTGGAAAGAAGAACAGTGGCTAGAAATTTCCTTTATCCCCATCAAACTTAAACAAAACCCTCCTAAAATCGAGACAATTCCAGAGGAAGTCCTTTACCAAATCTACGAAAAGTTTGACTTATTCCCCCCGACAATTGAAAGACTGTTTCGCTTGCAATTGGTTTTAGGCTGCCGCATTGGAGAAATTCTCACTATGCCACGCCATAGCCTGAAACAGGAAAGTGACAAATGGTTCTTACTACGTTGGGTTGAAAAACGCCAACACTGGCGGTTTGTTCAGATTCATCCTTTAGTAGCTGAATTAGTTCAAGAACAGCAGAGATTTCTCGATGCTCAATTTGGGAGAGATTCTGAATTCGATAAAGTTAAAAGTTTGATTGTAATTCTTTCATAAATGTTGTTAGAGGTTCTTGCTGATAGTCTTGAGACTGACAACCTTGGGTTTTTCAGTTGGTTCTTTTGTAGTAGCAACAGCCAACGCAACAACTTGTAGCACAGGTGTCGTTAACAGAGAATTAAGTAAGTCTCGCTGATAGTCAATATCTGCAAATATTATATTCAATCTAATTTTGAAAATTAGATAAAGTGATAATAGATAAATGATTACACTTTCAAGCTAAGGGAGAAATCAATCCACCCCAGTCAACAGAAGTAGCGTTTGTATTGCAACAGCTACAGGAAATACCCTGTACTCCGCAGTTTCGGCTCAATGCAGAGATTCAACGCACAGTGAGGCGATGTTGGGCGAATGTACCAGGAGCGATCGCCTACTTAAAAGAAGCACTGCGGACTTGGAAAGGGATCAAGTCGCCGGAAGCGGTATTTGTGGCAGCTTGCAAGGAGGGCAGAAAGCCGGAAGCACAGCAGGCTAAATCTGATGTGGTTGCTTGGTTCGAGTGGGCGAGGAAAAACAGGATTGTGATTGCTATGTCGGGTGAAACTGTGTATACGCCGGATGGTGAGGCGGTGGCAGTTGCGGAGATGATGCGGCGGTTTCCAGTACAGGAATGACACTATTAAGTTTTGAGTAAACCCCTGGAAGTCATTGTCAGGGGCATTGAGACAGAATTGAAAGGGGCTGCTAGAGCTAGACTGAATCTTCATCTTCATCCCTTATTTCGGATAAAATCTTGTCGAGCCTATCGTTTGTGTCTTTAGCAAGCCGAGTGCATCGCGCACTTGCAGCCATTCCACCTGCGGCAGTAACAGTTCCTTCGGGAACTCTGCCTGATAGTAGAAGCCCCGCACCTACAAGACTAATACAGGCAGACATTCCAGTTGCAGTTAATGCAAGGTTAAAACTATAACGTGCTTGGCGTATACGCTCTTTAATAATTTCTTGATTCGTGAATTGTGTCATCTTTTTTTAACCAATCAACTGCTCTTAGTCTCGCTGTTCCGCGTTTAAAGTTCAGTCTAGGTAAGGTTTTCAGAGCAATGGCTTTTGTATAAGTTATGTATAACTTTCGCTTTCAACCCGTAGAATAGGCATAATGTTAGGTTTTTGGTTATGGCAAGACAATCTCTTAAGGCGTGTCAAGCAGGTATCGAGAAGGCAAAGATAGCTCTGACTGGTAAAGGTTGGACACAGGAGGAATTAGCAGAAAAAGTGGAGACTACCCGCCAGCCAGTTGCTAATTTTTTTGCAGGTAAGGGAGTAGATCGTAGAAATTTTGTCAAAATTTGCGAACAGCTAGAACTAGATTGGCAAGAAATTGCAGGTCAAGCTAAATCAACTAATTTGATAAGTTCATCAGCTAGTGTCACTACCGATATAAATACCCTAGTGCATGAACTGCGTGAAGAAATAAAACCCATCATTCAAGAACGCTGCGGTACTATACGGGTGCTGGATATGGCACAGCCTATTGGCTTAGGTGATATTTACACTGATGTCAATATTTTAGAAAAAATTATTGGACGCAGAGGGGTAGAGATTTCTGAACTGTTGCAAAACTTGAAAACCGAATTAGATGAATTTGACCGTTTTGGGTTAGGTAAGATAACCCAAAAGCGTATTTCAGGTATAGAAGCGGTAAATCTCCATTCAAAGTTAATGGTTTTAGGTAAACCAGGTGCTGGGAAAACAACTTTTCTTAAATATTTAGCAATACAGTGCATTAATAATGAGTTTCAAGAAAATTATATTCCAATTTTTATTACTCTAAAGCAATTTTCTGAAACTTCTAATCACCTAGATTTACATGATTATATTGTCCAGTCTTGGAGTAATAGTAGGATAACAAAGACTCAAATAATTCAACTTTTGAAAATTGGTAAATTTCTAATTTTACTAGATGGTTTAGATGAAATTAAAGAAGAATACAGTAACCAAATTGTAAATCAAATTAAAGAACTTTTAGAACAATATCCTATAAATAAGTTTATTATTACTTGTAGAGTTGCAGCACGAGAATATATATTTGAAAAATTAACTGAAGTTGAAGTATCTGATTTTGATGAGCGGCAAATAAAAGCATTTGTAAATCAATGGTTTCAAAATAAGGAACCAGATGCACCAGAAAGATTTATTCAACAGTTGGAATTAAACGCTCCAATTAAAGAACTAGCCACTAATCCTCTGCTGCTAACGTTGCTATGTTTGGAATTTGAAGACTCAGGTGATTTTCCATCTGACCGTACAGAGTTATACAGCAGGGCAATTCATACGCTACTAAGGAAATGGGATTCAAAGCGCGGCATCATAAGGAATGTACGGGATGAGGTATACAACAAATTATCAGTAGGACAGAAGGAAGATTTACTTAGTGAAGTTGCTTGGAATACATTTAAGAACAATGATTATTTTTTTAAGCAGAGAGATATTGAGGAATATATTCAAAATTATATTTGTAATTTACCACAAGCAAAAACTGATCCTAATGCTTTACGAGTAGATAGCGAAGCAGTTTTAAAATCTATAGAGGGACATCATGGATTGTTAGTGGAAAGAGCTGGGGGGATTTACTCGTTTTCACACCTTACATTTCACGAGTATTTTACTGCTAGAGAGATTGTTTATAATTCTAATCAAGATAATGCTTTGAAAATATTAGTTAACTATATTAATCAAAACCGTTGGCGAGAAGTCTTTTTGCTAACAGTCGGGATGTTGAAAAGTGCAGATAATTTGTTGTATTTAATGAAAGAAAAAATTGATACACTATTAACAGGTGATACACAACTACAACAAATTCAAACTTGGATTAACGAAAAATTCTGTTCTGTAGAAACCCATTATAAACCTGCGGCTGTTCGAGCCTTCTACCATGAGTTGGACTATGCACTCCTCGACATCGACCGCGACATCTCCCTCGTCCGCTCCCTCGACCAAGACCTTGACCAAGACTTAAAACGCTCCCGAACCCTCGACCGCTCTCAACCTCTATTTCTCGATCACGACCTTTCCCTCGACTACTACCTCTACCTCTCCCTCGCTCGCGCCCTCGACCGCACCCTCGACCAAGACCACGAACGCACCCGTTTTGTCTCCCGTTCCCTTGCCCGAACCCTTGATCATGACCTCTCTCTGGAATTAAAAGAAGCACTCCAAAAGCTAAAAGACCAACTTTCCTGTGATGAGTCCGATAAAGAAGCACACACGCACTGGTGGCAGCAGAACAGTCAAGTTTGGGTTGAGAAACTCAGAACCTTGATGATTCAGTATCGCAATATTGGTCATGATTGGCAGTTGAGCAAATCTCAGAAAAAATTGCTTCAGCAGTACTACGATGCCAACCTGCTTCTAGTTGACTGTCTTAAGAGTAGTCGTTATGTCAACCGTGAATTGCGGCAGAAAATTGAGGATACATTGCTTTTACCGATATTACCAGAAGTCGAAGCATAACATCTTAAGAATGATAAATTTCCGGTTTTTTACCTAATGTTTATCTCTGCTTGCAAAGAGGGGAGAAAGCCGGAGTCTGCACAGGTCAAATCTGCGGCCAAGGATTGGTTTGAATGGGCGAGGCGACAGCGGATTGTGATTGCGATGTCGGGGGAGGTTGTGTCTTGCGGGGGGACAAAATGGTCTAGAATGCTTATCTGATAAAGAGTGTAGCAATTTGTGGTAAAAGAAAAAGAGCCTTCATTCGCAATAAGCTCTATTTAATGATAATATTACCAGAATTCTACGAAACAAACCTCAAGCGAGAATTGGGACGTGCAGAATATTTATTACTAAAAATCCTGATAAATTTATTACAATCTTTAAAAACTGTTAGCCTTGAAGCACTCGCTACTGCTTTACCTATTCCCATATTATTTGAAAGTAGAAGAAAAAAGATTCAACGTTTTTTATCTTTAAATTATATAAATGTTGAAGAGATTTGGTTCCCAATTATTAGAAGCTGGCTAGAGATATATTTTCCCTTAAATGAAGTTATTTATCTAGTGATTGACCGGACTAACTGGGGCTGTATCAATCTGTTAATGATTAGCGTGGTTTGGGATAAGAGGTCTATCCCAATATATTTTGCTCTATTAAATAAGTTGGGTTCGAGTAATCTTGATGAACAACAAACTGTTTTTAAAAAAGCATTACCGCTTTTCAATAATTATAAAACTGTAGTGTTAGGAGACCGCGAATTTTGTTCAAGTTATTTAGCTAACTGGCTGACAGAGCAGAAAGTGTACTTTTGCTTACGTATCAAGAAAGACGCTTTTATCAAAATAGAGTCAGAAATTTGGCTTCAATTAAAAGATTTAGGTTTAGCTCCTGGTATGTCTTTCTTTTACCAAGGTATTAAATATACAAAATCGTCAGGTTTTTTTAGCTTTAATCTTGCTGCTAAATGGAAACGTAAACGTTTGGGAGTTGCGCCGGAAGATGGCTGGTTTATCCTGACTAATTTAGATGATTTAGACTCTGCTATCAAAGCTTATAAACAACGGTTTGATTTGATATTGAAGAAATGTTCCGCGATTTTAAGAGTGGAGGCTATAACCTAGAAGAAACTAATGTCTCTAGGCAACGGCTAATTTCTTTAATATTATTAATATCACTTGCCTATACGGCTGCAACTATATCTGGTCAAAAAATTAAACGCATAGGTGTTCAAAAATATGTTGGGCGAATTAAAGAATCTGGGCGGAATGTTCGTCGCCATAGTAGTTTTTATATCGGATTATATGGATCTAATTGGGTCAATTTTATCGAAGAAACAAGCGAGTTAGTAGCCCAGTTATTGATATTAAGTCCTAATAAGCTTCCTTGCTATCAACAAGGTCAAAGAGCTATGAGGCTTATTCTATCTGCATTCTAGCCCTTTTTGTAGCCCCTTAAGCACTGCTGCCGAAGTTTTAACAATGCTGGCTAGTAGTCAAATGCTGCCACAGTTAGGACGATGGTTGATTGTGGAAAAGGAAATTGCCCAGATCGACATGACAGCAAAAGAAAAAACTCATGCCATAGAGCAGTTTCACCAAAAAAATCAGTTAACTACGCCAGAAATAATTGCCTCAACTCTCAAACATTACGGCATGAATGAGGTACAACTAGAAGCTCTGGCTACAAGAGAATTCAGGATAGAAAAATTTAAAATAGCCACCTGGGGAGCAAAGCTAGAATCTTATTTCTTACAGCACAAATCAGGGTTAGACAAAGTTATCTATTCCTTAATTCGTACAGCCGATGCAGAAGTAGCACAGGAACTGTATTTCCGGATCAAGGCGGGAGAACAAACATTTGCAGAATGTGCAAAACAATACTCGCAAGGAACTGAAGCGCAAACAGGAGGGCTATTAGGCCCTGTACCAATTAACCAGCCTCACCCAGAGATCGCCCAAAAATTAGCGATTTCCCAAGTAGGGCAATTATGGCCACCTTTGCGAATAGATAGCTGGGTGGTGATTATCAAACTAGAAAAGTTGATTCCGGCACAATTGGATGATGCGATGCGTTATGCCTTGCTCAACCATTTCTTTGAGACGTGGTTAAACCAACAGATAGAAAAAACATCATTGTCCGTCCTTGAAGATGCACTTACCCCCACCCTAGTAGCAAAATGACATCCAGTACAGTCGCTATCTCTAAGTTCTTAATTAAAGTTCCACCATTTGATCAACTAGACATTACTACTGTTGAGGAGATGGCAGCGAAACTGGAACCCTTACGTTACCGGATGGGACAAGCAATTATTGTACGAGAAACTTTGCCGGCGAGAGTAGCAATTCTCTACCAAGGTCAAGCTCGTTTATTAGGATATGCACCAGGAGCGAACGCGCCAGATACTTTACAACTATTAAAACCAGGGTCAATTTTGGGTTGGGCAAGCTTGCTGCGAGGTGTCGCTTGTGAAACAGCGATCGCATCATGTGAAACTTTATGTTTGACAATGGGAGCATCAGAATTTCTAATACTATTAGAGTCAACACCAGTCATAACCAGCTTCTTTCGCAATACTTGCAGTTTAATTGAAATCTTTGACCTGTTAGGAGCAGAATTTGAGCGTCGGGGCAAAATTCCAGAGGATTTAAATCAACTAGCCCAAGCAACTATTCCCCAAGCAACTATCCTCAATCTACCTCCTGGTAAAACGTCCATTCAGAAGCTAGATCCAAATCTGCTATGGTTAGTAAGTTCTAACAATTCTAACTATGCTGTAGGAGAGCGCCTCAATACTGCTGAAACAACCGCCCAAATCACAGAAGAAGTTCGTTTAGTCGGTTTTATTGACCCTACGCTGCAAGTTAACGCAGTTTATCATCAGCAGCCCTTTTCATCTGTTGAGACTGACATCTGGGAAAAAGCAGCTTACGCCCCTCTCAATCCAGAAGCAGGAGAAGATGAGAGAGCTACCCAAAAAACCAAATATCCTTACATACAAGGTAGAGGGCCAATAGATGGTACATTAGCTTGCTTTCAAATGCTGTCCCAACATTTAGAAATGCCGTGGAAGCGAGATGTACTGCGTCGTGCTTTAGTCAATAACTATCAACGTACAGGTAAAATCTCCATTGAACTGTGCGGTGGTGTAGCAGAACTACTGGGACTGAAATCACAATTGGTCAATATTCCGGCAGTTGCTATTTCTAAACTGCCAACACCAGTAATGCTACCTTGGCAAGATAGTTTTGCAATCCTTTATCAAGCTTCAGAGAAAGAATTAATCTTAGCAATTCCCGAACAAGGAATAACTCGTAAAAAGCCAGTAGATTTCATTGAAACCTGGGGTGAATCAGGACAAGTTATACTGTTGCAAGCTACATCCCAAACGCCGAAAAAACGATTTAGCTTATCTTGGTTTTTACCAGCTATCAAAAAACATAAGACAGTATTAATTGAAGTTTTCATCGCTTCATTATTTGTGCAATTACTGGGATTAGCCAATCCTTTAATTACGCAAGTAATTATTGATAAAGTCATTGTCCAAAATGGAATTAATACTCTTCATATATTAGGCTTTTTGTTAATTGCAATGGCTATAGTGGAAGGAGTAATTACATGGTTAAGGACAAATCTTTTCGTTGATACCACAAACCGCATAGATTTATCTTTGGGTGCAGAAGTTATCGACCATCTGCTGAGATTACCATTACGCTACTTTGAAAAACGACCAGTTGGAGAAATAGCCAGTCGCATCAATGAATTAGAAAATATTCGCTCTTTTTTGACGGGGACTGCCTTAACAGTTGTTTTAGATGCCATTTTCTCTGTTGTTTATATAGGAGTAATGGTTTGGTACAGTTGGCTATTAACTATCGTGGCATTGGCAACTGTACCTTTATTTGCACTGTTGACTTTTATTTTTGCACCCATTATTCGCCACCAAACTCGCACTAAAGCTGAAAAAAATGCCGAAACTCAATCGTATTTAGTAGAAGTGGTATCTGGTATTCAAACTGTTAAAGCTCAAAACATTGAACTTAACTCTAGATGGCAATGGCAAACACGCTATGCACGTTACATCAGCGCTAGTTTTGAAAATGTCCTAACTTCTAATACTGCTGGTGCTTTAAGTAATTTCCTCAATAAACTTTCTAGCTTGCTCTTACTATGGGTAGGTGCATACTTAGTATTGCAAAAACAATTAACTCTAGGAGAATTGATTGCTTTTCGGATTATTGCAGGCTATGTCACTAGTCCTTTATTAAGATTAATACAACTATGGCAGAATTTCCAAGAAACAGCATTATCTTTGGAACGACTGGCTGATATTCTCGATACTCCCCAAGAAGCTGAGATTGCTGGGCGTAATAATATTCCCATGCCAGCAATTATAGGCAATATCAAGTATGAAAGCGTAACTTGGTTCTTCAGGACTTATTATGCCAAATAATTAGTTATTCAAGGTAAAAGTCGTCAATAAATATATAAAATTATGACTTAAATTGTTGACATGGTTGACATTGAGACCATATTTATTATTAGCTGTA
>NZ_JAIVFW010000075.1 GCF_020829595.1 Nostoc sp. CHAB 5844
ATTGCTGAGAAAATTGAGTCGCCCACTGAAGTGGCACTTGGACTTGCTTGAGCCGTGTACTTGGAAACTTGTACGCACGGTTCTGAGGGGGGAAAGAGGCAGCGATGCCTCCTACCTACCCGATAAACTGTTGTTTATCACAGAGAACTAGTGAGTGAATAAGGACAAAACTATGTGTAGGGTGTGTTAGCGAAGCATAACGCACCACATAAAGCTTTCGGTGCGTTACGGCTTATGCCTAACACACTGGAATACGTGTATTTCAAAAATTAAATATGAGTCCTATAGCTGATATTTCTTCACTGTATAATGTAGTCAATATTCTGTCGAGTCAGGAGAAATTTTTATGCTGACTAGTGAGACTAACAAAACATTATATGAACAAGATTTTTACTTATGGATACAAACTACAGTTAAACTTTTGCAGGAAGGCAAACTAGAACAATTAGATATTGAGAATTTAATTGAAGAAATTGATAGTATGGGGCGAAGTGAAAAGAAAGAACTTAGAACTCGTCTAATAATCTTAATTGAACATTTATTAAAGCTGGAATACTGGACAGAAGAAAAAGAGTGCAATGCCAGAGGATGGCGTAATACTATTGTTGAGCAAAGACGACAAATAATTTATCTTCTAGAAGATAGTCCGAGTTTAAAATCTGTTTTAAATGATGTATTTCTAGATTGTTATACAGATGCTAGAAATGATACTATCAGAAAATATCAACTTCCCTCAGAATTATTCCCACAAGAATCACCTTTTTCTGTAGTTCAGATTCTAGATGCAGATTTTATACCTTAATTTGATAGCGATCGCCATCAAATTTAACGTGAATTCGACAGACCTCACCCTCTCAACCTCCCTCTCCTAAAAGGCGAGGGAGGAGCAACGAAAAATCAGGGTTTTACGCCCCTCTCCTCGTAGGAGAGGGGCTGGGGGTGAGGTCAACAAAGGACTCATCGAACTCACGCAAATTTAGCGTATAAGTGATTTTACCAGTAGAATATACACATAAAATTTTGATACTATCAACTGATTTGTAGTCGGTTTATGATACCTGTGAGCTTGACTGCTGTGGCTACGGCGATCGCAACTACATTGTGGACTAAAGCACAAGAGAAAATTGGCGAAAATATCGGTGATGCTTTATGGACGGCTCCTGGTAATGGTATTTCAGTAAAAGCATTTCCACTTACAGCTGATTCAATGCGGTCATTAGTGAAAATTTCAAATCGTAAATGAAACTTGTGTAATAGTTCATCTTGCCACTGTGGGGCTAAACTGCCAGGACAAACCACAAGGCAACGATGCAAATCCTCTCCTCTGCTCCCCTGCCACGCCAGTCGCGCGGCTGTCGGGAAACCCGCCCAACGCGCTGGCTCCCCTTGCGGTCTCAACAAGCAAACTTTTGTGATTATTAGCTTATCTGCGTGATTTTTATTTAAGTCAAAACTAAGTTATCTCGATGCACGACGGTATCTGCACCAACATACCCCAAAATTTCCGGAATTTCTCTAGAGTGACGGCCACAGATTTTTTGCAGTTCATCGCTGCTGTAGTTTACTAGTCCTCTAGCAATTTCGTTGCCGTTGGTGTCGCATAATTGCACAGCATCTTGAGTGTCAAATTCTCCTTCTACTGCTTTGATACCGGCTGCCAATAATGATTTTCCGGCTTGCGATATTGCCGCGATCGCTCCGGGATCTAAATACAATTTTCCAGCCGGGACTAATCCATAGGCTATCCAGCGTTTTCTGGCTGAGGTGGGTTCAGGTTGCGGTTGAAAGTGAGTACCTAAAGGTTCCCCTTGTAAAATTTTTTCGAGATTTCGCGGAAATCGCCCTTGAGTAATCACAGTTCGCACTCCCGCAGCGATCGCAATTCTGGCGGCTGAGATTTTTGTGACCATCCCACCAGTACCCCATTGAGAACCTTGACCACCTGTTTGGACTTGCAATTGCGCTAATTCTTTAATATTATTTACCAAAGAAATCGGTTGAGCATCGGGTACAGAACGCGGATCGGCTGAGTAGAGTCTGTCTACGTCGGTGAGTAAAAACAGCCAATCTGCTTCAACTAAACTTGCCACCAATGCCGAAAGAGTGTCATTATCACCAAATTTCAGTTCATCTACGGCAACGGTGTCATTTTCATTGACTACCGGAATTACGCCCAGTCCCAACAGTTCTTTAAAGGTGTTATAAACGTTGAGGTAACGGCTACGCTGCACTAAGTCGCTGCGAGTTAGCAAAACTTGGGCAATAGGCTGTTGCAAGGTAGTAAATAAATCGTCATATATACGCATTAACCTGCCTTGACCAACTGCGGCTACTGCCTGTTTGAGTGCGATCGCTTTCGGACGTTCCGTTAAGCCCAATCTCGCACAGCCCACACCCACAGCACCAGAGGAAACCAAAATCACTCGATTGCCCTGCTGCCTTAAATGACAGAGTGTTTCTGTTAAGGTAGCAATGGTAGAAAGTGCTAATTGCCCTGTTTCTGGTTGGGTAAGGCTAGAAGTGCCGATTTTGACAACAATCGTTTTGGTCATTGGTCAACTGAAGTATGAAGTATGAAATATGAAGTATGAAATTACTTCAGCATCAAAAGTAAAGCGCCAATCCTTCTATAGGTGAAGGCTGACGCTCTACTAGTTTATGTTTATTTACTATCTACTAGGGTCTTTTTTTGCTGACCCCATGTTATTAATACTTATAATCTCGCATTTCGTGTGTTTCTAAATATTTCTTAATCATTTTTTTAGATTTATATTCCTGACGATTAGTTACTTTTTATGAATTGTAGTTTGCTTAGGAATGATAGAAGCTCCCAAGATTTCTGAAAACCAAACTTCAAAATTTCTGATGGGATGGGAACGTAACGCTGCATCAGGATGAATAATCGGTTCTACAAGAATTGTAAACATTCCCAGACGATTGCCTGCTAAGACATCAGTAAACAAGCGATCGCCCACCATTCCCACTTGGGGTGCAGGCAAATTCATTGCCTGGAGAGCCTCTCTAATTTTCCGTCGAGAAGGCTTGGCTGCACCCAAGTAGTAAGGTAAGTTTAAGGAACGAGCAATGCTGCCAATGCGGGCTTCACTTAAGTTATTGCTCACCAACCACAAATCAACATGGCTACGGATTTCTTTTACCCATTGTCTGAGTTCTGGCGAAGCAGTCCCCACTGTAAAAGGAACTAAGGTTTCATCTACATCTAACACCAGTCCCTTCAGCCCATATTGTTGAATAATTTCTTTTGTTAATTGCAATACTGAACCGTCTAAAATCAAGTCAGGCTGTAAGAGATTGTTCCAGGTCATAAACAATATTTAAGAATCATAATGAGAGACGCTCTAAATCAAGAACGTTTCTTTAATACTCACGAATTAAAATCTAACAGTCAATTGGGATAAAGCAACTGTCAGAAATAAGTTATACCAATTCATAACTAAGGCTTTGAGCGTTTATCTAAGATTCTTAGAGAATTGGTATTATTCAACTTTAACCAGGCGAGCAAAGCTTTGCTTCCCTGGTTAACGCCCATAGAAAAATTGTTTTAGTGTCAATTAAATCTTTGGTGTTTTTGATGGAAAGTCCTTAAACTACTGTTAAAAATTTAGTAAAAAAATTCGCAATTAAAAATATAAAAATGTAGGATTTTTATTTTCAATTTTGAATTTTTTAGTTTTTATTCTACTTCGTTAAAAAGTTGCTCTTCTAAAAGAGGTTGCACTTTGCGAAACTCTTCTGGAGAGAGCAATTCTGGTTCACCATTTTTTGTTATCCTGGCAAAAAATAGCAGGGGATCAAGAGGAGTATAAATTGCATACTCTTGTTCTTGGTGATAGAAGCTGGCGAGTAACTGTAATTGCTCTGGTTCTAAATCTGTTTCGTCGTCTTCTATTTCTAATGTAAAAAGTTCCGACTCATCTACCGCTGGTAATTCACCAGCGACTGTCAAAGCGTAAGCAGTATTTTTGAGAACAAGGTTTTGCTCAGATAAGACTGCTTGAGCGGTACTAAAAATTTCGTCAAGGGTGGCATCATCTTCTACTAAAACGGCTTCTTCTTCCTCGTCTTCACCTTCCCAAGCGAAAACTTCTATGGGTGAGTCTACAGGAAGAAGTAAGACGTATTCTTGCCCATCTACAGAGAGCGAATGTTCTATGTAACATTCGAGGGTTCGCCCTGTGTCATCAGTCAAGGTGATGGAAACTGTCCGATCGCGATCGTTGTCGTCAGAAAATGGAGAGGAAAACATAGCCGATTAGTTAAACTTTATCTAACCCGCAACCGTGAAAACTGCTTTACTTTTGATTGACTAATAATGTCAAGCAAATAGTTTCATGCAAAGACACAATTGCTAAGTAATTGCTTTCAGAATATCATGTCAAAAGCTATCAATACTCGACCTTACCCCAACTGCGGGAGTTCGCCTAGTATCTAGCCATTGTTGTAAAATTAAAGCTGCTGCTTTACGGTCAATTAAACCTTTGTTGCGTGATGGTGAGCGGTTTTCTGCTATAATCATCTGCTCTGCTTGAAAAGAGGTCAAGCGCTCATCCACGTATTCAATGGGAAGTTCGAGAGCCTTACCTAGTCTTTTGGCAAATTTTTGCACCTGACGAGCCTGAAATCCTAAAGAACCATCCATTGAATAAGGTAAACCAACTACTAAAATTTCTACCTGACGCTCATTGACTATATTTTGGAACTGCTCGACATCGCGCTCAAAAGATGAGCGTTCAATTGTAGTAATTCCAGTGGCAATTAAACCAGTGCGATCGCATCCCGCCACACCGATTCGCTTGCGTCCGATATCTAATCCTAGTGCTGAAATATACTGCTTTATGGTCATTATGCTTTCTGTTTCGTGCCTCCTGTTGAAGTATGAAGTGTGTTCGCCCTTGGTGTTCCCGTTTGCGTAGCGTCTCCCTTTGGGAGAAGGGTAGTCTGAAGTATAAAATTATGTTTCTTCTATTTTCATACTTCAGCTTTTAGCCTTCAATCATGCCCTACTTCTCTTGCTGTGTATCTGCTGAATCAGTTGGGCAAGGTGTTTCAATATTACAGTTTTTAAAGGGAATAGGTTCTGATTTGGTTGGCACTGGTAAATCTGAGGTTGGCTGTTGTCCGGTTTTTGCCCACGACATCCCCCCAGGTATTGGTTTACGTGCTGGTTGCAGCCCTTGCAGCACATCTGTCCATTGAATGCCTTCTAGAGAGACAAATTTTGACTCTCGCAGCTTGTGCCACACTGAGCGGGACATAATCAAAGTATGTTCAGTGCGTTCTGCTCCAATCCGCTCTAAATATTCTTCGCGCTCTGGCTGGTAGTCTAAAGAAGCCAGTCGTAAACCTTGTTGCGGAAAATCTTGAGCTATGCGTGCCAATTGTGAAAGCAACTCTGGATACAGCCAAGTGTAAGCAGGGTGAACTGTCAACGTTGCCACATGCGGAGATTCACCTTTGCGGTCAAGCTGCACTTGAAAATAGCCAATTGCAGCTTTGCGCTGAGGTTCAAACACATAGCCACTGACGACTTCTGTTTTGGTTATCCACTGTTTTACTGCGTCGGTCAACGCACCGAATAAGCTGGTTTTAAAATCGCGGGTATTACGGTCAAATACCTGACGCACCAAAGGCGGCATGGATGCTGTATCTAGTTGATAAAGTAACTGTGCATCTGCATTACTTACTGGGAGCAAATTAGGTAAGTCCGGCTCTGCTTGTGCCAATTCTGTCAGTAAATCGGCTTCAATTTTCCAGTATGTAATTTCTGCTAGACGTTGAAATCCATTTTGCCGATAGAGTGCTAATGCTTCTATGTCGTTGATATTTACTTCTAATAACCAAGTCCGAGCTTCTAAAATCGACTCAAAGCAATGACGCAACAATTGTGAACCAATTCCTTGCTTATCCACAGATCGATCTAACAGCACCCGATCAATGCGCCAAGTAGTGCGGGTGCGGTTAAATGGCGACACTTGAATCATCCCCAAAAGCATTCGTCCCTGTTCAGCTACATACGCGCAGAAACGATATTGTAGCGGATTAGGGAACCAACTCAAACATTTGAGTAACCCATACCAGCGACGCAGCGATTGCATCTGACGGTTGGCACAGCTAGAACCGTTGGGAGTCATAGCGATGAATGACTCTTGAGTTAATCGCTCAATTCCATCCAGATCCCGATAGTGGACTGGCCGGATGACAACGCTGAGATTTCGAGGAAGTAATGAAGTCATTTTGATTCAAGCCGCCATGTAGCCTTAACTAACTGCTCTTGGTTGAAACTGCTGCAATAATCTTAACGGCTTTCCGTTGCTTGCTATTGCTTCAAAAGGGTGATTTTGGTGATTGAATACTTAAAAAAGCAAAAAAAGCAGATTTGATGAGTGCGCTATTGGCGTTAACCCAACAATACCTGCTTTTATTTTATTTGAGTTTTAGTTAAATTTCCTATATTTACAAACCTTGCCGAGAAATTAACTTTTCAAAGTTGGCTTGGGTTTGATGGAGGAGTTGCTGTCGACTATCCTCCACAGTATGCTTGAGGGTTGGAACCAGATTGCGAGCTTGCAGGCTCATGTGCAGCTGTAAATGGGCGACGTATTCACTAAAGTCTTCGTTTTGTAAAGCTTTGCCCGTTAGTAAATTTGATTCCATTGCCACTGTGTTCTCCTTATAGCGCTGTTGCTTCACATCATCAAAACTTATCATGTTGCTGGGATGACCTTGATTATTTGCAATGAAGTTTAACGGTTCGCAATCTACTCGCGCAGAACGTAACCAACACCCCGCACGGTTTGAATCAGGCGCTTTTCGTGATTGATTTCAAGTTTTAGGCGCAAGTAGCGGACGTAAACTTCGATAATGTTGGAATCGCCCATGAAGTCGTAACCCCATACTTCTTCTAAAATGCGATCGCGGGTAATTACTTGTCGGGGATGAGAAAGTAAATAATCGAGTAAATCAAATTCTTTGGCAGTTAATTCAATTAATCTGTCACCGCGATAAACTTCTCTAGTACGGCGATTTAACTTGAGATCTTCAAATTCTAATATGTCTGCTGCGTCTGCTTCTTGATTGCGGCGCAGATGAGCGCGGACTCTAGCTAAGAGTTCTTCGACGCTAAACGGTTTAACTACATAGTCATCAGCACCAGCATCTAAACCAGCCACGCGATCGCTGACTTCATCTTTAGCCGTTAATAATATGACTGGGACTTTATCGCCAGTACTCCGCAGACGACGGCAAATTTCTAAACCAGACAACCCTGGTAACATCCAATCTAAAATAACTAAATCTGGATGTAACTCCCGCGCCGCAGTAAGTGCAGTTAATCCATCGTAGGCGACACTGACTTGATAACCTTCGTAATTCAGTTCCAATTCGATAAATCGCGCCAGTTTGACCTCATCTTCTACAAGTAAGATGTGCGTCATATTGATGTTTTTAATGATTTCAGCAAGGTAAGGCAGTAATGAACACAGACTTAGAACTAGTTCGATGTATATCTAATTAGTTCTAGAATAGCTTAGTATAGATTGCAGCAGATAACAAGTGTGTGTCTGTAATTACCGATAGCTGCTGTTGATGACTTTCAAAGTTTAGCAATAAATAGTTATATCTTCACCACATTCATCAGCAAGATAACACAGCGAGCGAAAACGCAGACTTACTAATTGCTCATAAAGAGGATTGAGTTTACACATTGCCGGAATATGAAACAGTTTCCGGCCAAACATAGTTACGTCTCGTTCAAAAGGACATTGAGATGGTATAACTCTACACAAAAAATGAGCTAGTTGCGTGTTATGAATTTCTCGGCTTTCCAACCACTCACGAATTGGTTGTAAGAAGTCTTTATGTAAGTGAACTAAAGTAATGGATGTCATAGTGTTTCACCTTAATGTTTTCAGTTTGATGAGGTTGGAACCTCTATAAAATATAGATTTGAGTAGAATTAAATTTAGGCAAATAATGCAGCGATCGCTTGTGGCTGCTACACTCAAAGATGAGATTATCTCTGTGGTAACGTCTTTAAATACAGGTGCTAGTTTTTAGATTTCGGAATCATTTATTGGGTTCCCATATTTGTTTGTTGTACTGCACGCTAGGCTAGATATCGCTGCCATCCAAGCGCGAACACCAATGACTGAGAACTTTCTCGCTAACAAAAAATTCCTCTTTAACAACTGGGCATCAAGCTACGATTGGATTTTTCCTTCAGTATTTTATCGAGCTATCCATCAACGGTTATTAGAATACGTTGATTTATCAGAGCAAGTCAACGTACTAGATTTAGGTTGTGGTACAGGACGCTTACTAGAACGCCTAGCAACACAATTTCCTTATCTGCGTGGTACAGGCTTAGATTTATCTCCGAATATGTTGCGTATGGCCAGACTGAGCAACCGCCACCATCCACGTTTAATTTATGTCGAAGGTAAAGCCGAGTCTCTACCCTTTGGCGAAGCTCAGTTTGATGCTGTGTTCAACACTATTAGCTTTTTACATTATTTAGAACCGCAACAAGTGCTGAACGAAGTGGCGCGAGTGCTTACCCCTGGTGGACGCTTTTACTTAGTTGACTTTACCTTTCAAAAAGAGACAGAACTTGAAAAACTGCTAGTTTCTCCTTTGGGAGTCAGGTTCTACAGTCCAAAACAACGGGAAATTTTAGGTTTCGCATCTAGTCTTTTGTGTGAGAGTCATCATTATTTATTAGGGCCTGTCTTGCTAACGATTTTTGCGAAAGGTCAATAGTCAATAGTGTTCTTTAATCACTTTCGGGAGAGAATAACCTACAATGCTTACATAATAAGACTTTTACCAAAAACATCAATTTTAGCGTAGGTTGGGGAGACAGTGCGTTGCGGAGGTTCCCTCCGTTGTAGCAACTGTCGTCGGGTTTCCCGACAGTCACGCAAGTGGCGTTTGAGACACGAAACCCAACATCCTATGAGCTTGGCATTGTTGGGTTTCACTTCGTTCCACCCCTACTACATTGATTTTTATCTGCTTTGTTGATGTAGTAGCGAATTACATTCGCCTCATACTTTTAAAACATCTTCTAAAGAGTGAAATTTCATACTTCATACTTCACACTTCATACTTTTTTCTCCCCTACTCCCTTCGATATTGCATAAACACCACAGGTACTTTCACTAGCCTTTTAGCTAATTGAGAAACTCTAAATTTTCGCTTGAGAGATGGAGGTAAGTTTTCAAAGGTAACTGGTACAAAACCAAAGCGGCTGTAAAACTGTGATAGTTGCTCACCCAAACATTCTAGATACAGTGGTTCTGTAGCTTGAGTGATGAGATGCTGGGTAAGCAAACTGCCTAAACCGCGACTTCTCCAAGTTGGTGCAACAACCAAACTACCTAGTTCTTGTGCGCCTAAAAAATTACGCAGTTGTCCGCAAGCTATTAATTTACCCTCACATTCTATAACGAAGAATTGTTGCCAACGTAATTGGGTAGGGTCAAGTTTCGCTGACAATACTAATGATATAATTGACCACTTATCAGCAGAAGTTGCCCGACGCAGAATACATCCAGATGGTAATGATAAATTTTTGGGGTACATCAATTATACTGAAGTATTTTGTATTATAAATAACTAAAAAAATATTATTCAAAAGTCTATTAGATTAATTAATAACTTATACTTAACGCTAATTTAGCCATTAACTGGAGATATTGGTCATATCATCAGTTTAATTAAATCCATCTTGGCAAAAACCTTGTTATTGCTTTTTCTCTTCAAGAGATATTATTTTATGTATTCTCTTTAATATCTAACAGTAGTACTAAATAATACTTTCGATAGAGTCTAGAATTAGTTAGAACCATATTTTAGATAGATAACTTTACATTCTTAGTATCTCTACAATAAACCAAGAATAAATCATAGGAGTTTATAGTTATGACTGAAGAACAAAAGTCTAACAAACAAGATACTACCGCTACTGCTTCTGGTGGCTATCAAACCCCATTACAAGAAGATATTCGCAAAACTGGTGATGCTTCTCAATCTGATGCTAAAGAAACTGCTAAACCAGAAGCACCTGGTGAAGATAGTGTAGCGGGTAGCCCTAATCAAGGAACTGAATCTCGTTAATTTTGTAGAGATGTGTGGGCTGGAATGATTTAAGATAGATTTTTAATTATTCTTGAGTGGGTATAAGCTATATAAAGCGTGATTACCCGCTCAATTTTTATAGGTAATATGACACAGAAACTTGAGGTCAAATTAGTAAGACTATAATTTATTTTGTCATCTATCAATAGATAGATGTTTTTAATTTTCAATGTTGTTTGAGATCCCTGACTTTTAAAGGAGTTAGGGATTTTATTTGTTATAGCAGTTATTAATTCAGCCAAAAATATTAAATATAAGCAAAACTTGTATAATATTTACATTTGATGAATGTATTATTTGATTCAGATAAATATATAGTTAGCTATCCAGCCTAATTCTAATTTATGAATCAGTTGCATTTCTGCGAGTCGCTCATGAAGAAACTTTCAGAAAAATTTGTTGCAGGTGGTTTTGGTGTGGCGTTGCTATTGCTATGTGGCGTTGGTATTACTTCTTTCCTCAGTTTTGAGCAGTTAACAGAAGAAAAGCAATGGGTGATTCATACTCATAAAGTTTTAGAAACCTTAGATCAGCTGCGGCTTGGTCTGAGTAATGCGGAAAGCGCACGCAGTAGTTACATTTTCACAAGAAAGGCAATTTATAAAAAAGTTTATCAGCAAGAAAAGCAAAAAGTTGCTCAACAGATTCAATTTATTAGGCATTTAACTAAGGACAACTCCAATCAACAAGACCGAATTAACCAGCTTGAATCCAGAATTACACAGAAATTTGAATTATTACAGGAATCAATCGATATTTTCGAGCGACAAAGTTTGTTGAAGGCCGTTGCAAATATTGCAACTGATAAAACCATAAATATCGACAAACAACTCAAAAATCTTACTCAAGCAATAAATAGTAAAGAAAAAACTTTATTGCAACAGCGCTTAGTAGCTACAGATGAGAGTTTTAGTCAAATTATTTTTGTAGTGGCGTTGGGATATGGTTTGAGTTTTTTTCTGATCATAGTAGTTTATTTACTACTGCAACAGCAAATTCGTCTGAATAAAGTTTT
Organism: Nostoc sp. CHAB 5844; assembly: GCF_020829595.1. Taxonomy (GTDB): domain Bacteria; phylum Cyanobacteriota; class Cyanobacteriia; order Cyanobacteriales; family Nostocaceae; genus Nostoc_B. The sequence continues at coordinate 11,174 of NZ_JAIVFW010000075.1, forward strand.
GTTGGCAGAAGCTATGCTTTTAGAACAGCAAACGGCAAAAGCAAAGCTGGCAAATATTTTAGAAACTGTAACGGATGCTTTTGTAGCTTTAGATTGTAATTGGTGTTATACCTACGTTAATCGAAGGGCGGGACAAATTTTCAATCGTCGTCCTGAGGATTTGATTGGCAAAAATATTTGGGAAGAATTTCCCGAAGGTGTGGGACAAAAGTTTTATCAGGCTTATTACAAAGCTGTGGCAGAACAGAAAGTGATTGAGATAGAGGAGTATTATCCACCGTGGGATCGCTGGTTTGAAAATCGCATTTATCCCAGTCAAGAAGGGCTATCGATTTTTTTTCAAGACATCACTCGCCGCAAATTGGCTGAAATTGCCTTAGAAAAGAGTGAAACACGCTATCGTTCATTGGTAATTGCTACATCTCAAGCGGTGTGGACAACTGATGCTAATGGCTATGTAGTAGAAGATATGCCATTTTGGAGAGCTTTGACAGGGCAAACCGAGGCAGAAATTCAGGGTTGGGGGTGGCTGGATGCAATTCATATTGAAGATCAAGAGCGAACAACGCAGTTGTGGACTCAAGCAGTTCTAACGAAAAGCCCTTATCAAATTGAGCATCGTGTCAGAGTTGCTGATGGTAGCTATCGATTTTTTGCTGTGCGTGGGGTTCCGATGTTAGATGCTGACAACCAGATTCAGGAGTGGATAGGTACTGATACTGATATTACAGACCGCAAAGTAGCTGAGGAAGCACTGCAACAGGCGAAAGCAGAACTAGAAATTAAAGTTCAGGAACGCACAGCAGAATTACAAAAGCTGAATGAAGAACTTAGAAACTCGAATCAAGAATTAGAACAGTTTGCCTATGTGGCTTCTCATGATTTGCAAGAACCATTGCGGGCTGTAACAGGCTATAGCCAACTGTTAGTAGAGGAATATCGAGAGCGGTTAGATGAGTCTGCCCAAGAATATTTAGATTACATTATTGATGGGGCGAAGCGGATGCAGCAGTTGATTCAAGACTTGCTGGCTTATTCTCGTGTAGGCACACGCGGTCGAGAATTTACGCTTACTGACTGCAATGCTTTTCTGATGGAGGTTTTGAGTAATTTGCATGTTGCGATCGCAGAAAGTCATGCCATGATCACTTATGACCCATTGCCTAACTTACTCGCAGATAAAACTCAATTAGTACAATTATTCCAAAATTTGATTGGTAATGCCATCAAGTTTCGCCGCAAAGATGTACCACCACAAATTCATATTAGTGCAGTAGAGGAGCAGAGGCGCAGGGGGGCAGAGGAAGAATATCTTACTCAGCACTACGTTTGGTTGTTTTCAGTACAAGATAACGGAATTGGCATTAAATCCCAGTATCTTAGCCGGATTTTTGAAATTTTCCGTCGCTTGCATACCCGTCGAGAATTTCCTGGTACAGGTATTGGTTTGGCTATTTGTAAAAAAATTGTTGAACGTCACAATGGTTGCATCTGGGCTGAATCTCAACCAGGAGTGGGTACAACGTTCTACTTTACCCTTGATAAATCAGTTACCTAAGCAATTTTGAATAAAGACGTGTAATATATGGTTAATGACAGTATTAGAAATAGTCAGGTATTCCGGCGTGTGGAAATTTTGCTGGTTGAAGACTCTCCTAGCGACGCTAATCTCACGATAAAAGGCTTTGTGAATGCCAAAATCGCCAATAACTTGCACTGGTTAGAAGATGGTGAAACTGCAATGCATTATCTGCGTCAGCAAGGAGAGTTTGCTGATGCGCCACGTCCAGATTTAGTCTTACTCGACCTGAATTTACCAGGGATGGATGGACGAGAAGTGCTGACAGAACTTAAATCTGATCCTAGCCTTAAATGTATTCCTGTGGTTGTGCTGACTACTTCAGCAGATGAACAAGACATACTACGTTCCTATAATCTCAGTGCTAATTGCTATGTCACAAAACCCCTTGATGTCTACCAGTTTATTGAGGTTGTGCAGTCAATTAAAGATTTTTGGTTAGTAGCAGTTACACTTCCACCAGATTCATCAATTTAATAGCATTTTTTGCTATTTGTCCAATATGAATTATGATTTTTTCATTGTTTACACAATGAAAAAATCAGAGGATTATTGGACAAATTTATATAAACATAAAGATATTTTTATGCGAAAAATGATGATTCATGTTCTACTGGTAGAAGATAGCCCAAGTGATGCCAAACTACTACATCAAATATTTGTACATGCCTATCAAGAGGTACAGATGAAGCATGTTGAACGATTATCTGATGCGATAGATTTAAGTTTGGTAGGTAATCAGCTAACAGGAGATGATTCTAACAATGAAACTCTCAAACAAGATAAATTTGATGTAGTTTTGTTAGATTTGGGATTACCAGATTCTGTTGGACTAGATACTTTAAAAGAATATCGAGCCGCAGTACCAGATATTCCTGTGGTAGTTTTAACAGGAGTGGATGATGAAGAATTAGCTATGCAAGCATTAGCAGAAGGCGCTCAAGATTATCTAGTTAAAGACCAAATTACAATTCAGCGGTTAGTGCGTGCTATTCGATATGCTATTGAACGGGAAGAAATTCTGAACAAGTTACGAGAAAGTGAAGAAATTAGTCGTCAGGCGTTAGTGAAGAAACAGCAACTCAATGAGCTAAAATCAAACTTTGTGGCAATGGTTTCTCATGAGTTTCGCAACCCGATGACGACAATTCGGACTGCTATAGACATACTCCAAAATCAAAATAATTTGAATGAGGGACGAAAAAATTTCTATTTTGAACGTGTGCAAGATGCTATCAACCATATGCTTCAGTTGCTGGATGAAGTGTTGTTTTTGAGTAGAACTGAAGTTGCAAAATTAGAATATAAACCTGCACTAATAGATTTAATTAGCTTTTGTGAAGAAATCATAGAAGTTTTTAAAATGAAAGCTGCTGGACAACAAAATATTACCTTTAATTATGAAGGAGAATGCAATCTAACTTACATGGATGAGGAATTACTGTATTGTATTTTGACTAATTTAATTTCCAATGCTGTTAAATATTCTCGGCCACAAAGTAATGTTCGGTTGAATTTAAACTGTAGAGATGGTATGGCAATTTTTCAGATTCAAGATGAGGGCATAGGTATTCCTGAAAAAGACCAAGTTAATCTATTTCAAACTTTCTATCGAGCTAGTAATGTACGTCGAATTCAAGGTACAGGGCTAGGGCTGGCTATGGTGAAAAAGTGTGTAGATATACACGGTGGTGAGATTAGCCTAGAAAGTCAGCAAGATACTGGGACTACGGTAACAGTAAAACTGCCATTAAATTATAGTGGGGAGAGTAAGTAGCAGTCGCATTAAAAAGAAACTGGGATGCTCCCGACTAGAGATTGGGATTTTTTAATCAGTAATCAGAACTTTTCTAAGTCAGGTTGGCAAGGGTTAAATAATTTGTATATATTAAAAATATTATTAATAATTTAAAATATGGAGTTGTTGTTAATTATTGATGGGGAATTAATACATAAGCTGATAAAGTAATTGTAAATATACTCCCTTCACCTAAGCGCGATCGCACCGTTACATGACCACCCATACCCTCGACAAGGGTTTTGACTATGGATAATCCCAACCCACACCCACCAGTGGAACTAGTACGCGCTTCATCTATGCGGTAAAATCGCTCAAAAATCCGCGATTGATGTTGTAAAGGAATCCCATAACCTTGATCGCAAACTTGAATGATGGCTTGGTCTACTTGTTGATAAAACTTTACAGTCACAGCAGTTTGCGGATCAGAATATTTAACGGCATTATCAATTAAATTTAGTAAAACTTGTTTGAGGCGATTGTAGTCAGCTTTGGCCTCAATTGGCTGGGTAGTTGATTCAATTGTAATCTGGCGATCGCTATAAATTTTAGCCATAACCACAACTTCTGTGACTAAGTCATTCAACAAACAGCGTTCTAAGCGATAAAGCAAATTCCCACTATCCGCCCTGGCTAAATCAAGTAAATCTTGTAAAAGCCGAATAGTACGTTCGGCTTCGGCTGCGGCTGTTGCTAATGCTTCTTGTTGAATTTCGGTTAAATTACTCTGCCTTCGTAAGACGCTTTGCAAATAGCCATGTACGATAGTGAGTGGTGTACGTAACTCGTGAGATACATTACTTACAAATTGTCGCTCTTGCTCCCAAGATTGAAACAGACGCGATAACATCATGTTGTAAGTTTGGGTTAATTCTCTCACTTCACTCGGTGCGTTATCTAAATAAAGTTGTGCTTGTCCTAAGTCTGCAATCGAAATGACTTCTGTCATTTGACTTAACTGGCGTAGGGGTTGCAGCGAACGTTTGATATAAATTGCGATCGCTACAGAAATCGTTGTAATTGTAACAATACTGCCAATCCCCAAACTCTGCACAATTACGAAAAACATGCTTTGTTCGCGGGTAACATCCTGTACTACAAATAATGTCCCAACTACTTTACCTCGTAATGTCAACGTACTACCACACACAACAAAGTAGCTTTTGCCCATTTGTTCTACTAAAGGTTCTGTTGACTTTTCAGTTAAATCAATTAACTTAGATGCTTTCCCTTGAGGTAGTTTATTTAAGTTATCAGATTCAGCTAATATCTGATTTTTAGAACTTTTTACCCATATAAATGTATTAGCACTACTTAAATTATCAATTGCTTTTTGTAACCCATTCACTGTAGGTATAATTTCATTATAAAGTTCTACTTGATAGGGCAAGCGTTGTATAATTTGTTGAATATTAGTTTTATAACTATTAATTAAAAATTGCTGCATTTTCCAGCTAGTCCAGGTAGCAAGGCTACCTAATCCTAAAGCCGAAACCGCAGCAATCCCAACTGTAAGCCGAACACGTAATGAAAAAAGGTCAATTATGCGAAATATTTTCTGAATTTGATTCACTTCGGTGCTTGTGTATTTGGTGTGGGACAAGTTTTATTGACATAATCACACTGATAAATATAAGGTTCCTGCCAACTCAAGGGAATTTGTAATAAGTCTCTTGTGCCTGTTAATCCTTGACCAATAAATAGTAAAAGAGCTAGACAATTTAAAATTGTATGAATTACTCGCCAGCGATGAGATTTATAAATATCTTGCACAATTGCCAAAGAAAAAATCATCAGTAAAGCTGCGGTAATACCAATGTAGTAGTGTGACCAGTACCACTCGTTATCTAAACGATAAACTCCATCTTGACAACCCAGTATTATTAAACCAGCACCAGTTAAGGTAGCAAAAATCCCTCGCCATAACTTCTGTTTTGCCTGATAAAGTAATACTAAAGAGGCAATAGTTACAACAAACATTAATATTATAAAAATTACTTGAAAATTAGCAGTATTCCATAATTGTTTCTTGATAATATTTTTGCCAATAGGATAGGCTAAACCTACTAATGTTAACCCGACAACGGCACTGGTTAGCCAATCACCTAACTGTTTATGCTCTTTACCAACTACGGGCGGAATTTTACTCTTACCTTCGTTTAAACTTTGCAATCGGCGTTGACGTGTTTGCCATGCGAAATTAACAACATTTCCAATTAGAGGAAAGACAAAAATAACTGCGATCGCCGGATGTACAAGCCCAAGAAAATCTGCTAAGTCCATAAAAAAAATTTTGTAGTTTAATTAAAAAAAATTGTAATATTCTTCTTCAAAAATTAGAGTGTTACTAAAAAATCTTATCAATACCAAACTCTACATTGAGAAAAAATTTCCAATTCCTACCTCACTGTCTAGACAGTCAATTACAACAGATGTCAAGCAGCGTGAAGGATATCAAATAGAGGCTTATTTAGAATTCAGACTCCTGAATTCTGAATTCTGCTGTATTTAACCGCCGATACTTGCATAACCAAAAGTGGCATTAAACTTTCGACACCAGACTGCCACTGATCTATATCCAGACAAATTAAGATTGCTAGGTAAAGCGTAACTTTGACTACCGCTAAACCTTCGCAGACGAGCAACTATAACATAATCTTTGGCTCTCAAACCATAGATTTTAGGTGCAGCAGAGCGATGTAAAATCACGAACACATCCGGGCCGCTACTGGTTCTAAAATTTCGATCAAACTGTAAGTATCTTGTTCTGTTTCTAGTAACAATGCTGACTCTTCCTTTAGTTGCATGTTCTCCACGCTGAAAGTATGCAGACTGACCCACAGCAGCAGCTACTTGAGTAATTCCAGTAGTAGCAGGTGTGGTAGCTTGTGTCTGATATGCAGCTACCTCTTTAATAGAGCCTAAACTAACAGTTGCAATAATACCAAGAATAGCTAAACTATTAAATTTCATAGTGTTTATATCCTCAAATTCATCTATATAATGACAATTTATAGCTGTCTGTGATGATGAATATTAAATTAAGCTGAGAATTAGTTAAAAATTTAGTTCAGCCATTTTTATTAGAATTTCATTCTAGTTAATTCGTGAACAAATTCTTCAAAGCAAAGCACAAGAAATCAATTTATTGATAAATGATTTATGATTGTTCTCTTGAATAGCAAATAGTTATGAAATGTCATTTTTAAATCTAGACTATATAATATTTTCATACAAAGAAGGAGAATTTTTAGTAATTTAGGAGATTAATCAAATGCAAAAACGTGAGATTGCCAGATTGAATCTGTTGAATCTGAAGCAAAAAAATGCTGCTAATCTTGTTCTTCAAAGAGTTTTTATATTTCGAGTAGTAACGCTAATGCTTTTAAGCATTGTGGTTTTATCTGGTTTCATTGTCGGAGGTTGGTTTGCAGGGAATAGCAGAATTAATAGATTTTTTGCTCAAATTCATATTTGGCAAGCCCATCCACCAATGTGGATAGAAGCGCCAATGGTAAATGATGAATATTTACTAATACCAACTTTGGCATTGCTATTAGTTATGTTTGTGGTGATGAAACTTTCTCCTCAGCCTCGTGTTTGGTCACAACGTTTGGTAGTTGGGATATTGATGATTTTAACTTTGCGGTATGTGTTGTGGCGATCGCTCTCTACCCTCAACGTTGATAATCCACTCAATGGAGCCATTAGTTTAGGGTTATTTGCCTTAGAAATTCTGATGCTTTGTAGCAGTTTGATTGATTTATTCTTAATGTTAAATATTAAAGAGCGTCATCGAGAGGCGGATGAGAAATCAATTGCGGTAATTAATGGTGAGTTTACGCCATCTGTAGATATTTTTATTCCGACTTACAATGAACCAGAATTTATTGTGCGGCGCACGATTATTGGTTGTCAAGCCCTAGACTATCCCCAAAAAAACATCTATCTTTTGGATGATAATCGGCGCTTAGAGATGCGAGAACTAGCCGAAGAACTCGGATGTCGCTATATCAGCAGAGCAAATAATAAACATGCTAAAGCCGGAAACTTAAATAACGCACTCACACGAACTAGTAGTGAATTAATTGTTGTGTTCGATGCAGATTTCGTTCCTACCAAAAACTTTCTGACTCGCACTGTAGGCTTTTTTCAAGATGAATCTATAGCCATACTACAAACACCTCAAAGCTTTTATAATGCTGACCCCATAGCCCGAAATCTAGGCTTAGAAAATATTCTTACACCTGATGAAGAAATTTTTCATCGACACATTCAGTCTATTCGAGATAGTTCAGAGAGCGCAATTTGTGCTGGTACTTCTTTTATTATTCGTCGCGCTGCATTAGAGAAGACTGGCAATTTTGTGACTGAATCTTTATCTGAAGATTACTTTACAGGAGTTAATTTAGCGGCTCACGGATATCGAATTATTTATTTAAATGAATTACTCAGTGCAGGCTTGGCAGCAGAAAACATAGCTGCTTATGCAACTCAACGCTTACGCTGGGCGCAAGGGACACTCCAAGGACTTTTTATTAAATCTAATCCTCTGATCGTTCCCGGATTTAGTTTTACTCAAAGAATAGCTCATTTGGGAGGATTTTTGACTTGGTTTACGACATTTTCCCGAATTTATTTTCTCTTGATGCCGTTAGCTTATTCATTTTTGGGTGTAATTCCAATTCGAGCCAACTTCCCAGAATTAATTTATTTTTGGTTGCCTCTTTACTTGGTTAACCTTTCAGTATTTGCTTGGTTAAATAAGTATTCTCGTTCAGCGTTTTTATCAGATATCTATTTTTTAGTATTATGTTTCCCTTTAGCGTTAACAGTGATGCAATCTATGTTGCGTCCCTTTTCAAAAGGATTTAAAGTTACGCCTAAAGGGATAAGTAGCGATCGCTATACTTTCAATTGGAAATTAGCCTCACCCTTGATCATACTATTTATCGCTACAGCTCTGAGTTTGTGGCAAAACATCTGTATGTCCATAGTCAAGCAGTCTATGGCAAAAGAAATACCAGCAATGGCTGAACAGACTATAGGTATGGGCTTAGGTTGGCTGTGGAGTATCTATAATATAATTATGATTGGCGCGGCTATCTTAGTTTTGCTAGATGCACCTAAAACCAATAAATTTGAATGGTTTGATTTACGGCGAGTCGTGCAGTTAACAATTGGTAATGATAATTTTTGGGGTGTAACCACAATGATTTCTGAAGTTGGTGCAGAGATAGCACTAACTCAGCAACCTCCGATGAATTTAGTTGTCAGTCAACCAGTAACAATCAAAATTGCCGAGGAAAATTTACATCTAGCCGGGGAAATTGTGAGTACTGGATTTGCCAATGAATTTCCCACAATCCGCATCCATTTTGAATCAGTAAGTTTAAGTCAACATCGTCGTTTAGTAGAAATGTTATTTTGCCGTCCAGGACAGTGGAAACGTCAGAATGCACCAGGAGAATTAGGTTCTCTTTGGTTGTTGTTGAGAATCTTACTAAAACCACGCATTATTTTTGATCGGAAAGTTGATGTCAGCCCAGTTACAGTTGCTAAAGTTTAAAAGGATGTTTGATAAGTTTTCTTTTAAGATACAAGGTTGGGTTGATACCAATTCACGAAAAATTTTGATGCACATAAAATCTGTAGAGACGTTGCATTGCAACGTCTCTACAAAAAAATTCGTTTCATCTTTAAAAGAAATTGGTATGAGCATATAAAGCATCAGCAAATGCTTCATCATCTTGAATGCTCTGGTCAATTTCATTTTGATGATCGTAATAATAGGCGATCGCCTGACAATATCTCAAATACAGGTGCGGCAATAATGCAGAGTATAATTTGAGCGATCGTGTTGAATCAAAGCCTTGTGACTCTCCATGTATGACGAGTAACGTTTATGATGGCTACTTATATCAGGTTCGGTTAAACACTTATGATATCTGTAGTAGCGCGTCATCCTTAAAACGTTGGGTTAAAAATCTAGAAAATCCAAAATTAAACTATCTTATGATTACTCAACCTAACAAATTAAGCTTGTCGCGCTAGTAGGTTGGGTTGAGGAACGAAACCCAACACGCTTATCTAGATTTATGTTGGGTTTCACTGTCGTTCAACCCAACCTACATTGCTGTCGTAATGACACAAGTTGCTGTCGTAATGACACAAGTTGCTGTCGCTACTAACAAACATAAAAACTTAAATTCCAGCTTTTTAAAGCAGTCGAAAATCTCTGAGGTAAAAATCACCGAACAAGGCAAAAGTAAAAAGTTAAAAGGTAAAAGAAAGAAAAAGAACGGTGGTTTGAAGCCCACGCCAGTTTGCTCAAGTCGGGAAACCCGCCCACGCAACTGGCTCCTCAATTTATTTATGGAACAAAATAAAAACATTTGTTTCGAGATACGTAGTACAAGAAACAATACGTCATTATCAAATCCCCTCAATTTATTTATGGGGATTATCTTTTTACTTTTTACTTCTTAAAGAAGTCGGGGTTCTGAGTTTTTCTATGACACAAATTTCTCGTTCTACCAATTTTTTATAAAGCTGCATAGAATTCGATCCCCCCTAACCCCCCTTTAAAAGGGGGGAACAAGATTCAAAGTCCCCCTTTTCAAGGGGGATTTATACCATTTCACGAAAAATATGATACAGATGTAAATCCTGAAAACTTTGCTGCATCTGAGTTTTTTAATTGCGAATTGCGTTAGCGAGTCCGCGAGCGTCATTGCGAATTGTGAATTGGTATTAGGGGGATCTAGACGTTTTGCTACCGAAGAGAGGACTTTTAAAACATCCTCTAAGAATAAATACAAAATGCTATATTCACTTACCAGTTCTACTGAGCCACATCCTAAATTTTATTTAATGCATGAACAGTTCACAATTAACGGTGATTTTATTAATAAATGTCACTAAACATACCTTAATTCAGCAGCATTTGTCTCTGTAAATGTTTAAAAATTCTTAACAAAAATATTGGCATTTAATAGTTGACAAGTATAAATTTATACTTTAATATTAAAGACAAGATAAAAGCGATCGCCCAATTCCCTAAAGAACAAAACGATCGCCTTATCTAAACCTCACAAAAGGTAAAAGCGATCGCTCTCTTCTTGCCAGAACTAGGCGATCGCTTTTATACCCCTCACAAAAGGAGCATAAACATAATGATGGCACAATTACTCAACTTTGCCCAATCCCAATTAGCTCAGTTCCTAGGCAAAGATTTCAACTCCCCCAAACGCAATCAAATTCCAGAACAACCATTTCCGCACCGAGAACCAATTAAACATTTACTCATCGGTTCTCCCAAAGCCGTCACCAGTACAATTCACTATTTGCAAGTTATCGGCTACGCCAGTGTGGGAGATTGGAGTCCACTGCTACCAACCGGCAATCCAGACGAAGTGATGAGCATTTTAAGTCGTCAAATTTCGATGCAGTAATTTAGATGTAGAGACGTTGCATTGCAACGTCTTTCTAATTTAGACAAAAACAATACAAGCAGTAACGGCGTATCAAGATTTTGGTGAAATGGTATTACGCTACCCAATTCCAAATAGTAAAGTTAAAAGCATAAGAAAAGAGTAATATAGCGAACCAGGTTAATATTGCATATCCCCAGCGATGTTGGTGAGAAAAGAACAAGCCTAACGCAATTGACAGTGACACAATTCCATAAGCATAACGGCTAACAGACATTAGCGCTCCAGAGAATATTATCAGTAACAATGAACAAAAACCGTAGACTACAGCAGTCTTACTCAGCTGAGTACGAAAGTACCATAATATGTAGCCGCCACCAAATACCATCACAACTTTAATCAAACTATCTTTGCCCACAGAGATAGCATCACTAAATATAGACCACCAACTCGGTTGCGCCCATGCTTTCTGCACATGAACAAATGCCAAAGGATCTTTGAAAGTAATAGCGCAATACAGACTAAATGAAAGCACCCCTAATGGTACACATAGTCCTGCAAAATATGCACTTAATGGTCTCTTTTCTTTCCAGGCGACAAAAATAAAAGTCGGTAACAATGTAATTCCGGTGGCGCGAGTCGCACTAGCCAATGCACCACAAACAGCAGCCCAAAAATACTGACGATGATCGAATGCACGCAACGCTGCTGTTGTCAAAAACAAAAATAATCCTTCAGTATAAATAACTGTGCCGTATAAAGAAAAAGGACACCAAGCCATTACAGCTGTTGTCCATCTTGCAACATTAGTACCATGACGTTCTTCTACCCAGTAGTACAAAAGAAGTAGCGCCCCCAGAAAAGTGAGGTTGTTCAATACTGTTCCCGCCACTTCAAAGGGTAAGCCAAACATCATTAAGCCACGAGTAATTAAAGGGAATAAAGGATAGAAAGCAACAGAATGCTGATGTCCATCGTTAGCGTAGTCATAACCTGTAACAGCAATTGAGCGATACCACTTACCATCCCAATGAGAAAATAATTCCCAACTCGGTTGCGGAATAAAGTCAGGAGAATAATCCAGTGGATATGGAGGTTGCCAGTATGGATGCACAGGAGAGGTGTAGATTGAAGGAACAACAACTTGCATGGCAAAAATAATTACAAGTCTGCTCACCAGCCACATTAAAATTACAAAAAGGTATCCATGATTTTTAAAAGTATGAGCTTTTGAGGTTGTATCTGCATTACTGTTTATTTTCATAGCAAAATCAGTAGCTCTATCTAACACCATTTCACCAAATAAATGATACAAATAATTTCTCCTCTGCCCCTCTGCTCCCCTGCTCCTCTGCCTGCCTAAATGTATCAATTTTAAAGTGAAATGGTATAAGTAGCTACTTTGAGTTTATATAGCAAAAAAGACTAATTCTAATTTCTCAAAGAAACCTAATTTGCAGTTATTAAAATTTTGAAATTTTATTCGACAATTCTCCACTTAACTGGAACATTACCGCGATTATCGTCATAATAATTGGGTAGTTCATTAATGAAAAATAAAATTTCTTCATTTGCTTCTAAAGTTAAAGTTATGTCTGTCCCTACAGATTGGCAATTTCCATTATACTGAACTACTAATGCCCCAATGTTCTGTTCTGGACAGCGTAAAAATTCTTGGCCAATAGGTCGTTCTGGTGTTTCATAACCTTTTGATGATACAGAACTCCACTCGCGTCCTACACTCCACAAAGATTCACCATCAGGACGAAAATATATTTTTACTAATTTATTGGTGGGATTGGTAAATTTGATACCTTCTTTATTTTTTGCATAAATACTAATAGTGCCACTTTTTTCTGAACTTCCTGCTCCTGGCGTGACAGATACAGCAGGACTCGGTGAAGGAGTGGCTGAGGAATTTCCACCATTAACTGTGCCTATTATGGTATTGAAAGATGCAAATAATCCAGCGATCGCTGTTATCAACCCAGCGATCGCTGTTACAATACCAGGCACTGTAGTCCAAAAGTTTTCTGGCTTTTTATTTTCAGTCATAGAATAATAAATAGGTTTATTTTTTTAGATAAAAAAATATTACTTCTGTACAATAACAATAATATACTTAATTTTACTTCAGCAAGACGACAGATAAAGAAATTTTAATTTTCAGCACTCTAGTGTTGGATTAATTAATAAAAATAACATTCAATCTGGCGAATTCTGACTTTTCAGTTTCCACAATCTTCCAGGTGCAGAGATTGGTACTAGCTTACCTTGCTGTTGTTGAATTACCTCAACAAGTTCTTGAGAAGGACGAAAGACAAATATTGGATAATTTTTTAAAAGCAGAGACTCAATATTTACCAATTCTAACTGAAGAGGCGAACTCAACAATATTAATTTGACATCTTTATGCAATCCATAGCTGAGTGAAATTAAGTCTCCGGTATTGGTAAAGTCATCGCCGATATCACTCATGACAAGTGGCGAGGAATTAGCATTAATCTGTCTAATAATTTTAGGATTGAAATAGCTCAAATCCTTATTCCACCAAGTATCAGAGAAAGCGCTAACTGTAGAAGATGCAATACTACCTGTAATTAGCAGCAGTGTAACAATTTGCCAAAATAATTGTTTGTGGAAGATTTTATTTGTCAGCAAGTAGGCAACTGCCAGTTGCACACTAGGATAGCAAGAAATTAAATAGCGACTGACAGTAGAACGTTTACCTCCTAGGATTAAATCTGGCAAAGCTAACATCAAAAAAGGCAAAAAAGTTGTAGTTAGGATAAATAACCAAGTTCGGCGATTAGTTTCGCGGCAGACTGTATAGATGGCCAGAAAAATTAGGGATATAACTAACAATCTGAGTAGATAAGTCCAAATACTATCAAAACCAAAATCTAAATCTAAAAACAAAGCAGTAAAACTGAGAATCCAAAATTTTATCAGATAAACAAAATCTACAGTAGTGCTAGTCCAATTTGTGGTGTTTGAGAAGCGCTGGTAGTTAGTTGTGATGACTACTAACCAAGGAATATATAAAATAAGTGAGGCTGCGATCGCCAACGTAAAATATTTTAGACTTTGGGCGTGAACTCTTCTCCTATTTCCCAAAACTTGCTCTATCAGTAAATAAGCTGCCTGAGCAATAACTGTTAAACCAAAAAAAGGATGGGTATACCAACCGACTGTATTTGCAAGAGTGTATAATCCCCAGTTCTGCCAACTTGGTGAGCGTAAAGCCTTGAGCAGCAAAAAATTACTGCCGATAACTGCTGTGGTTAGTAAACTATACTGCCTTGCTGTTTGAGCAAACAGAATATCAAAAGGTGATAGAGCTAACAATACTACTGCTAATAAAGCTGCTGTTTGAGAGGCAAAAAGCTCCAAGCCTAAAGCGTACATCAAAGGTAGTGCTGGCAGGCCGAATAAAGCTGGCAAAATCCGCGATGCTGTCAGAGAACTACCAAACATCTGCATCCAGAAACGTGCTATGACGAAATATAAAGGTGGATGCTGGGGATCTTCAATTTTCAGAGAATTAATAGTATCTTCTATAGTGCTTCCCGGTTTGAGACGCTGATACTTTTGTAATTCCGGCGCGGGAAATATCTGATTTTGAAAAATTTTGTTGTCAATTTCTTGGCGCGTGAAGCCTGCGGCTCTGATTGATGTGTAGACTTCATCATGCCAATAAATTTTGTAGTCGAGATTGAAGAATCGTAAAAAAACTCCTAGTACCACAAGAACGACAATCAACAACCGCAACCACCTTGGAGTTAATTGAAAGTGCCGTACGACAGAGTTACTCATGAAAAAATCAAGTTGAATACTTCGCAAAAAACTAGCATTAACAGGACTTACGCAAAAATTGCCACAAAGCTTAATTTATCGAACCGCCCTTCGGGTGACGCTCCTTCTCCTAAAGGGAGACGCTACGCGAACGTCGCTAACGCTAACGCTAACGCCACTTTGCCACCCTTCGCAAGCGCCAAGACGGCAAGTGGACTCACCAAAGCGCCAAGAACGCCAAGAATTCGTAGAGTGTGCGTAATACCAATTTAATGTGAAGCTGCACATTATTTTCACCCCTCCCAACCTCCCCTTAGCAAGGCAGGGCTGTTTCATTCGCTAAAACAGGTAAAATTGCAAGAGTTGAGGGGATAAAAATAATGGGTGCGTCACTGATTGAACAATTGAAGCAAGTGGAAGACTTCAGAACAACTGACCGAACAATTCGCAATTGCAAGAACGCAATTCGCAATTGTGAACTAAATTGAATAATTGATTCATTTGGGATACAAGCCCCTGATTTTAATCATGGAGAAACAAAAACGCGCAGCATCTATATTTCAAGCCCCCGCCTGAAGGCGTGGGGTAATAATTGCGAATTGCGAATGGGAAAAAGCGAATTGGAGATGACGGTCGAAGACGCAAAGACTAAGGTTTTACGTCATTACAAGCGCAGCGAAGTAATCGCAAAGGCTGATTTTTCGTCACGAGTGCGTAAGTCCGATGAAAGTGAAAACTTATTAAGCTGCTAAATTCTGAGCCGGAGCAGTCAAACTCACCTTGACAATCACATCATTGAAATCATTATCACCACCAACCAAATCCTCAAAGCCAAAAGTATTATCACCCAGTATCCTGACATGCTGAGCATTGTCAGAATTCGCTCCCAAATA
>NZ_JAIVFW010000076.1 GCF_020829595.1 Nostoc sp. CHAB 5844
TCATGGAAATTATTTTGCCACAATTCAATATTGAAGAAGCGATAGATTCAGCTTGGCAAGCTAATCAAGCTAAAACTGAAATTATTAATAGCGACAGACAAAAAGCTGAAGAAACGGCTATTAATGCTCTGACTGGGCAGTTTAAGAAGGAGTTTGATACTTATTTAGATAGTAGTATTCAATCATCCTTAAATATCAAAATTATTCCGCCGACAGAGTTAGCCGTATTTAGTGTTTATGCTGTTTTTGATTATTCTGGTAAGGCAATCAAAGTTAAGCGTGATAGTCAAAATTGGGAAATTTTTATTGATGAAAAAAGCACTGTTGTTTCCCCGGATTTATTAAAATCAACATTGCTTTTGGAGCTAGGAAAGCTAAGAAATGAAAATTGACGTTAACAATGCTTTAACTGTTTTTTCTCTGGCATTTATGTTAGTTGGTGGCATCTACCGCCTAGCTCAGATTGAAGCTAATATAAATGCCAAAATTAAAGCGGTAGAAAGCAACGTATTGAAAGCAGTTGACCAACTCCGAGATAACGTGGTTGACAGGCTGTATACAGCTGAGAAGAAGCTAGATGTTCATTTAACTGAGTACCAAGGTAAAAAAGAACACTACGATTACCGGATACACGATTTCGATAAACGATTAGAGCATAAATTCAATCGGCTGAGAAACTTGATTAAGCAGCTTGCTGGCTTTCTTAATAAGGAATCTGGTTTCATCCTCCGTGACGACGAATTTTAACTCTCTGGGGATTCTTGTTAAAGAATCAGCAAAATATTGGAGAATGAAGAAAAAATAAATCAGTAAGCGCAGATTAAATCTCTTACCCATTCTGACTTCTGACTCCTGGGTGCTGAATTCTTACATTTTGAAAACATGAATGTCAGCAACATTCATGTTTTTACTTTCTGCATTCTGCTATACTTGCAAATTTTAACCAAATCATGGCAGTATAACTCTGCACCTACAATCAAAGTGCAAATTGAGTATCAGCAATATTTGTTTTCGTCAAAGAAAATTTGATTTATGAGCAAAAGATTGAGAGTTAGCATGATTGTGCTTGCAGCTTTAGGAAATTTTGCCTCGCCATTGATTGCTAGGGCTAGTTTCGACGGTAATCTTACAGTGGAAATCGATGGCTTAAAAAACACAACAGGACAAGTTTGCGCCAGTATATTTGCCAGTAGTCAAGGATTTCCTGCCGATCGCGATCGTGTATTAGAAAGGCAATGTACTAAAATTACTGACACATCTGTAACACTAACCTTTACCAAATTAAAAGCAGGTAACTACGCCGTCGCTGTTATGCACGATGAAAATAACGACTTTACCGTTAATCGTAGTGACATAGGTTTTCCCCTAGAAGGCTTTGGATTTTCCCAAAACCCAGAGATTCGTGACCGAGCGCCCAAATTTGACGAGGCTGCTGTTCTAGTTGCAGGTGCGAATACAGATATCAAAATTCATCTGAAATATTTATAAGGCTGATTGTCCAGAATCTTTATGAATATCCTCTGGTAGATTTGGTTGAACTGCTAAGCCACGCATTCTTTTCATCTGAGTTAAAGCATACTTTGCTGTTGCCTGAACTTCTGCATCTGGGTCTTCTACTGCGTGGCCTAACATCTGGCTCATTTGTGCCATCATATCGTAGACACGAGTCAAGTCACGGATGGCATTTTGCCGTACTTGTGGGCTTTCATCTTGCAAAGATATGGCCAAAGCACGGTTGATTGGCTTGAGGGCGCGGGTGCTAATTTCTGACAAAGCTGCCAAAATTAAACTGCGTTGTTGAGAATCTGCATCAATCATTAAATCTACTAAAGGTTGAATTGCCCGCGAATCACCTTGCTGCCCTAAATCCCAAATCGCTTTGCGTCGCTTTGTGGGGTCGGCACTATCTAAGTCTTTAATTAATTCATCAACAATATTGAGTTTAGCTAAGCGAGACGTTTTTTCTATTGGTACCACCGTTGTCGGCAGTGCTGATGTTGGTGTTTGTGTACTGGTTTCAGATGCAGTGGTTTCTGGGCTAATTGAGGTGCTGTCTGATTCTGGTAACGGTGGTTTAACTGGATCTTCATCCGCTGCACTCAAGGCGGGAAGGTGAGAATTTTGAGACTTTTGTACTTGCTTGACTTGACGAAACCATCTTAATAAAAACAGCAGTGCGCCAATACTGCCAAAAATTCCCATTCCTAATAATGACCACCAAATAAAATCTTTTTGCTTGGGTTTGGTAGTAGTAGATTGAGTATCTGGGCTAGGTGAGGCCACAATTGGCGAAATCGGAAACTGATTTTTTAAAACAACGGCTGCTTGTAGACTTGCTTGAGTTGTCTGGTCAGCAATGCCATCTGTTCTGTTTAAATTTTTAGTTTTTTGAAATTGAGATACAGCAATTTTTGTACTTGAGCCGTACTTTCCATCTACCGCGCCGTTGTAAAATCCTAAATCTTTTAATTGGGATTGTAATTTCTGCACATCCAGCCCTTGACTACCAAGTTTAAGAACAGCCTGCTTGATAGGCTGCTGAGAATTGACTTGGGCAATTGTTAGGGACGTGGGGTTAGATGTGGCTGTACTTGGGCGATTGGGGTACAAACCCAGACAAGTAAAACAGATGAATATCAGTAGAGAAGAAGGACATAGCCTCATATTGCAAGTTTCAGCCTGAACGTGCTTTGAAGTTATCCATACCACCGATAACATGAACAACATAAAATCAATATTTTCAGCCTCTAAACAAACTTTTATGCTTATTTAATGCTCAAAATACTAATATTCAGTGTTTAAAGGTGATAAGAGAGTATAAATTGATTCTCAGCGATGATGCTCAATAAATGCTCACCTTATATTACCCTTTTCTCTCTATGTACTCTAAAGTTATTGAACTAATACAGGACTTACGCACAAAGATTGTCTGTTAAGACTGGGGAGCCAGCGCCGTGGTGTTAGCGTAGCGATCTTCGACGTAGGAGCGTCGGCAGTGCGTTGGGGAGACAGCACCGTGGTGAGGCAACGCGGTCTTGGGGTTTCCCCCATGAGCGATTGCCGAAAGGCTCTGCCACGCCAGTTGCTACAACGCTTGGAACCCCCCTTCGGGTGACGCTCCTAACGTCGCTAACGCTGCGCTAACGCAGTTCCGTGACTGTCGGGCATTGCCCGCCCAACGGACTGCTCACCGCAACGCACTGGCTCGACTTGAGGTGACTGTCGTCGGCTTTGCCGACAGTCGCGCGACTGGCGTTGTAAGGGTGAAAGGGCTTCGGCGTGAGCGTCAGCGTTCGACTGAGCGCTCACGCCGAAGTCCGAACGGTATAGGGTGTACGGGTTTTGAAGACTTATACACCTACACCCACACACCCATACACCCTTGCCCAAACCCTTAGTTTCTCGTTTTCATGCTTAAGTCCTAATAATAGTGTAAGTCTTTTATGAGCTTTACAGAATAGGCATTCTAGATGCAAATAGCTATAAGCGGACTTTGGCTATGAGAGAGGAACTTTAGTTCTTAAACTACTTAAATATTTAGACGTTTAGAAGATTCATCAAGACTTTATCAGTATTTAGACAAAAGCACTAAGAGTTACCAGCATAGGGTTGAGGCTCAGTGAGGGCGTTTTGGTTATGCTGACGACGATTGTTAGCTATGGTCTGATATAGCTTTAAGCGGGAAGTATTGACACTACCTAATGGCTCATGCTCTGGCAGTGTGTGCCAAGGTGTAAAAGACAGACTTTCATCAAATTGCTGGCGAGCAGGCGTGTTAAACTCTTGCGCTGGAATGTGAATTGTTGCCACTTTGATGAAGGGAGAGACGCTTTCATCCCAAAGCAGAGTCGGATCATCTACCCATTTTGGATCTTCATCGGGTGCCAATTGAATCAAGAAATCAAAGTATACATCGGTTTTGTCAACTGTGAGTGTCTTGGCGATCGCTTCTCGTAAATAGTTTTCCGACTCAGGAATTGGTAAATCAGCATCATCCAAAATTTGGGGTTTGGCAGAAAATTTAATCGTATGGGAACCAAGCCGAAACGCTGTACCACTCCAGTATTGGATTCTCAAAGGATTCAAGGTTTTCTTAGTCCGGATTTGCTCTAAAATGCCAAACTCGTATGCCATTGATTCCGGGGGCAGCTTGCCCGCAGTCACCTCTGCCAAGCGAATGTAATCCTCAGCATCTCGGATAAAGAAAACCGGATGGTTGATCATCACAAAATCTTGGGTGTTTGGCTCATCCTCTAGTACTTTTTTGCCCTCCACCTGCAAGAGTTTGATGGCTAAACCTCTAGCATCTGGTATTTGGTCAGGTTGGAGTTGCACTTGGCTCATAGGCCCCGCTCCATTGGAAAAACGTACCCAAATCGGATATGTTTTGACGTGGCTGAATATACCCACACGCAGTGCTTCCGGGATATTCTCATTTACCACAAAGTTTCCCCAAGCGCAACCATGACTTTTTGCATGGGCTTGACGTAATCCTGGTGCTTTGGCGGCTTGATCCTGAACTGCACCTGCCACAATTTGATCAATAATTTCGGCGTTGGTGATTTGACTCATATTAAGTCCTGATAATTACTTATAAGCTAAAATACATCTAAATTACATAACCTTAGTCATTAGTTATGTGTATTGACAAAGGACAAGGGACAAATGACTAATGACAATTTTAGGTTTTAGGTTTTGAATGTAAAATGACGGCAAAAATGTATTATCTACTAGCACGCTTTCAAACTATGGTTTTTTCACCTCTGGTTTCTGATACTTACCTGGATATTTCTTTTGGTAATAGTCTTCCATAATTTCTAAAATCATCGGCGCGGCGATACTACCACCACCACCACCAGAATGTTCTGCAAAAGCGACAATGACCATTTCAGGATTATCGACTGGCGCATACGCACCAAACCAAGCATGATTTTGTTTGACACGACGTTTCCAAGCTTCTGCTGTACCACTTTTGCCCGCTACAGGGGGAATTGTCGGCTTATTTAAAGCTTTACCCGTACCTTCAGCAACCACCTTGCGTAGTCCATCGCGCAGAACTTTAATGGTTGTCGGCTTCATATTTAAAGATTCACGCCAGCTTTTAGCATTTTCATTATCTTTGAGTAAATGCGGCTGGACTCGATAGCCGCCATTAGCTGGGATAGAAAACATAATCGCCACTTGTAAAGGTGTGGTTTGTAAAGCACCTTGACCAATAGACATATTAATTGTGTCGCCTACAGTCCAGGGGATTTTCCAGGCTTTCTGTTTCCATGTTTCATCTGGGACTAAACCTTTGGTTTCTTCTGAGGCGAACTCAAAGCCAGTTTTTTGACCAAATCCATACTTGCGAGTCCATTCAATTAAAGTTGGGCCGCCAACACCTCTACCTATTTGATAGAAAAAGGTATCACTACTCCACTGTAATGCGCCCACAAAACCCAAAGGCCCAAATCCCGCATGGTTCCACTCACCAAATCGCGTCCCGCCAATGTTTAAAGAACCGTAGGTTTGTAAGACTGTGCTGGGAGAAAATTTACCCGATTCCAGCCCAGCGGTTGCAGTGACAATTTTAAAGGTGCTGGCGGGGGGAAAGGCGCTGAGGGTGCGATTTACAAGGGGATGGTCTGCACCTTGTACAGATTCCCAATCTTTTTGAGAGAGTTTTTGTTTAGAAAAGATATTGGGGTCAAAGGTGGGATGAGAGACTAACGCTAAAACGGCACCATTTTTCGGGTTGATAGCCACAATAGCACCATCGCGATCGCCCAACGCTTTTTCTGCGGCCTTTTGTATATCTAAATCTAGAGTCAAATGCAAATCATTGCCTGCTTTGGCTTGTTTCTCTCCTAAAACCCGCAGCGGTCGCCCAGCACCATCAACTTCCACCTGCTGACCTCCCCATTCACCCCGCAATGATTTCTCATAGGCTTTTTCGACTCCCATCTGTCCGATGACATCGCCTAAGCGGTAGCCGTCTTTTTGTCTTTCTTTTAACTGTTCAGCCGTTAATTCTCGTGTATAACCTAACACATGGGCTAATGCCTTGCCGTGGGGATAGTAGCGAACAGCTTCTGTATGGATTTCTACCTCTGGCAGTTCGTTTTCATACTCCTTCATGGCTGTGACTTGGGCTTCATTCAAATCACGGGTAATTCTAATCAGAGAAGAAGAATTTGCACCTGCCTCATCCAGTTTTTTTTCAATTTCTGTTTGGGGAATATCTAAAATGCTGGCTAACCTCGGCCCGACAATTGGCCAAGAGGGTTTAGTGTGTGCCATCGGCCAAAGATATACAGAACGAGGATAGCGCGTACTAGCCAAAAGTTTGCCATTACGATCAAAAATATTCCCCCGTTCTGGTTGTTTGGCAATTACCCGGATGCGGTTCGACTCGGCTCGTTTGCGGTGTATTGACCCCTCAACAATTTGCAAATATGCCAAACGCACCCCAATGCCAGTTGTCATTAAGAGGGTAAATATCATTAAAAATACAGATTGAGAATTTCGTCCGACTGTACGTGTATTTTTTTTTCCACCGAGAGACGGGTGTAATAATGCCATATAACAAAGATTAATTTCTTAAGAATTACTATATGTATACAATGAGTCTTGAGCTTATACTGTCTATTACTAGAGATTACAGTAATTTTTTGTATAGATTTTTACTTATATCTGTAATATCATACTATCGACTTAGTTTATGAGGAATGATTGCAGTTAACCATTAACAAGTATGTGCTAAATGAATGATATCCACCAGATCTACTTTAGACAACTGGAAAGACTTGCTTTGTCTAGTTGTTAATGTCCACAGTACTATCCAGATGGAATATTACTGATCAAAATAAATTTAAATGTTTACGCCGCTGGATTATTTGAATAAAATAATTTAATTAAAAGATTCGCAGATATATCAATGGACTGGATTACGCTACTGCGATCGCTACAGTCTGATTTTGTTAAAAGGTTAACATCCGGTTCTCTGCTTCATTGCGAAACAGAAGGTCAATCTAGTGAATTAACTATAATCTCTGGAGAGAGATTAAAGACACTCCGAGAATTTTGCTGGCAAATGGCAGAAAAATATAAGCGTGTTTCGCCAGTGCGTGACGTTTTTATCAGCTATCTCAAAGGCAAATTGGGTGAGGAAGTTGTTAAAGAACGCTTGGCTGATTTTATTACTGAAGTTGATTATGAAAAACGCTTCGGCGGCGATGGCAAGACTGATTTTACCCTCACTACCGACCCATCAGTTGGTATTGAAGTAAAATCCCGGCATGGCAGCCTTGATAAAGTTAGATGGTCTGTAAGTTCAGAAGAAGTAGAAAAAAACGCAGTTATAGTCTGCATATTAATTCAAGAAGAAGTACACGAAGCTCAATCTGAATATCACCTTTTTTTAGCTGGATTTCTGCCTACCCGCATGATTAAACTCAAAACTGGCAGAATTGCCTTTGGCATAGATCAGCTATTATATGGTAATGGTTTGCGGTGCTATTTAGAACAGTATCAATCTGTGATTAATTACAGTTTATCTAAGCAAGAAGATAACAATAAAGCACAAATTTTATTTTTGCCTCATAATTCTCAGTTAGTTAAACATAATTCGTTAAATGAAGCTAATCAATTATTTATTGAGCAACAAAATATTGATTATATAAAACTAGGTCACGATTGTTTAGTAAAAGGAGAATATACAGATGCCATTGCCAACTATAACCAAGCCTTAAAATTGCATCCCCAAGATGCTGAGATTTACTATAAACGCGGTTTAAGTTATTATCAGCTAGGAGATTACGAAGAAGCGATCGCAGATTATTCCCAAGCAATTCAAATTAATCTTAATGATGCCAAACTTTATATCAAACGGGGTTTAGCCAATTATCAACTAGGAGATTATGCAGCCGCAATTGATGATTATTCTCAGGCTATCAGACTCAATCCCAATGTAGCAGTCGCTTATAAAAACCGCGCTGATGCTCGTTCTCATTTAGGAGATAATCAAGGAGCGATTGAAGATTATACTCAAGCACTCAAAATTAATCCTAACTATGCCTTAACTTATCAAAACCGTGGCATGGCACGTTATTTTTTAGGATATCAACAAAGCTTTACTAAAGCTATCAAAATGAACCCTCATGATGCTATTGCTTATAAAAATCGTGGCAATGCTCGTGCTGATATCGGCGATTATGAAGGTGCAATTGATGATTATACTCAAGTAATTGCAATTAACCCTCATGATGCCAGTGCTTATTACAATCGCGGCAATGCTCGTTATGATTTAGGAGATAATGCCGGAGCTTTTGAAGATTATACTCAAGCTATACAAATTAATCATAATTACGCTGATGCTTATTATAACCGTGGCAATGTGCAATCAGAAATAGGAGATAAGCAAGCAGCAATAGCAGATTTTCAGAAAGCCGTAGAACTTTATCGTAAGGAAGGTAAATTAGATGCGCTCAAAGATGCACGAGGACGAGTTTTAGATTTACAAATAGAAGATTCATTGGATATTTTAAATTTCTAAATGCATTTTTGATTTGTCAAAAGCGAGATGTTCAGATCCCCGACTTCTTTGAGAAGTCGGGGATCTTGTTATTCACGAATGATATCATGTCCGGCAAAATAACCATATTTCTTGTTTTACCCCTCCCCAACCCTGCTCTTGGTAAGGGGAGGGTGCCGTCAGGCGGGTGGGGTAATTTTATTATGGGTAATTAAACGGACATGATATCAATCAGACTCTATCTTTTCGGAGGTCAAATAGATTAAAAGCTTCCCCAGCAAAGTTCTTAGCGGTCTTGTCACCCCGTCAGCTGCAATATATAAATAAACAGCAAAGCTAAGGTTGCTTACCAACCTTAGCTTTGCTGCGTCCATACTGATAATTTACCGATACAACCAAACACGCAATAGAGACAGTAACTGTTCAATATCTACAGGTTTGGTGATGTAGTCTGATGCGCCTGATTCGATGCATTTTTCACGATCGCCTTGCATGGCTTTGGCGGTGAGTGCAATGATTGGTAAGGTTGTGAATTGGTTGTTTTGCCGAATTAAACGGGTTGTCTCGTAACCATCCATTTCTGGCATCATTACATCCATCAACACGACATCAATATCTGGTGTAGTTTCTAACATCGTGATGCCATCTCTGCCGTTCTCTGCATATATGACTTGCATATGATAGCGCTCTAGCATACTTGTCAGAGCAAAGATATTCCGGACATCGTCATCAACAATTAATACTTTTTTATTGGCAAGTACGTAGTCGCGGGAGTGTAGTTGTTCCAGCATTTGCCGTTTGGGTTCTGGCAAAGTTGCCTGGACTCGATGTAGGAACAATGTGGTTTCATCAAGCAGACGTTCGGGCGATCGCACGTCTTTAACGATGATTGTCTCGGTGATCCGCCGCAGTTCTAATTCTTGAGCTTTGGTCAATTCGATGCCAGTATAAATAATGATAGGCAAAGATTCACCATTAGGCTGCTGCTTGATTTGCTGAAGCAGTTCAAACCCATTCATATCTGGTAGTCCTAAATCCAGGACAAGACAATCAAATTGTTGGGATTTAATTGCCTCTAAGGCTTCTTGTCCAGTGGCGACGGCGGTAGTAGCAACATCGCTATTGCCAATCAACTCGACAATACTATGACGTTGAGTGTCGTCATCTTCAACTACGAGTAAACTCTTCATCCGCCGATCAACAAAACCTTTAATTTTGTTTAAAGCCTCAGATATAGTCTCGCTACTGGCAGGTTTTTGCAAATATGCTAACGCGCCTAGTTGCAAACTGCGTC
This sequence comes from Nostoc sp. CHAB 5844, assembly GCF_020829595.1. GTDB lineage: Bacteria > Cyanobacteriota > Cyanobacteriia > Cyanobacteriales > Nostocaceae > Nostoc_B. The sequence goes on from NZ_JAIVFW010000076.1 coordinate 9,810, forward strand.
TTTTTCCTTCTTCAACTGTCATGATATGTACAGGAATGTGACGGGTAGTTGCATCATGTTTTAAGCGATCTAGTACTGTCCAACCATCCATATCTGGCAGCCGAATGTCTAATAAAATCCCCGCAGGCTGGAATTGGTGGGCTAGTGCTAAACCATTACTGCCACTTTGGGCGGCAACTACTTTGAAGCCTTGCTGCTGTGCCATCTCCAAGAGGATACGGGCAAAATGAATGTCATCTTCGACAATCAGTAACACGCGATCGCCGTTTTTGATGTCAACGCGATCGTCTTCTAGAACTGGTGCGTGGGAGTTAGGGACAAGCCACTGCGTGGGGGAGGAGGCGGTATTGGCTGACTCTGTTGGCTGCAAGTCAGTTGTTGTGGTAATTGAGTTTTGAGTTATGAGTGTTGATGGTTGAGTGATGAGTATTTGGGATGTAGGTTCAGGAGTGAATGACGTTGATTCAAAATTGAATTGTGGTAAGTAGAAGGTAAATGTACTGCCTTGAGTTAGGCTACTTACCAAGGTAATTTCGCCGCCAAACAGACGAGCAATTTCCCGGCTGATGGATAAGCCTAACCCTGTACCGCCGTATTTGCGGCTAGTAGTGCCATCAGCTTGTTGGAATGCTTCAAAAATCACTTTTTGCTTTTCAGGGGCAATGCCAATCCCTGTATCAATAACGGAAAAGGCAACTACTACCGGAGCGAGGTTTAAAGTTTCTTGGTTGGCACTCCATCCCTGTTTGGCTACTTCTATCCGCAAGCGTACCTCACCGCGATCGGTAAATTTAAACGCATTAGAAAGCAGATTTTTCAGGACTTGTTGCAAGCGTTTCGGGTCGGTATAAATAGCTTTGGGTAGATCAGCGCCTATTTCAATGCTGAAACCAAGTCCTTTGTCTTGGGCTAATTGTTGAAAGGTACGTTCCGTCTGATCTCGCAAATCGGTGACTAACATTTGCGACATATCAATGGACATAGTTCCCGATTCAATTTTCGCCAAATCAAGAATGTCATTAATCAGTGCCAACAAATCATTGCCTGCGGAGTAAATGGTGCGGCTGTATTCAACTTGTTTAGTGCTGAGGTTCCCTTCGACGTTATCTGCCAACAACTTCGCCAATATTAACAAGCTGTTTAGCGGTGTCCGCAGTTCGTGGGACATATTCGCCAAAAATTCTGATTTGTATTTGGATGATAAGGCGAGTTGTGCGGCTTTTTCTTCCAAAGATAGTCTGGCTTGTTCAATTTCGAGGTTTTTCCGTTCAACTTCTTTCTTTTGTTGGGCTAACAATTGGGCTTTGTCTTCGAGTTCGGCGTTGGTTTGCTGTAATTCCTCTTGTTGTGTTCTGAGTAAATCTTCAGAAGTCTTCAACGATTGGGCTTGTTGTTCGAGACGTTTGTTAGTTTCTTTGAGTTCATTTTGCTGAGTTTGCAGTTCTTCTGCCAAAGATTGCGACTGTTTGAGCAATTCTTCGGTACGCATGGAAGCAGCGATTGTATTGAGTACGATCGCAATACTTTCGGTGAGTTGGTCGAAGAATGTCAAGTGAATTTCACTAAAGCGGCGGAAGGAAGCTAATTCAATCACCGCTGTGACTTGCCCTTCAAACAACACGGGTAAAACTACGGCGTTGAGTGGGCTGGCTTCACCTAAACCAGAGCTAATCTTGACATAATCGTTCGGGACTTCGGATAACAAAATCCGCTCTTTTTCTAAAGCGCATTGTCCTACCAAACCTTCACCCAAGTGGAAACGATTTGCCAGATGTTTGCGTTCGCGGTAAGCGTAACTGCTGAGTAATTTGAGATACGCCTGTTGTTGTTCGCCTGCATCCATTAAGTAGAATACGCCATGTTGCGCTCCTACCAGTGGTGCCAGTTCCGAGAGTATCAGTTTGGAGACAGTTTCTAAGTCGCGCTGACCTTGCAGCATCCGGGTAAACTTGGCGAGGTTGGTCTTTAACCAGTCTTGTTCAGTGTTCTTCTGGGTTGTCTCGCGCAGGTTGGCAATCATCTGGTTGATGTTGTCTTTCAAGATTGCCACTTCCCCTAGTGCTTCTACGGAAATTGACCGTGTTAAATCGCCTTTTGTTACCGCTGTCGCCACTTCGGCGATCGCCCGTAACTGAGTTGTGAGTGTCGCCGCCAGTTCGTTGACGTTGTCTGTCAAGTCTTTCCAAGTTCCGGCTGCACCAGGAACCTTCGCTTGACCGCCTAACTTCCCTTCAATACCCACTTCCCGCGCTACAGTTGTTACCTGATTGGCAAAGGTCGCTAGGGTATCAATCATTTCGTTGATGGTTTCTGCCAAGGTTTCGATTTCACCTTTGGCATCTAGCATCAATTTCCGTTTCAAGTCACCATTCGCCACAGCGGTCACAACTCGCGCAATGCCTCGCACTTGGGCTGTTAAATTACCCGCCATCGAGTTCACATTGTCGGTGAGGTCTTTCCATGTACCGGCAACACCTTGCACCAAGGCTTGACCACCTAATTTTCCTTCCGTTCCCACCTCACGCGCCACCCGCGTTACTTCCGATGCAAAGGAACTCAGTTGATCCACCATTGTATTGATGGTGTTTTTCAAGTCGAGAATTTCACCTTTGACATCCACGGTGATTTTCTTCGACAAGTCACCATTCGCCACCGCCTTCGTTACTTCGGCGATGTTCCGCACCTGGGCTGTTAAATTACCTGCCATCGAGTTCACATTGTCGGTGAGGTCTTTCCACGTACCGCCAACCCCGCGAACGTAGGCTTGTACGCCTAACTTACCTTCCGTTCCCACCTCACGCGCCACCCGCGTTACTTCCGAAGCAAAGGAGTTCAACTGATCCACCATTGTATTGATGGTGTTTTTCAACTCCAGAATCTCACCCTTCACATCCACCGTGATTTTCTTAGACAAGTCGCCATTCGCCACCGCCGTCGTCACATCGGCGATGTTCCGCACCTGGGCTGTCAAGCTGCCTGCCATGAAGTTCACAGAGTCTGTGAGGTCTTTCCACGTTCCCGCCACACCTTTGACTTCTGCTTGTACGCCTAACTTACCTTCCGTTCCCACCTCTCGCGCCACCCGCGTTACTTCCGAGGCGAAGGAGTTCAATTGATCTACCATCGTGTTGACGGTGTTTTTCAACTCTAGAATTTCACCTTTAACATCAACGGAGATTTTCTTGGACAAGTCGCCATTCGCCACTGCCGTTGTCACCGCCGCGATGTTTCGTACCTGGGCTGTCAAGCTGCCTGCCATGAAGTTCACAGAGTCAGTTAAGTCCTTCCACGTACCCGCAACACCTTTCACATCTGCTTGTACGCCCAGTTTTCCTTCACTACCTACTTCCCTGGCAACCCGCGTTACCTCCGAGGCGAAGGAGTTTAGCTGATCCACCATGATATTGATGGTGTTTTTCAGTTCGAGAATTTCACCTTTGACTTGGACTGTGATTTTCTTCGACAAGTCACCATTGGCGATCGCAGTTGCAACTTCTGCAATGCTGCGTACTTGATCGGTGAGGTTCCCTGCCATCATATTCACCGCACCTGTCAAGTCTTTCCACGTACCCGCAACGCCTCGGACTTCGGCTTGTACACCTAATTTTCCTTCTGTACCCACCTCACGGGCAACTCTGGTTACTTCTGATGCAAAAGAACTCAGTTGATCCACCATTGTGTTGATGGTGTTTTTCAACTCTAAAATTTCACCCTTCACATCCACGGTGATTTTCTTGGATAAGTCGCCATTCGCCACCGCCGTCGTCACATCGGCAATATTTCGCACCTGTGCCGTCAAACTGCCCGCCATGAAGTTCACGCTGTCTGTCAAGTCCTTCCACGTACCCGCAACGCCTCGGACTTCTGCTTGTACACCCAGTTTTCCTTCACTTCCCACTTCCCTAGCAACCCGCGTTACCTCAGATGCGAAGGAGTTCAACTGATCCACCATTGTGTTGATGGTGTTCTTCAGTTCCAAGATTTCACCTTTTACATCCACCGTGATTTTCTTAGACAAGTCGCCGTTCGCCACCGCCGTCGTCACTTCCGCGATGTTCCGTACTTGTGCCGTCAAACTTCCTGCCATGAAGTTCACCGAGTCTGTCAAGTCCTTCCACGTACCCGCAACCCCTCGGACATCTGCTTGTACGCCCAGTTTTCCTTCACTTCCTACTTCTCGCGCCACCCTGGTTACTTCTGATGCAAAGGAACTAAGTTGATCCACCATGATGTTGATGGTGTTTTTCAACTCCAAAATTTCACCTTTGACATCTACAGTGATTTTCTTCGATAAGTCACCGTTAGCGATCGCCGTTGCAACTTCCGCAATGTTCCGTACCTGTCCTGTCAGGTTCCCCGCCATCAAATTCACATTGTCGGTGAGGTCTTTCCACGTACCTGCCACCCCTCGGACTTCTGCTTGTACACCTAATTTACCTTCCGTTCCCACTTCTCTGGCAACCCGCGTTACCTCAGATGCAAAGGAGTTCAACTGATCCACCATTGTGTTGATGGTGTTTTTCAACTCCAAGATTTCACCTTTTACATCCACCGTGATTTTCTTGGACAAGTCGCCATTCGCCACCGCCGTCGTCACTTCCGCGATGTTCCGCACCTGGGCTGTCAAACTGCCTGCCATGAAGTTCACGCTGTCGGTGAGGTCTTTCCATGTACCCGCAACACCTTTGACATCCGCTTGTACGCCCAGTTTTCCTTCACTTCCTACTTCCCTAGCAACTCTAGTTACTTCTGACACAAATGAACTGAGTTGATCCACCATGATGTTGATGGTGTTTTTCAGTTCGAGAATTTCGCCTTTGACATCTACAGTGATTTTCTTCGATAAGTCACCATTCGCGATCGCCGTTGCAACTTCCGCAATATTACGTACTTGTCCTGTCAGATTTCCTGCCATCAAGTTCACGTTGTCGGTGAGGTCTTTCCATGTACCTGCCACCCCACGCACTTCTGCTTGTACACCCAGTTTGCCTTCCGTTCCTACTTCCCTAGCAACTCTAGTTACTTCTGAGGCGAAGGAGTTGAGCTGATCCACCATTGTATTGACGGTGTTTTTCAACTCCAGAATTTCACCTTTCACATCTACAGTGATTTTCTTCGATAAGTCACCGTTAGCGATCGCCGTTGCAACTTCCGCAATATTACGTACTTGTCCTGTCAGATTTCCTGCCATCAGGTTCACGTTGTCGGTGAGGTCTTTCCATGTACCTGCCACCCCGCGAACTTCTGCTTGTACACCCAGTTTCCCTTCCGTTCCTACTTCCCGTGCCACCCGTGTTACTTCCGAAGCAAAGGAACCCAGCCGATCTACCATTGTGTTGACGATATTGGCTGTTTGCAGAAACTCACCTTTGAGGGCTTTGCCATCTATTTCTGTGGCGATCGTTTGGGACAAATCTCCATTGGCTACCGCCCGAATCACTCGTGTAGTTTCTGCTGTGGGTTGGACTAAATCTGTAATTAGGGTATTGACAGAATTCACACAATCTGACCAAGAACCGCGCACAGTTCCCATTGAGGCGCGTTCAGTAATTTTGCCTTCTTTACCAACAACATTACCAATTCGCTGGAGTTCTAATGCCATGCGCTCATTCTGGTCAATAATATCGTTGAGCGTGTCAGCAATTTTACCTGCTAGGCCAGTTTGGTCTACAGACATCCGAACAGAAAAGTCACCTTTTTTAACAGCAGTCAGCGTTTTCAGCAGTTGTTTTAAATCAAGATTATCGGTTTCTCTGGTTAACTGTTCGGTTGCCATTGCTAAATCCTTGGGGAAATTGAGAGTAATGTTGTCTGCCGCTGGCGGAAACTAATTCGGGAATTAATATTAATACTGCACACTGCTGTTTAACAGCACCATAGTGCAAATCAAATTTAGCTGAGAACTACATCTAGTCAAGACCTTTACTACAAAAACGTAGATTTCTTTGATCGGGAAGTTGATGCTTTAGTACAAGCGCTTTTAAGAATAGAATTTTTTTGCTAAAGATAACAGATTCATCATTAATTGCTATCAATTATTTTAACTCTATAAATTAGTTAACTTTAGGACGAGTAATATATTATTGGTATCTGACAAAAGATAGATGGCAAGAGGAAACAAATTTGTTAGTTTAGAATCTTTTTTTCAACGCCGAAGAACGCAAGGGTAAGCGCAAAGGAGCGCAGAGTTATTTTATGTAAATATATTAATAAATTAAAAAATGTAAATTTTTTAATCAATATATTTACAGACAAAGTTAATTACATTTGTTAATCCTGATTGAGTTTTTAAATTTGTAAAGATAAAAGGCTTATCACCGCGCATTTTTTTAGCATCTCGTTCCATAACGCTTAAGTCTGCGCCTACATATGGTGCAAGGTCAGTTTTATTAATGACCAATAAATCAGATTTGGTAATGCCTGGCCCACCTTTGCGAGGAATTTTGTCACCAGCAGCCACATCAATAACGTAGATTGTTAAATCGACTAATTCTGGACTGAAGGTAGCAGCCAAATTATCGCCGCCACTTTCTAAAAAGACTAACTCTAAATTATGGAAACGCTCTTCTAACTGTTCAATAGCAGCCAAATTCATTGAAGCATCTTCACGAATTGCCGTGTGGGGACAGCCGCCAGTTTCTACACCTAAAATGCGATCGCTTGCTAAAGCCTGAGAACGCACTAAAAACTGTGCATCTTCCTGAGTATAAATATCATTTGTCACAACGGCAATATGATACTGGTCGCGCAACGCTTTACATAAAGCATCCACTAAAGCCGTTTTTCCCGAACCCACCGGGCCAGCAACACCTACTCGAAATGCGGTCATAGTCATATCAATTCTTTATAAACTTGCACTAAATAATTACCAGTCTCTTTCTTTGTGTCCTTTGCGTCCTTTGCGGTTCGTTTCATAACAATTTAGTGCATCTTCATAGAGAAACGGTATCAATAGTCAATAGTCAAAAAAATGAAGTTTCACACTTCACACTTTTTAGTTGGTGTTTTTAGGACGAAAAATATCTGTTAACTCTTCTTTACTCATGTTATATGGGAAAGGATAGATTTTAGCGTTAGGACTGCGACGATTGAGGAATAATTCTCTGATTGCTTCATCATCAGTAGGGTGTTGTCGGATATAAGCTTTTAATTCTTGACGAGTCATTTGAGTGAAATCAGGCTTGCTCATCTTCGTAAAACTCTCAACTTCCATCTTCAAAAATGATAATGAAATTTCAGACTTCAGACTTCAGACTTCAGACTTCACACTCAACTTCTAAACAACCTTGTATACTGGGTTTCATGTTGCATACTAGCTAAAGATAAACCCCAACTGCAACAACTCAACTCATCATCCTCTAAAACGAGAATTTCTTGGACAGTAACACTAATTATTGGTTGTAAATAGAGCAATAATTCTTGTCCGGCGGTTTGTCCTAGGGGGATGAGTTTAACTCCGGCAGTGATGAGATTAGATACCCAACTATGCAGATATGCTAACAAAGCAGCGTTGGGATGAATTTGCCAATGAGCAACAGCTATACCAAAAGCGATCGCATAATTGCCAGGATTACCCACAGTATTAATAGTAGGTAGCAGCTGTGGTTGTAGTTTACCAAGTAACTGCACGAGCGATCGCCCCATCTGCCAACTAGAATTGCGTAATTCTTGAGTTTCTCGCGCCGCGGATAACCAGCGATTCCAATAACATAGCGTTTCTAAATTCCCAATTTTCGCAGCTTCCGCCGCACGTAACATCACCGCCGCCTCCAGGCGAATTGCCCCGTAACGTAGTTCCGATGTTAGCCAATGTTTTAGAGTATCCTGGTGAGCAATGATGCCATCTTCGACTAAGGTTTCTAAACCTTCCGAATAACTATAAGCTCCCACAGGTAACGCTGGACTAGCTAACTGCAAAACACATAAAAAATGGCTATCAGTGAGGGTGATGGTGTCCATAAGCCCCTAATTCTGGCTGAAACGGTGCAATTTCCTCGGTAATTTCCAGTCCCAACTGTGCCAACATCGTGTGTAAAACAGCATCCGGTGATAAGCGCAAATAACTCGGCGTAATTTCCACAGGCACATGACGGTTTCCCAAATGGTATGCTGCTCGCATTAATAAAAGTGATGATGCAAACACAGTCAGCACAGGTTCTGGTTTTGCAACAATTCTAATTACACTACCATCACTTTCATCATGTAGAATATCGCCATCTTGTAATACAGTCCCCCTTGGTAAACGCAAAAACACAACCTGGCCATCCTCCGTTTCAAACCGATGACGGCTGCGAGTGCGTTCTTCTGCTGTCAGTGCTAGAGTTAAACTCACCACGGCATCAGCATTAGCTGGTTTACGTTGAGTTAATATCATCTTTGCGCCTTCTGATCATCTAACATTTTGATATTATTAACGAAGTGAGCGATCGCTAAAACTATGGCAAAGCGTAAAAAAAGCAATCTCCAGTGGATTAAAGAAACGCTTGAACTCCAACCCGACCATCACTGGGAATCTCCATCAGGCTACAAAATTTTTGTTGCCAACCGGGGGGCTGTTCGCTTCAATGTTCCCCAAAATTGGGTGTTTGAACCCCAAGAAAAATCTTTCAAGTTCATGGATAAAAAACCACCCAAAGATGACTGCTGTTTAGAAGTATCTTTTAATCACCTACCACCCAACGACTGGAGTCTGTTTCCTCTCAAACCCACCTTGAAAAAAGTGGTAGAAGAAGACAGTCGTGATGTGATTGAGAAGGGAGAAGTTATTAGCCTTAAGCGCCAAACCGCCAGAATTGTCTGGACAGAAATTAAGTTTATTGACACCCAAGCCGAACCACGGGAAGCTTTTTCGCGGATTTGTATTGGTTTAGGCTCGAATATACAATGCTTAATTACCTTTGATTATTGGGCAGACCAAGCAGAACAGTTAACACCTGTTTGGGATGAAGTCATGCGTAGCCTCACGTTAGGGCTGTATATCCGTGACCCAAGAACTGGTTTAGCTTTTCCTGATTAACTCCGGTTAAGACTACTACCCTTACGTCCTATTGGTACACACATTGGTGTTCCTACAACTGGGTCAGCCACAACACGACACTCTCAGCCGAAAACTTCTTGTACCATCTCCTCTGTCATGACCTGGTTTGGTTCTCCAGCCGTAAAAATTCGACCTTGTTTGACAGCAACCAGATAATTTGCATAACGTTTTCTCTGACATCAGCGTAACGAGGCTCAAGACGTTTTTGATATAGCAATGAACACGCCAGTTGCGTGACTGTCGGGAAACCCGCCCAACGCACTCTGTTTACGATCGCCTATTTCTTAGGATATAACGAGTTTGAAAACACGCCCTAGGGACTAGAGACTAGTATTTTTACTCAGCAATTCCTGATAAATAACAATGACAATCAGGCTTCTCAATTAGTGATTCAACCAAAGCATTCAAAGCAGTTGCCGCAAGTAGTCCACCCCCCAAAGTGCCTTCAGTTGTGATGGCAGGAACTTGTTGTTGCATGAGTTGGCGTTTGGCGGCGGGAGCATGGCTAAAGCCGATAGGCATTCCAATTACTAGCGCTGGTTGAATTTTTTGCTCTTTGATGGCGGTGCAGACTGCTAAGAGAACAGAAGGTGCATAACCAATTACTAAAATGCAACCATTGGAAACTTGCAGTAGTTTTTCTCGCCATTCTTGATGCTGCCAAAATTTTTGTTCGGCTTCTGTGGCGGTGGTGATATGAGGGTTGTTAATCAAAGTAGTCACACGACAGCCCAAGTGAGCTAATCTTGTTTGATCTAAGGCGGCTGCAACGGTAGGGATATCGACAAAAATCTCACAACCTGAAGACAGGGCTTGACGACTAGCAGCGATCGCACCTGCACTCACCCGCACAAAAAATGCTAAACTCACATCACCACAAGCTAAAACTAACTGCGAAATTAGGTGTTGTTCAATTTCGGAACGGTCAGATAAATTAGGTAACAAACGTTGTAGAGATTCGGCAAAACTTTCTGAGTGAGTATGCACCTCTGCATCTAAACCATTCCAAAGTTGTTCTAGTCCGCCTAATCCGACTTGGGTTTCGACTTCTAATAACTTGAGTTGGGCGAGGACTTCTGCCTGCATAATTTGACAATGGCGATCGCGTCCTAATAATCCTTCTAATGCTGAGGCTGTTTGTCGCAATTGGGCAATTTGTTGCATAATCGCCTGATACTGTTGTTGTAATTGCGCTGTGAGATTTTCGGTTTCTGGTTCTACTTCCAAAATATTGCGGATGTGGTTGAGTTGGAACCCTTGCTGCTTCAGCGCCACAATCCTTTGCAGTCGGATGACATCTTGTTCAGTGTAGAGACGGTAATTGCTGGGCGATCGTACTGGTTGCGGCAATAGCCCCAATTGATGGTAATGTCGTACCATACGCGGCGTAATCCTGCCACCTACGGCTTCTGTGAGTTCTTTAATTGTCAAGCCATAAGTTTTCATTTGAGTGCAATATAACCGTCTACAAGTTGGCATTCCGGCTGCGACATGAACGTGAACCAAATTACACTCAAATTTTCTCGCATCAGTGCCTAGGCGATCGCATTGTCAACTTCAGTTTGTCATACCAATAATAACGAGAATTTACAGCGGTTTTCAATTGAAAATGGCTATAAAAAAGTTTAGCTCCCCAACTTCTTCAAGAAGTTGGGGAGCTTAGGGGTCTTGTTGATTACGAATGATTTAAGATTGCTATACAACCTAGATACAAAAAGAGATAGTCAATCCAAAATCCAAAATGGTATTACCTGTTTGTATTTTCATCTACGCTATCTGCACTTCTTTTAGCAGTATCTGGGTAAACTGAACCCCATTGTTTTACGGCTTCTGCTGATTCTTTAGCAATTCTTTGAGCGCGTTTACCAGGAGCATCTTCGGTTTGGCGGGCTTCTCTATTCCATTCACCGGTGGTTTTTGGTCTATCAGCATCATCCTGATGTACTACTCTATCAAGCTCTCTGGTTACAGCTTTGTTGTTACCACGCTCAATATTAGCGTTTGTTGTCAGTACTAAAAATCCAACTAGTACTACAGCCACAAACCGCTTTACCTGAAGTCCATTCAGCAAGGAACTAATGTGAGAAAATGCCTTAGAAATCAAATTTATCATGACCAGACTGTACTCCATTATTTTTACATTTTTGGAACTAATTGGCTGGCTTCAAGTACAGGTTAGTAATGAGATTTTGTCAAAATCTAACCTATTTTTGAACCAATCAGCTTTTTCAAAGACATATCAAGACTATCTGTAATAAAGGTTAATATTCCTCTAGCAGAAGTCAGAACTTATTTATGGCCCAGAGATGCATATTTAATGCTGTACAGCCCAGAACATGAGTTACTTTGTTAATTAAACATCTATCTTAAGTGCGATCGCTCTCAAGATAGAGTAAATTTATGTAGCAATCCTATCTAAACTACTCATGAAGGCAAGGAGTAGAAAATAAATTTGTTTAATAACTCATTTATAACTGCTATATTTAACTATCTGTGGTTTTAAAACTTGATAAATACTCCTACCACAAAAACAAAGGTTGTTGGTCAAATTTACTACTCTGATTAACTAGTAAAAATTTAGGTTTTGGGCAAGCACTATAATAACTTGGATGTGTATATGAAAATAGAAATATTCCGATACTGCTCATCACCAAAATGCATAACAACAAAATAACACAGCGAACAATTACTACAAATTCGCGGTTAATTACATTAAGATAACGCTGCATTAAAGAAGAACTTCCTGCAATACTTACAGAACCAAAGCCGCCAACAATTAGTAATCTCATTAATAATTAAACAGTATTAGTTAGCGGTGAAGGCTGTTGAATCCAACATGCAATAAGTTTTTTATTGCCAATTTCTACATTTGCTAAGACAAATCTAGATAAAGTTAATGGTATTAATTTAACTTGTGTGAACTGTCTATTGTTAGCATTTATAATCGAATGCGACTGGTGTTCAGCCTGAGTTAAAAATACTGTAGTGGCCGTCGACTTTTCCGAATACAGAACTATAGCAGCACCAGCCATGACAATGCTAGTAACAGCAATCCTAAGAGGGTGTTTGAATCTCATTTAAAATTTCCTTTGGATTAGCTAATAAACTAGCAATTTACAGCCCAACTACTGTATATATAAAGAAGTTAGCAATTGTGCTTAAACCTATTCCCACCCCAGGAATCATAAAGAGAAACATCATGGCGAATATCCCAAAATTAGTTTTCTCTAATGGCTTCAATTGCGGAAAAATTTCACTAAAAACATGAAATCCATCCAGTGGTGGAACTGGTAGCAAATTAAATAGAAATAAAGTCAAATTTATCCGTGCTGCTAAATAAAAAAAGTCTCCACTCAACAGTCCTAAAAAATTGAGTGCAGAAGAAATTTTTAGCAACATTATAAATAAAATACCTAATGCCAGATTTGATAATGGGCCAGCGGCGGATACCAAAATATTACTTAACTTGCCAAAGCGAAATTTAGCAGGATTAACAGGCATTTGTCCCCACGCTATACCTGTAAAGCAAAGAAATATAATGGATTCCCAGCCCATATGAACTACGGGATTGAAGGTTAGATGACCAGTTCTTTGTGGTGTGTCATCTCCTTGACTCATTGCCACCCAACCGTGAGCTAGTTCATGTAAACTGATAGAAAATATGACGATCGCAACAATTCGGAAAAAATAAATCGGGTCAGTGCTGAGTATCCTGATAAACATAAATTATGGCTCGTGGTATAAGTGAAGCCGAAATGCACGTTAGTTATTCAATCCAGTCAATGCTTCTGAAGGCTCTATTTGCTGATGCGATCGCAAATACGACAACAGCTTTCATCTATAATGTCTCTAATATCTGCAATAAATTGTTTGTTTTTCTGCGTGGTGTGCAAAGCGCCTACGTTTGTTTGCTGCGAATTTCATTTGTTGGGCTTTGGTGCAATACAATTTATTAAAAATAATACGAGCATTCATCAGGAAAATGGCGACTTCTTGTTATTATTTGTGATGCACTTACGGCACATAACAATGGATGATCATCAGCGCCGTTCTTATTGGCGTGCTAATACTGCTTTAATTCGTAATCTTTTAATTGTCTGGGCATTAGTTTCCCTAGTGTTTAGTATTTTGCTGGTTCAACCATTAAATGGGATACGTTTTTTTGGCGTACCCCTGAAGGGGTGACAAAGAAGTTATAAAGCAGACTGGATAAGAGTCATAGCCCGTAGACCTGGCTGAAAATAGGGCAGTTTGCTGGACTTCAAACGCATCAATTCATGAGCTAAATCAGCCCAAAATTCCATTGCTCCTACCCATAACTGACTATTGCATTCCAATCCAAAAAGCACTATGTCGGCGGTGCAATCGTTGTAACTCCTTGAGACGGCCAACATATTTGCTAGTAGTCCACCAAACTTATTTTGACAGGTTTACATGAAGATGAGATAATGGTATAAAAACTCATTCCAAAGTATGTCAGCTAAATATACTGTTAACCTAACTCAAGAAGAAGAAGATAAACTATTAGAT
>NZ_JAIVFW010000077.1 GCF_020829595.1 Nostoc sp. CHAB 5844
CTGTGAGGCGCGTACTTCTGAATCGCTCAATCAAGCAATGGCTGAAGTTGTAAATTCTATTACCGAGGATGATACTTTCGGTTGGTTCAATCACTGTGGTCTATTTACCTGAAAACTGCTGTAAGTCATCTATGTTACGGATAGTCAAACTGCCTATAACTTGTTGTGGTGTATCGTTCATTCGCCTACCTCACACAAAGCCGTTACTGAAAGGAAATACTTCCGCAAATACTCAGCTTCTGACCCTTTGAAAAACAGAGTTGCTAAATTTCCTGCATTGTCAGATACCTTCAGGTAAACTCTGACTCCTCGTGTTTCTTCTCTATCTACGATGTAACTTTTTTTCGCCTCTAAATCAACGTAGGCGATCGCGCTTAAATTAATCACCAAATTTCCAATCTTCAACATGATTTCACCTCGTTCATGAAAAATTTTTCAGGATGGGTACAAAACCCATCCCGAATGATTAAGCTGCTACCAGTTCAACGCTTTCGACTGGCTGACAATCCTTTAATCGCTCCCATTCTTTACGCGTAAGTTCGTCAAAAGGTTTATCTAGCAATTCATCAAAGTTTGGCGTGACTACAATTAATTTTTCTAAGCGTTGCTGCACTAAATAGTCTTCAACCGCTATCTGGTGTTTGCATTTCACCGCTCGATAGTGACAATCAGCGCATTCGCAGCGCTCGTTGGCTTCCACTTGATTGGGACGCACTACATAGTGATGTCCATTCTCACAGTTATGAACAACGAATTCATCACCGTGTTGCTCTAAAACTTCAATTGTTGCTGCTCGTTCCTCACGGGTGGTTAATACCTGAACTTTCTCTGAATGATGTTTGGCTAATGTACCTGCAACATACTGCTGTTTCACCCAATCAGTCGCCTCGCACCACAGTTCACTACGATAAACCTCAACTCCAGCAACAGTTACATACCAAGGCTTTTCATCATTGAAAGCATCATGCGAAAGTTCGGCGATGACTTCATTGTTGACTCGTGCCTCGAAATTATAAAATCCGTCAATGTCAGTGAATTCAATTTCTGGTGCTACAACTTGGGCTTGTTCAGCAATGTGAAGTTCAATTTCAGTTTGAGCGATCGCTTGCTCTGATTGTTCTTCTTCGTAATACTTAGCGATCGCTTCTTTGTACTGTGGCAATGCCTCAACCACTTCACTCAGCAATTTAGCCAGACCAAGTAATTGACCGTGGTAGAAAATGCCGTAACCTTCATCCATTGGTTGAACCAAGAAACCCAAATGACTTGCTAGTTGTTGGACTTCGTTTACGGTCAAGTCTGGGGTGACTGGAGCTTCAAGGCAGGTGTTTAGGTAGTTGACGACTTCAGCTAAGAGGCGGAAAGTTTGACCGTTTACGGTGTAACCAGTTGTTGCTTTCTCTACGCTGTGTCCGCAGGACTGAGCTTGTTGTTGAACTGATTTGAATGTTAATCTCATTGAATACGCTCTTTTTATTGAGGGTGTTTTCACAAAAGGCGATCGCACTTGATTGGTAGTCGGAGCGGTCGCTTTTTGCTTTATGTATCTAATGTATGCCATTGTTATACATTGTGTCAAGATGTATGCCAACATATAACAAAATTGGCTAGACGAGTTTATATTTGGATCATCACGGCATCATTTGAATTTATGAAAGCGGACGACAGAATCATTTTCAGAGTTAACGGTGAATTAAAAAAAATCTGTGAGGAGAAAGCGAAATTAGAAGGCAGAAGATTAACCGATGTCCTCAAGTCCTACCTAGAGGCATACGCGGCGGAGATGCCAGAAACGGCGAAAATCAACGAACTTGAACAAAGATTAATAAAGCTGGAGGAAAAGCTAATGGGGGAATCAGCAGCCTGAGAGAGGAGAATCGATCTCTCAGGCAATTTAGAGATCACATCGTTCACGCGATAAAAGAAAAGCCCGCTGCTGAAAACAAGCAAGCGGGTTTTTGATTTATGTACGTTTTTGTATGACTTAGTGTACCATTGTGTATGGAGAAAAGCGATCGCCCCGAATCGTACAGTGGCGATCGCTCTAGTACTGATAAAGGAGGAGATATTGACTGAAAACGACGAGCCAGAAAATAAAAAGAAACCAAAGCCTAAGATTGACTACGACTGGCGAGATCCATCTAAGCCCCGAAACCCTGAAGACGATGAAATTGTGGATGGTTGGCGGCGGTGTGCAGATGGAACATTTGAAAAAATAGAAGATACGGAGGCAGAATAATGACCACATTTGTATGTGACCAAATCATTGATTTTGAAGCCACCAATGGCTACGAATCCCAAGACATTGAAACGCTTATTATACAAGTGGGTGTGTTACTTGCTAGTCCCGACAGTTCTAGAGTCGTGGTTTTACTGAGAAATGCTCATTACCTAACAAGTAGAGCATTTAGCATTCTTTACGATTATATTCGCTCACCGATTTCTGCTCGCTGTATTTTTGTGTTGGTTTCTACTGACAAATCGAAAATATTTCCTCCTCTGCTTAATTTGGTGCAGCATCAACAAGCAGCATAAAAAAGCGATCGCCCTTTAACCAACAAAACTTATGACTCAAGCTTTACGAAAACTAGTAACCTTTGATGAATTCGTTGCTAAATACCCAGACAATTCTGGTAGACGTTATGAACTGCACGATGGAGTAGTGATTGAAATGCCACCACCAACGGGAGATCATGAGGAAATAGTTCTGTTTTTAATCGAGAGATTTATTCTAGAATACACTCGCTTAAAACTACCATTAGGCAGTCCAAAAGCAGCATTAGTAAAACCACCTGAAAGCGAATCTGCTTTTTTGCCAGATGTAATTTTAATTAATCGCTCTAATTTGGTAAATGAACCTCTGTGGAAAAAAGAATCCACTCTTACTCAAGCAGAGTCAATCCCAATAGTCGTTGAGGTTGTAAGCACTAACTGGAGAGATGACTACTTCACCAAGCTAGGACAATATGAAGCTATTGGCATTCCAGAATACTGGATTGTAGATTACGCCGCACTAGGTGGTAGAAAGTTTATTGGTAATCCCAAACAACCAACTATCTCGGTTTACTCTTTAGTTGAAGGAGAGTATCAGTTACGGCAGTTTCGTGGAAGCAATCGCGTCGAATCGCTGATTTTTCCAGAATTAAATTTAACTGCTGAACAGATTTTTCAGTCCGCAGCAAGCGACCAAGGACAAATATAAAAGCGATCGCCTTTCAAGGGACAAAGAGCGATCGCGCTTCTCGTACAGAGTGCGATCGCTTCAAACGCGGATAGCATTTGTCTGACCTCACAAGAGTCCGCACAATGTTCAATTTTGAATTACGAATTACGAATTTTTTATGACTCAAGATAGACCAGATAGATTAGACAGAATAGAAGCGACATTAGACCGAGTGGCACAGCAACTTGATAATCAAGTGGTAGTGAATGCGGAATTAAGGCAGTCAACAGCCCAGTTGGGACAGTCGGTAACTGAGTTAACTAATACAGTTAACGGTTTGACTAATAGAGTTAGTGATCTAACTGGGGCAGTGGATGGATTGCTGCAAATAGTGGAAATACATCAGCAAAACTTTGAGCAACTTGCAGCCCGTGAACGCCAACGGGAAGAATTTGAGCGCACTACCAGCGCTGCAATTGACCGGATCAGCACTGTACTGGATTACTTAGTCAGGCGAAGTCCTTATGGAAACGAGCAGACATGATCTGAGTTTGCCGAAAATAAAAAACGATTACCCATAATGAGGAGCGATTAAAACCCAAGAGCGTTGTTTTCGAGGCTCCACTCTTGGGCTGTTCATAAACCGTGAAGTTCATGATTAATCAAACAATAACAGAACCCTCTGCATCTTGCATGGGGGAAATTTTTACGCGCACAAAACGCCTACCTCCTAAGCAGATGCGGTACAGGAAAAAGCTTTTGATTGAGCGATACGGCTACCAATGTTTTTGGTGTAGCTGCGAACTGACACCCCTAACACTAACCATAGACCACTTAATCCCACTATCCAAGGGTGGGAGCAACAGACTTAATAATTTGCGATTAGCCTCGTTTCTGGTTGCAACCAGAAACGAGGCAATAATTTACCCCCCTCTATGGAGGAGAAACCATGAGCGAGATTGCATTGACCAATAACGGCACAAATCCTTTTGACCAAATTAGGCTTCTTGATATTGATGGTAATGAGTATTGGTTAGCACGCCAGCTTCAGCCGTTGCTAGGGTACTCTCGATGGCAAAGGTTTGAAGAGACAATTGAACGGGCAAAACTTGCTTGCCAAAATTCAGGCTACGACATAAAAAACCACATTACCAACGCTGGTAATGTGGTGGAACGTGAGCAGGGAGGAGGTTCTAGGCAATCTAATTACAAATTATCGCGCTATGCTTGCTACCTTACAGCGATGAATGGCGACCCACGAAAAGCAGAAATTGCTGCTGCTCAAACCTATTTCGCTCTTAAGACTAGAGAGGCAGAATTAGCCCCGCAAAGTCAGAAGTTAATTGAAGAACTACTGACCAAGTTTGAGCAGCAAAACCAGGTAATTCAGGAGCAAGGTGAAGTGATCGCACTCCTCCAATCCCAAATCCAAAACCTGTTACCCCTACCTGCTGACTTTATCCCGCCGGGGTGGGAAGCGGATGTATGGGCTTCTTTGCCGCCCCAAGATAAGCGTCACTTCAAATATTTATATCGTCATCGTGGGTTTCATCCTGGTAATAATGTTGTTGTAAAAGCATTACCTGCTGCAAATAGGGAATTAGAACAGGCTGAGATTGAACATTTGATTGATGACGTACCAGAAGAAGAAAAACAGTTAATAGAAACAGCTAAACGTGTGTCACTGCAGAGGTTTTGGGCGATAGGCGGTGAGTCATGACAGCTACAGCAGTAAAATCATCAACTCGTAAACCAGAATCACCGTATAAGAGGCTTCATGTGATTATTCCAATAGAGGATATGTTGTGGGCTTCACAACAGAAATCTTCAGTTACTCAGTTGTGGCAAGAATGCTGGGATGATGTGGCGTTGTGGAACAAAATCAAGCAGTTAATAGCCCAATATCCAGAATGGGGTATTGCTTATGCTGACGGCAGGTTGATTGATGGGGATAGTTCCTGAAACGCCAGTTTGCTCAAGTCGGCGGAGCCGCCCACGCAACTGGCTCAAATTTTTCATAACCCCGACCCCCTCACCCCTTGGCGTGAGATTTTATTCATGATATCAGCCGCATCATCCACAGGATTGGGAGTAGAAACAGTAAGACTGCGCGGTGAAGCAGCAACAGTTGCCATTGAATCTACAAGTTTATCTAACCTTTGCACAACATCTTGGTTAGCAATTTTTAAAGCTTCAGCAAACTGGGCATAACCACCACTTTGTTCTGGAGGCGTGATTTTGGCAGCATCAACCTTGGACGCAGTTTGGTCAATAGGTGGCATATTGTAAAGCTCGTCACGCTGGCGTTGGTAAGCCTCAAATAAATTTTCTCCAGGTTTCGGCTTGATTTGGGTAATTTCTAATTGTTTGTTTCTAGAAGCTTGGTCAACAGGTGTGAGTTCCAGTTTTTTGGGCATCAGGCTTAGTTCATCGCGCTGGCGTTGGTAGGTATCGAATAAATTTTCTCCAGGTTCCGGCTTAATTTGCGTAAGTTCTAATTCTTTAGGCTTTTCAGTTGAATCAGCACTTTGAATTGGTGGTACTCCACTGCCAACTACATTACTGCCAACTACATTAGTTTTGACAACTTGCGGACTAATCACTTTAGTGGCAACAACTTCATCACTAGCACTCCAAGTTCGGTTATTGGTTTCTACGATTTGCCCAAACATTTTTGCGTCGTGGATACGCTTGGAGTAATCGAACATCCCCTCGCCTTTTTTCTGAATAAAGGGATTTTCCCAGCCTTCATTAGAGTGCTGAGTGCTGAGTGCTGAGTGCTGAGTTTCGGAAGTTCTCTTAACACTCGACTCAACCCGCTCCAATGCCGATGCTTGTTTCCTTGCCCCATCAGCTGCGAGTTGTTGGTCAATGGCAGAGCGTTGAGTTGCTTCTTGAGTTAAAGTTGCATTCCTGGCAAGTTCGTCTTGAGCGCCAAGATTTGCTAAGGCATTGTCTAAACGTTTATTGCTGAGGTCAATTTCTCTATTAGCAATCTCAATCCCAGTTTTCGCTGCGTCAATGGCAGCGGGGTCTTTCTTTGCTTGAGCAATTCGTAATGCGGCCTCAGCATCTAGTTTCGATTTAGCAGCAGATAGTTGGGCTGATTGGGCATCATACAAAGCAGTCTCAGCCGCAATCTTTTGACGTTTGAGGTCGAGTTGTAATGCTTGGCGTTGATAAGCCTGCTCTAACTTCAATGCCTCTAGTTTTTTCGCTGCAATTTCATCTTCGATTTGCGATCGCTGCTGTAAAATTTGCAGTTCATCAGTCCCAAATCCCATTGCCCCCAACTGGGAGGTGATGGCGCTTTTTACGGTGGGGTCAAGATTGTCGTCTTTGAGACGACGGCTAAGTTCTAAAGCGCGATTAGCGTTGTCGCGTTTGGTTTCTAGAGGGGAAATCGCTGCGTCAGATAATGCTTTAGATAAGTTGTAGCGACTTTCTTCAAGCGTTTTAGTGCGCTCTAAACTGGCACTGTAAAGTTCTAGACCAGCTTTTTGATATTCAAGTTGGGATGTCAGCGATTTAAAGCGGTTGTCTTCAGCTTGCATAATGCGCTGAACGTTACGCTCAACAACTTCCCGGTATTTCTCCTCGCCCGCAATCTTTTGGTCAACCAACTGCTCTTGAGCTTTGGCTAATTCTTGGTTGAGAGACATCTGGATTTCTGCGGCTTGTTTTGGATCAATATCGCCTTTCTTACGTGACTCCTGATTTTGGGCAATCTTCTTCTTGATCAGAGCAATATTATCAGTCGTGGTGTTTTGGTCAATGGCATTTAGTTCACGAGAGAACTGGTCTTGAGCCTGTGGGGTTAGTCCTGCCGCCAAAAGCTTTTCTTTGGCTTGACGGGTAGCATTAGTTTGAGTGAGTGCGATCGCGCTTTCTGCCTTCTTGTTGGCAAATTCAATATCTTTCAGGCGACGTTGCGTAACTGCTTGTTGTATAGCAAGTCTATTCTCCGCCTCAGTGCGTTCTAGGTTGGTTTGTTCGGTGGTTAACTCACGCTCTTTCTCAGCAAACTTCTCAGCACTAATTGCACCTTGCTGATGATAGATTCGCAATGAGGCTAATTGCTGGTCAATGTTTTTCTGTTGCGATCGTGTACTTTGTAATTGGATTCTGGAAATTTTTTCATTAGCGGCTTCCTCTGTTAACAACCTTGCCGCCTGAGCGTTTCTAATTTTGGCAATATTCTGGTTTTCGGTTTGAGTAGTCCGAGCGCGGGAATTAGCAGCGCTGTCTTCGATGGTGAAGAAGGCATTATCTTGAACTTGCTGGTCAAAACGCTGTTTAGCATCATCGGCAACCTGTTTTGTTTGAGATAGTTTGAGCCTTGATTCTGCAAAAGCTTTAAGCTTCTCCAATACCCCCTTGTCTGCATCGTCTGAAGTATTCTTCAGCACATCGTCAATTTTGGCAGCAGACGAATCTGGCGCTACTCCTAGTCTTTTTAAGGTAGGCTGAAATTCTGGTCTATTCACTTCAGCTTCAAGCCCTGCAACAATCGCTTGCTGCTTATCAGCATTGTCGGCAGCAATTTCTCGTTCGTCATTAGCATTACTAAGCGCAAGTTGTCTGGCTGCTAATTTGTTGGTAGAGAAGCCGGCGATCGCTTTTCTGGTGTTAGCTAGTTTGCGATCTGCAAGTTTTTGCTCGTTTTTCTCTTGTCCCTCAGCGAGTGCTAAGTTTAACTCACGCAGGGCTTGAGTGAATGCTCTGATGGGATCAGCCCGCATGGCAGCCGCAACATTTTCCGCCTTAGCTTTTATTTTTTCTTGGAGTTGAATTGTCTGCTCGTATAGAGACTTCTGTTGAGCAATTTCGTCCTCTCCTAGATTCTTAATAGCTTCGGGTGTATCTAAATTTTTTAAAGAGGCTTTTAAATTATTAATATCGCGTTCAACTTTAATTAAATCATCGGTGTAGGGTTTTGATAAGTTGGCTCGCTTCTCGTTGAGTTCGGCAATATTTTTGTTTGCTTGATTTAGTTCAAAGGTGATATCTATAGGAACTGGCAGTCCTTTTTGGGAATACTCGCGCTCTATTCTCCCTTGCAAAATTCGCCTTTGTTGTTCAGCTTGTTGTAGCTGTTTATCTATGCTGATAAAATCCTTTGCTGCGCCTGAACCTTTTTGCAATTCGGCGAAATTAACTGATACAGTGGCTCCTAATTTCCTAGAGGCTGATAATTGATTGGCAAAGTTTCTTAAGTTCTCGTCGCGCTCGTATTCACCTGTGGTTTGCATACTCCCAATCTTAGACAAGGGTATTCCAATACCTGGAATAGCTGCTAAAGCTAAATTAGAAAGTGGATTTGCAGAAACCGTCCTTAAGGGTCTTAAAGGTTTGATCAAGAAATTATCAACAGTCTGTCCCACTCCGCTACTTGCTTGGGGTTCAAAAGCGGGTGTGGGAGCGTTTTTACCTCCTCGATTTCTGCTTTTTTCAAACGCTCTTTCGGAAGCATCGGCGGCTTCCTGAGCCGCTTCTGCGGCTTTCTCGAAACCTTTCACTAAATCGGTGTTGACTTGCTGATTTAGTAAGTTAACAATTTCTAATACGCCAAATACCGCAAGTCCAACCTTAGCAGAAAATGAGTTATTAAGAGCATTTCCTGCCTTGATCGCACCTGTTTTGATAGCACTAAAAATTCCAGGAATTGACTTGGTTTTGAACAGGGTAAATAATAAATCTTTGAAAAGTGGCAATGACTGAGCAGCAAGAGCGATATTTAAACTTGAAAAAATCAGCGCTAATTCCGTACCAAATTTTGTTGCAAGTTTCATTGCTTCCGCTAACAAGTTCATTCCTGCTGCTGCCCCTGGAGCGGTTGCCTCACCCACTGCTTGTTGTAGGCTAAGAAATGAATTTTCTAAATTGAACACAGCAGACTGAGCGTTGCCCGATGCTTCTTTGGCGGCATCTCCGAATTCACTCTGTAGTTGCTTGGCGAATTTAGGCAGGAAGTCTTGAGAGAGAATTTGCCCAGAGTCCAGAAGTCTCTGGAATTCCGTCTCTGTCACCCCTAATGCTCTGGCTGCAATCCCCATTGCCCCTGGCAAACGCTCACCCAATTGCTGACGCAACTCTTCGGCGCTTACCTTACCTTTGGAAATCATCTGCGACAGAGCCAGGATCGCACCTTTAGTATCGTCAGCACTTAGACTGAGTACAGTGCTGGCTTGCGAAATCCCCGTAAATAATTCACGAGTTTCTTTTCCTTCTAGAGCCGAACCCTTAGCAGCGGCACCCAGTTGCACAAACCCCTCTGTTGATGCCTTGAGAGGAACCTTTAAATCCTCAACTGTCTTCCTGACAAATGCTAAATTCTGAGCGCCACCCGCACTTCCACCTGATGCAAAATTGAGGGCAGTTTTAAGGCGATCTAATTCTATGTATGCTTGAGTTGCGTCTTTGACTAAATCAGATAGCAAAGATTGTGCATACCCTAGAGCCTGAACTACCAAAAACCCACCAATTACACCTTTAAGTGAGTTAAACGCCTTAGACATTAAAGACGCACCTTTTTGGGACTCATCTACTAGTCCAGCAGTAAAATCTTTGGCTGCATCAGCACCATCCAAGCCAATAGCAAGCCCTTGAGAAATAAATTTACCAATCTGCTCAAAAACTTTAGAAGGGCTATGTATTTCTAAATCATCTTTTGTTTGGTTGATCAGATTATTTGCTAATTCAGATGCAGACTTTCGTACCAGAGCGATCGCATCTTGAATCCCTTGGTCAAGTCCAGCGCCAACGTTTTTACCTAATTCCTCTCCCTCTTTAAAGTATTGTTGGGATTTTTTCTCTGCACGGGTAATTTGTTGCCTAGCTGTTTTTGCGGCTTGCTTGACGAACTGTGGTGCATTAGTTCCAAATGCAGCAACCAAATCAGCGATCGCTTTCCTAGATTCGTCTGCCGATCTTCTAATGTCGGCAGCAAGTTGCTTGGTAGTTACATCGTCCTGGAGAGGCAGTGTTTTTGCGGTGTTACTGTAGGTTTGACCAAGGTTCTTGATAGCGGATACCTGTTGGTCGGATGCAGGCGCTATTGGTTGTTTAATTGGGGCTGGCTTTGAACCCTTAAGCGAGAGGGATGGATCTGATAGTTTCTCTGCCAAGTCTTGATACATTTCGCTTAGAGATTCTACTTTGGCTTTTGTTGTGCCAACAGCGCCCTCATAAGCAGCTAGAAATTCTTTTTCATGGATTTGTAACTCTTGCAATAATTTCTGTGCAGCAAGCCCCGCCTCAGTACCTCTTTGCTCGTCTAGTGCTTGGTAGATTTCTTGTGCTTTAGTCAGCACTTCCCTAGCTTTGGTTATTCCAGATGATTCAGGGGATGCTCTGACAAATACCTGCTCAAATATTTGAGCAATTTCTTCTAACTCAGCTTTTGTATCAAGAGAAGCAATTAATATCTGTCGCCTAACGTTTTGTAGGTTGGCAAAAGCCATGCGAGCAAAACCTTCCAACTGATGAAGATTTAGCTTTGATAAATCCTCGGACTTAAATGAGTTGGCTGCGGCTCTGGCATCTTTTATATCTTTGCGATTAAATTGCTGAGGCGCACCCTGAAGAGAGTTCATGACTTCCGCAATTCCAGCATTGCGGTAATTGTCGTATGGGTGTCCCTCTACGCCTAAAATTTGCTGGCTGGGTGTGCGAGTATTGGCTAATCCTAACCTTGTATACAAGCTAGAAGCTTCTGCTCCTAAAATCTCATCTGGGGAAATAATTTTTTGTCCTTTCGCATTCAGTCCTCCAATTAAATTTGGAGTTCCAACGCCAAGATATTCAACATTATCTTTAGCCCCCATCAACTCAAGGATTTTCGCTGCTTCCTCGGCTACAAATCCCCCGCCACTTTCACCAATAAATTTGATTTTGATTTTGGGATTAATCTCAATAGCCGACAAAGCTTGAGCAGCCATTTCTACAGCATCTTTTGAAAATCCCCGAAAAATTGGCTTGGCGATAGATGTAAACAAAGCCTGAGCCTTTTTCCCCGCATCACGCATTGATTGTTGGGGTAAATCTGAGTCAGTGTTTCTAACCCAAATCGCCGCAGCGTTGCGCCCTTTGATGTCTTCATTGATTCCGGGTGATGATCGCCCCTGCCCAGACAGTAAGCTTTTACCGCTTAATCCCCTAGCCCCAGCATAACCACCAGTGACAATAAGGATTTCTTCGGTGTCTGCTTTTACTGCCCTTGCTCCAGAGTTGACAGATTTATTTTGGGATATCTCCGCAGCTCTTTGCTGGACTAAGGGTATAGCTCTATCTTTTAGAGCCTGTGTGCGGTATGCGGAGAGTGTTTTACCATACGGTTCCGTAGCTTTCCTTAGTACATCCTCACTAAATAGCGCCCCAACTACGTCACTGGATGCTGACTTGGAATAATTGAGTGCCTTTTGCAGGTTTTTGACTATCTCTTGAGGATTAAATAATTCTTTATTAAATGCGCCAATTCGGTCTAAAATGTTGCCTTCGTTGACCTCTAAACTTGCAACAATCGCATCGCCAAAACGGTATCCCGCTTGCTTGAGGCTTTTACCTAAATCGCCTCCAATTTTGGCAAATACGGTTTTTAGCTGTTCATTTTCTGTGAAGAATTTTACAGGAACAGATAATACATTTGCTGATTTTTGACCAAGTTTTGCAAAGTCTAAACCAAAATTCTGTTTAAGGGAACTTTGTACCCCACCTCCAAACCTTAGACCGGCACTGCCTGCAGCACCATACAGAAAACCATCGGCAACCTTACCAATTACACCGGCTCTTTTGGTATTCTTTTCGATATTGTCAAGGGTTTTGCGAACTTGTTGCAAAATCTTGACTTGTTCTGTACCGTTTCTTGAATCTGTTTGCACAGATACTTTGAGCTGAGATTCACTGAGTAGATCTGAAGTTTTTAAGTCTTTGAGCTTGTTTTTGAAGCCTTTAATATCAGCATCTAAATCAACGTGAGCCTTAACTTCTATATTTTTAATACTGGCGATCGCTGTGTTGAGTTGGCGTGTATCTAGCTTGATGGGAATAGATACAACTGGCAGAGCCTCAGTCAATCCCTTAATTTGACGGTTAAAATCTTTGGTGTCCAGCGACAATTTGACAGGAATTGCAAATTTTTCCTGTTGCAGCTTTGCTAAGTCCTGGTCAAATTTGGCACGGGAAAGCTTTAACTCTAGGGAGATAGAACCTGCGCTGGACATTGGAGGGGCGATCGCATTACATCAGTGCTTTGGTTCCCCAACCACGTAGCGGTAAGTCAAAAAAGGTTGTGAAAAATTTTTCATCCCTTATGCGCGATCGCTTCCCACTCAGGACGATCGCTTTTTCACTTCTATTCGGTTCATCCCTTATGCGCGATCGCCCCTGTTAGAGAGCGATCGCCTACACCAGATAGCGGTTGAAGACTATTTAGTGCAGCAACGCTTAGAAAAATTAATTGTAGTCACGCAAAACTTCGACGAACTGCTAGACAAACCTTTTAACAAACTTACGCGTGAGGAATGGGAGCGATTGAAGGAGTATGAACCGACCGAAAGCGTGGTGAAAGTGGCAGCTTGAATCATTTAATCAGTGGATGGGTACAACACCCATCCTGAAAAATTTTTCATGAGCTAACCGCGAATTCTCCATCAATCATCCAAACATTACCTAATTCTGGCACTCGCACTACACCGCCACTGGTTTCCACTTCCCCGCTGGTATCCACAAACCCCAAGGGGAACCTAACAACCCCATCCTCAACTCGTGGTTGGAATAGTACCAATCCCTCACCAATCCAAACCAGTGGCTTAATCGGATCTTCCGCAGTTGCTCCTCGGCGGAAGCCGCCAAGACCGCACTGCTCGCTTGTCTTGGCTTTGAGTAATTTGTCTACAGGTGCTTGAGCCACACACCATCCAGGCAACTTCCCAGCATCAGCCAAAGCAAAGAAAGCATTGGCCGCCGCCGCCGAAATTTTAGTGTCTTTGTCTGTTGCTGGCGTGAAGTAGAAGAAATCCGAGGGTTTAGCTGGTTCACCCTTTTTGGGATCGCGGTTGCTATTTACAAAGCACGATGTGAGAGTTGCAATACCTAATTCTTGCAGATGCAACTCCTCACGATGCAGTTTTGCACCATAGTGCAGCGCCTGGAGAATTATCCAGGTTGGCTGGTTTCCGAAGTTGCTGCTACTGAATCTTTCTTCTTGCGGCCAGTATCTTCGACATCGCCAGTAGATTTCGCTCCAGTCTGGACTAGAGTGTTCGTCGTCGAGTTTCCCAGTTGTTCTTCCTCACTCACGGCTTCTGGTTCTTGCCAGCCTGATTCTTCTTTCCGCCCAAAATCCGCAACCGCTTGCACTAACTGCGGATGAATTTGATTAGCATCGCCAGTGTTTTCTAGCTCCCAATCAGGTACTAATCGCTTAATGATTGCGGTTGCCAAAACTAAATTACGTTGCTTGGAACTTTCTTCGAGTAAGTCTTGAAACTGTACAAATTCCTCTAAATAATCTCCCAAGGATTTGCTATCCCCAGAGACAAATGCGTTGTAAACATCAATCATTCGCTGATTAGATTTGGTCGCAATTGTCCGCGCCAATTTTACAGCGGTGTTTCGAGGGTCAGAGATATTCGCTGTTTCTTGTTTCATGAATATGCGCTCGTTGGGGCTGATGTCGCCATACTTTGGCAACTCTAATTCACCAATTTCCGCATTACCAACAACAACTTTCTCGAACTCTTTGGGAGATGTTTTGAATGGCAATTTAATCATAATTGCTAAATATAATTGGTAAACATTAGTGTGATAATGCCCATAATTTAGCTATAAGTATCACTTACATGATTTACGCGACTGGCAGCAAGCAAGAAAAGCATCAAGCATACCTAGAATGGCTAACCGCCAAAATTCAGCAGCTTGAAAATCAAAAAAGCGCTCTGCACAAAGAACTTCTTGAGCTACGCACTAAATTAAGAGAGAACGAAGACTATGAGCCAAGCTGATAAGTTTCGCTCATGCACCTAGCTACCATCGTTTTCACGTCATCCGGCAAGAACTCTTTACCCAAGGCTAGAGCCTGAACCAGTAGCGACTTCAACTGCTGCTCTGGAAAATATTCAATGAGAGTGGCGATCGCCTCCCGCAATTCCTCAGAGCAATCCTCAAACTCAACATCAATAACTTCAGTCTCCACTGCTTTGATTGATTCATTCTCCCCTACTAATTCACTCTTGAGAAATGGGAATTCACCAATTGAAGTCTTACAAACTACAACATCCCCATTCGATACGACTCGCGCAACTTCAACAACCTCACCGTAGCACTCATGGTTATGTAGTGCTACTTTATACTTGTTTGATGTTGCTTGATTGGGGATAATTTCTTCTTTGGCTTGGGCGGAAGCTAGAGCTAAAGCTTGCCTTAGTGAAGGTAATGGTGAATCAAAAGCGAAACGCGTTTCGTTTTTCACGTTCTCCCAACCTGCCATAATTTTGTCCCATTCTTTGGCGATTTTCATCAAGAATTGGGCATGACGAGGCGTGAATTTACAATTAGCTTCAATCCATTTCGTAAATTCACCATGAGGCAAAGTAGATTTCACTTCAATTAACATTAATCCTGCTTCTTTATCGCTAGTTAATGCTTGTCCTAAAGTTTCAATACCTTCTTTGTATAAGGAACGCGATCGCTCTACAGCAGTATTTATATTAGTAGCTAATTGTGATAAATTACTCATGCTTCTTGTGATAATAAAATCCTTAATTTAGCAAGCCCTAGATTAACGTAAGCTCTCACTTGTTCGGGTGAGACTTTCTGTTTTTTGGCTATTTGTTCAATGGTTAGGTTGTTGAAAAATTTTTCAAGAAGTGCAGTTCGCTGCTTGTCTCGTAGCTTGCCAAGATGTTTTAATAGCAATTCTTTATCAATTTCCTCTGATTCTTCTGCTGAGATAGGCTCGTGAATCATCTCATCTAAGCTGATAGCCAAATTACTATCAATCGCATCTAAACTCTGCCAAGCCTCTTGCTTTATCCCCAGCCCCAAAGCAATTTGTGAAGCGTCAGTTTCTCGTCCCAAAGATGCCAAATTCTTTTGCAATCTTCTTACTTTAGCTTTAGTTTCAAGGGCAGTACGCGGAATTTTGATCAACTGCCATTGATCGCGCAAAAAGTGTTGAATTTCCCCTTGAATGTAGGGAATAGCGAATGAACTAAAAGCGTTTCCAGTAGTTGGATCAAATCTGTCTGCTGCTTTTAATAAACCAATATATCCTATTTGAAATAAGTCTTCGTAAGGCTCACGGCAAGTACTTTTTGCTCTGTGAACAACTTTATGAACTAATTTTTTATTGGCTTCTGCAAGCGCGTTTCTTTCCCGTGTTGACATCATCCCTATCCCTGTGACTTCATCAAAATTAGTCAGTAGAAGGAAGAAAACATAACGGGATGTTTACGGGAAAATTAATGGTTTTTTAATGAAGGTGTGAATTCTTCAGGTAGAACTGCCATTGCTCTCAAATTGTGATTAGGATTTGACAATTCCCCTCGAATGCGCTCTTGCAATAATCCCAGCCAATCCATGCGATCCATTTGAGACTGCCAGCTCATCGCCGGAGTTTTGCTGCTGTTGACGATTTGCAGACATCGCAGGGCAACTCCACAGGCGGCGCGTTTTGGGGCAAGCTCTCTGAGTGAGTAGTTGGGTGTGAATCCATGTAAATCGACATCCCAAATCCCAACAGGATTACTGCTACCATTGCGCCCCAAGCAAAATACCGCAAAGCGATGAGTTGCAGGGTGGTTTGGATAATCAAGTGATCCCAACTTGATAACGGTTCCTTCGTAGTCCCCAACCATTTCGCTGTGCAAATCGGGCAGGTAATCAAGGGTGATGAGATAATCGAGTCCGTAAAGTGACGTGATTCGATAAGTTGCAATCCCGCCTGGGGTTTTTCGTTCAAGTCGCAGTACAGCGCAATACCTACCGTACCATCGCTTAAGAATTGTTGGCGTAGTTCTTCGCTTTTTCTTGGGCTGGAATAATCTTCTAATCCAGCGCTGTAATTGCTCCAGCCATCCCACATTATTTGCGCTCCTTGGATAGGAAGTGTCCAAGAGCAAGCGCTAGAGCGTCTGTCGGCAGTCCTAGGATAGTTGCAATTATCCCCACGCCCGCAGTAAATAACTGCACATTTAAATCTCGACTGGCGACACTGAGGTGATAATCACCAGTTTTATCGGTTTGGAACTCCACCGACACCGACTGCGAGGCGATTAATGCTGTCAAAATTGTGGAGAATAAGTAGGAGTAGCCTTTGCCTATTTTTGAGTCTGGGGGTGGCGAAGTCATTGTTTATACTTGGTGGCTGCGATCTACAATGCCCTTGTAAAATTGATTTTTCTATGAGCAAGCATCAAGAACGCATACAGCAACTACTTGATATTTACCACCACGAACCATCAACCAAGCGAAGGGATGAAAGCGACAGCCACGGGGCTGGCGTTTCATAACCTATCCCCACACCGCCGTATCCTCACCCCAAACACCCAACCGTGATTGCAGCCAATTCAAACTTTGGGATGTGCTGTCCACCATATCGTCGTTTGCCCCGTTGGGGAAGGTGCTGAACTCGGTTACATAATCCCCAACCCAAGGCGCATTCTCCGGGAGAAACACGTTACCAGCTTCAACATAAGGAGCGATCGCGACTGCCCGAACCAGTTTTCCGCCTTCTGGTTCAATAGCGATGAGTCCTGGAATTTCGCGCTCTAATAAACTAATTACGGCTGGGCCATTGGCTTTATCTTCAATTAACTTGGCACTGGTTTGGGGCCATTTAATAGAAAGTGCGCGAATAGCGGCGATAGTGGCGTTTATGTCCATCCTGTCTCGCACTTGATCAAGTAAATAGAATTGGCTCCCGCGTTTACCCCAAACTTGACCAACCACAAAGTCTGATTTTTTGGTTTCTTTAAATGTGCAGTCCCAAGACTGGATAATCAAGTCAAAGTCAGAGGGCGCGACCTTGTAATATTTCCACCATGTACGCTTGAAGTGTCCACCATCGGCGGGGGCTGGACGCTGTTGGTGCTGGCCCGCATAGCCATAAGAGCCAAGTGCAGTTTTTTCTGCTTCCAATACTTCTGGCGGAAAGCGGTCAGGAAACATCAATTCTCCCGGTTCGGTTCTGGGGTCAATCCATCCTAGTGGCGTAGGTGCGATCGCTTTCTCAAATTCTTGTGGTACGCAAAGATGCACCCAGCCGCCTTGCTTAAGAACGTGTCCCGACAGATCCTGCTCATGCAATCTTTGCATGATACCAACACGAACTGAGGATTTAAGGTCGTTGACCCGGTTTCTGATCGCACTGTCCCAGCGATCAATAACCCCTTGGCGAATCACATCGGAGAGAACTTCTTGAGCGTCATGCGGGTCATCCCACCCGATAAAATCAGCGCGATCGCCAGTAATTCTAGAATTAAATCCAAAAGCTGATCTAACACCGCCTTTGGTATTCCAAAAGCTTGATTTAGAATTATTGTCGCCTCTCAACTCCCAGTCTGGATAAAACTTTTTCTGATACCAATCACTCTCAATTACATCCCGGCAATAAACGCTATCCCGCGTAGCTACGCGGGGGTTAGCTGATAAAAAAATTGCCCTCCAAGATGGTTCTATTGTCCACATCCAAGCAGGCGCACAAACCGAAAGCACCCGTGAGTTATGCACCGCAATATCTTCGATGGTGAAACTTTCGTCTTCTTCCACTGTTAAGCATCGACATTCGCCTGAGTCAATCTCTGTAATCGAAACAACAGGATCGGGATTCAATACCTGATCAAACTGAGTTCTAAAAGTTCCTTGCGCTCTCAAAGACTTTTCGTGCTTTATTGATGGAGCGATAACTTGCATAAATTTTGCGACGGTATCTTGATCCGATGCGAAAAGCCCCCATGAAACATACGTGCTTCCTTGCCTTTTTGACTGCAACTTGTGTTCTTTCCTTCTCAGTCTGAATCTTAGCCCTAGTCGATTAAGTAAATGCTGCAAATCCCTGGCTAAACCTTCGCTGACCGTGCAGCAATCCAGCCTGATTGCGTTAATTAGTTGTCCTACTCTGCCAGCGCGAGGAATATCTCTTCTATCCTGAATCCCACCATCGCAAGCCCAGTAAGCCGCTAGAAATTCTACAATTACATCGGACTTGGCTCCCATTACAGCAGCAGGGACACGCTTTGTATAAGAATTTTTCCCCTCAAGGTCGTGTGATCGCATCCACTGACGCACTTTGCCAACACCTCGCCTTGTGTTGAATTTCTCCTTCTCCGCCATTGTGACAATGCAAACAGGGGATTCTGCTGTTCCTGATTTCCTCACAATTTTTGCTGTATGCCCGATTTCTTGAGTGCAGTGAATAAAATCCTGGATTGCATCTGCATCTTGATTTGTAAAAGATGCGGCTCGGTTTCCAGATAAATATCCATCCCCAATCAAATAACCCAAAACCCTAGCTTCCTCAACGGAGATGGTGTTAGTGCCTCCGTCTTCAACTGGATGAATATTAGCCAACACATCTTGAGTTGTAATGTATTGAGCTTCTATCCACCCTCTGGTAGTCAGAAGTGGATGATCTTTAGCCAATTTCAAGATCCTCCCACTCCATGTCGTAATTTGCAGTAATGGCAAAACACCTTGCTCATGCACTGCAAGCACTTTTCTGTATCTCCCTTTATGAGTTAAAAGGTTATCGCCTGGAACTACTTCAGCGATTGGGATACGGCCTTTAATTTTCTCATTTATCATGCTCCCATTATGCACGGGCTTAAGACTACCTGGAGGAACATTAATAACTAAATTTTGAATGCGCTGCTTGTAGCTTGGATCAAGCTTGCGTCTGTGCCAATCAAGCAGAGTTTCTTGAATATGTATGCACATCGCATCAATGTGCCAATTCCAGACTAATTCTGTACTGGGTTCAATTATCTGCCAGCTTTTTTTGACAAACTCCGATAGCGAGAGCGTTACTTTATTACGCCGCCGTCGCAATTCTAATTCTGAGAGCGCCCTGATTTGTAGTTCAGTTAAGGACACTTCTAGGGTCTTCTCCTTTAGCCAAGCGTTCTAGTTGCTCATCGCTCAAGGCGGAAAAATCAATTTTGACATCCACCTCAGTGCGTTCAGTTGATAGCCCAATTGCCAGTCTTTCAATATTTGTCCCTTCCTTGATAAATTGCAACAGGTCTTTCACACTCAATTCAGTAGGGCTGAGGTTTTTAATTCGGGATGCCGCCAGTGATTGCAGGGCTTTAGCGAGTTTGATGTGACGAGCGATCGCTTCTGCTGCATCCACTAGTTGCTGGGTTTGGTGCAGGGCTTGTTGAGCGGTGGCGGATTCGGTCACTTTAGCGATCGCTTGGTGTCGGAATGCCTTTCTTTGCTCCACCCACGATTCTTGTGTAGAGCGAGTTTTCAGTGCGCGTAATCCTGGCGCATTAGGTGATCTGCTCAACACCTCCAGAGTTACAGCTTCATCGCCGCTTACATATTTATATCGCCAGTAATCCCAGTCGTGCTTAGATGTGCCTGCCATAGCAATAAGATTTATTTATAGGGTTCCAACTAGTTTGGCAGTTTGATTAGTCAGCTTCTCCCAACGAGTGATAATCACAGTTGCGAATTTTGGGTCTATTTCAGATAGCCGTGCGACTCTGAGAGTTTGTTCGCAGGCAATGAGTGTGGAGCCAGAGCCACCGAATAAATCCAAGACAATATCTCCAGGCTGACTTGAGCTATTTCCGCCTGCAGCCCCACGCCGTCCCGAAGGGCGGCGCTGGGAAGAATGGCGGGGCGATGACGAACACACCCCCGAATCAATGTCAGCCGCTAGGCTGACGGGATGAGTGGGGTGGGTGAGGAATCGCCAATTTGTCTTGGTCGCAAGTCGCGGAGTCTTGGTTTTGCACGTATTGTTTTAGCACTTCGACAGTCACCCCACCACACGAGGCGATGAAGTAGGCACTATTCCAGTGAAAAACTGCACGAAAAATAGAGCCGAAAAAACAGCTACTAAGAGAGTTTTTGGTTTCATAAATTCTGTTGCCTACAAAGCAGGAAAGAGCGCCACAAGGACGCTCTGGTGATGGGGATGAAAGTTTATGCTGCTAGAATTGCGTTTACTGCTTTGGTGTCAGTTGCCCACTCACTACGTTGTGTAGTGTTGCAGGGTTGGGATATCCAGAAACCATCTAGATTTTGATAAAAAGTTCCGAGTAGGTTGATACCTTTCTCGCCGCCCCAAACTCTGTAGAGCTTGCCAAATATGTCGTCTACAGAGTCAATTTCGTAGCGCGCGGTGTCTTCTGACTGAATAGCAAGGTAGTTATCTACTTCAATTTGAACTACCGATTGAATGGAGAAGGCAGAGGGCAGAAGGCAGAGGGCAGAAGGGGAAGAAGATGTCATAATAATGATCTCCATGAATATGTGGGTAGAGAGGCGCTTCAGATTCGCAGTCAGGGCGCTTTCTCTATAACTATTAATGTAAACTGTCTGCATACACTTGTCAAGCGTCTGTAGACAAAGTACAATAAGATTAGTCTTGGAGAACTTATCTATGAATTCAGTGCAAGTAAAGCGAGTAGTTGAAACCGTCCTAGACTTTCCAGGACTTGGGCAAAAAATAAGACAAGCAAGGGAGCGTGATGAAAGAACTTTGACTGATATTTGCCGTGAATGTAAATTAAGCCGTTCTTACTGGTATCAATTAGAAAACGAAGATTTAAGAGCGCCTGCAACAGAGGATGTCATTCGTAGAATTGAACGGGTTTTGAATATAGACTTGGGGGTTAACTTTGAATGATTAACCCTTCTGCCTCCTGCCCTCTGCCTTTCTTCCCCTCCTGCCCTCTGCCTTTCTTCCCCTCCTGCCCTCTGCCTCCTGCCTTCCTATGCGCCCCGAAGTGGGCTCCACCACTCCACCTCGGCTTTAAAATTTTGCTTAAGGCGCATAATTGAAGATTTCAAATACGCTATAAAATGCCCAAAA
This sequence comes from Nostoc sp. CHAB 5844, assembly GCF_020829595.1. Lineage (GTDB taxonomy): Bacteria > Cyanobacteriota > Cyanobacteriia > Cyanobacteriales > Nostocaceae > Nostoc_B. The sequence goes on from NZ_JAIVFW010000077.1 coordinate 21,210, forward strand.
ATATCGCAAAAATTGCTGACGAGGTGCGGTGGACAACCTTAATTAGTCTTGATTTACCACTGCAACCAATTCTTTGAAATTTTTACCAGCCGAAAACCCTGGCACTCTGGTTGCCGGAATTTGCATTTCTGCCCCAGTTTTAGGATTTCTGCCAGTGCGTTCTGTGCGATCGCGCCTCTCAAAACTCCCAAATCCTACCAGCGTTACCTTATCACCATTGGCAACCGCTTCAATAATCGTTTCTATTGCAGCTGTTAAAACAGCATCGGCTTGTTTTTTAGAAATTCCTTGCTTGAGCGCGATCGCATCAACTAATTCACCCTTATTCATCGCTCTGCCTCAGTTTCAGCCATTTACGGACTCATTGTAAACAAAGGCACTCTAACTGGAGCCAGTAGTCAGCCAGAGTGCCATGAAAATTAACAATGCGTTCCTATTATCCTTGTTATTCCGCGATTTTCCAGAGATAGCAGCACAAATTACAAACACTACCGCTTACGTAGCAGTTATTAATGGATGTCCTTGCTTGGTTCTTTGCTGCCCCAACCTGCTCACGGCTACGCTGCTATTCAATTCAAGACAGCTAATTGCTACTAAATTAAAATCAGTTCTTACAGCAATTTTCAGGTAATTGAACCACAAACTACGATAACCTAAATATGAAGTAATTGTTTGATTCGATGCCAGTATCTTACTCCGAGGATTTGCGTCGTCGCGTGATTGCAGCTTGGTTAGCAA
>NZ_JAIVFW010000078.1 GCF_020829595.1 Nostoc sp. CHAB 5844
TTAGGTTTAGCATATATCTATTGTATCTTAAAAACAGGTGAATTGTTTTTAAAGCCAAATAAATTTGGCTTATTCGCTTATATCCCCCCTTTGGAAAAGGGGGGCTTTACGCATCACGACCCGTAAAATTCAATTAGCATTTCCAAAGCAGCAATTTTCTATTATTTATGACTCAAGCTATACCCAAACTAGTAACCTTTGAGGAATTTGTCGCTTGGCTACCTGAAAATACCGGGGTACGCTATGAACTACATAATGGAAGTATTGTTGAAATGGCGCAACCAGTAGGAGATCACGAAGAAGTTAAAGGGTTTTTAGGTATTGAAATTCCTTTTGAAATCAAACGTCTAGGACTCCCCTACATAGTTCCTAACCAAGCCCTAGTTAGACCGCTGGAAAAAGATTCTGGCTATTTTCCTGATGGGTTGGTGCTAAATCGTGCCAATTTGGCAAATGAACCATTATGGAAAAAAGAATCTATTGTCAGTTTAGCTGCATCAATACCTTTGGTAATTGAGGTTGTATCCACTAACTGGCGGGACGATTACTATTTGAAATATGCTGATTATGAAGAGATGGGTATTCTCGAATACTGGATTATCGATTATGCAGCTTTGGGTGGACGTAATTTTATCGGGAATCCCAAACAACCGACGATCTCTGTCTGTAACTTAGTTGATGGGGAATATCAAATCAGTAAGTTTCGAGATAGCGATCGCATTATCTCCCAAACTTTTCCGGAATTGCATCTCACCCCATCCCAGATTTTTCAAGCTGGTTTAGTATAGTTTTTTACACTAACGATGATGTTGCCTGTCGGATTTTGTGCCAGATTAACCCAGCCACAATCAACCCTAAACCGACTTGCCAGATAGCTGAGTCTACCCAAAAAGCTAGAAATAAACAAGATAAAAGACCCAACCAGCCTACCCAAACCGGATACAGTCTCTCCGATGAACCCAGTTTGAGAGAAGCTAAATTAGTAATTGCGTAGTAAATTAAAACGCTAAAAGCGCTAAACGACCACGTAGTTTTGACATTACCTAAAAATACTAACAGAGCGATCGCAATTCCCACCACAATCACAGCCCAGTATGGCGAATTCTGTTCGCGGTTGAGTCTAGCTAAGAATCTGGGCGCATCTGAACGGCGGCCCATTGCTAATAACACGCGAGACAAGCCTAAAATTAAGTTCAACAGCACACCCAACATTGCGGTCATTGCACCTATAGCTAAAACCAAAGCTACACCGGAACCTGCCACGCTGCGGGCGACAACTTCTAAAGGTGCTGCGTTGCTTTGCCCTACGGCATCACTTAAAAAATCTGCACCTACAGCGCCAATACCAACCGTTGCGACAACTATATATAACAGCATCGTCAGCAGCAAACAGATAATCATCGCTTTTGGAATTGTATCTCTGGGCGATCGCGCTTCTTCTCCCATTGTGGCAATGCGACCGTACCCTGTATAAGCAACAAACATCAGGGCGCTGGCATGAAGTACTGCCCCTGGCGAACTAGTGAACAAAGGCGTTAAATTTGCCATTCCCACCGTTGCCGCACGAGGTAGACAAACCAGGACAAATAAACCTAAAGACAGCAATGTTATCGATACTATTACTGTATTAGCAGTATTAGAGCGGCGAATTCCGCTCAATACAATTACTGTCATCACAATTACAGCTAACACAGCCACAGGTACAATCCAATCGCTACTCCACCCTAAAATATTTAGGAAGTAACCAGCGAAACCTAAAGCAGCAGTAGCAGCGGAAGCAGTTTTCGCAACCAAAAACATCCAACCTGCGGTAAAGCCAAAAGCGGGAGTCAGGTATTTGTAACCATATTCATAAGTACCACCACTAACAGCATGATTAGCCGCTAACTGGGCGCTGTTCAGACCATTACAAGTGGCAACAATTGCTCCAATTACCACCGCCAGAATTACTGCTGGCCCAGCTATCCCTGCGGCAATACCGATACTGACAAATACACCCGTTCCAACAATCGAACCCAGCCCCATCAAGGTTGCACCAAAAACTCCTAACTCCCGTTTGAGTTGGGTTGGTGAATTGCTAACGGACATCTTTATAGATCTCCTAATTTAAATAATTAGAGATATAGCGCTCATTGCTGAGAATACCATTACACAAAGGCAGCACAGACACGAAATTTCGCTAACTTTTGATGGCCTCAAAAGTATATAATGTATAAAATACATGAAATTAATGCATTTTTGTAATTAGTGTTATTACTATAGTAGAGTTGTCCTGATATACTGAAATGCTTGTATACAAATGCTTCTAGTCTTTGAAAGTATATAAAAATACTTTCAAATTATGTATAATATGATACTTTAATATCAAGTATTTAGACTTACAGTGATTTATACAAAAAAGCTTAATAACATTACTGGAAAGTTTAAATAAATGCCTGATATTCTACGTCATTCATTGTGGATAGTACCAATAGCTCTAGGCTGGAATGCGATCGTTGCAACAACTGCATCTGCCAATCCTACGATACAAAGCAATGTAATTTCTGAGACAAAGGTGGCAGACTCAGAGCCAGAACAACAGAATGAGTTTCAGGCTCAGGTAACATCCGTCTCTCAACTCTCGGATGTGCAACCTACAGATTGGGCATTCCAAGCTTTACAATCATTGGTTGAGCGCTACGGCTGTATTGCAGGCTATCCAAACAGCACCTATCGCGGAAATCGCGCCCTAACTCGTTATGAGTTTGCCGCAGGTTTGAATGCTTGCCTGAATCGAGTCAATGAATTGATTGCAAGCAGTACAGCAGACTTAGTAACAAAGGAAGACCTAGCAACTTTACAAAAACTCCAAACAGATTTTGCTGACACCCTAGCAGCAATCCGGGGAAGAGTTGATAGTGTAGAAAATCGGACTGCTATCTTAGAAAGTCAGCAATTTTCAACCACCACCAAGTTCAATGCAGAAGCAATTTTTAGCGTGGGTGGAGTGTATGGCGAAGATAGAGCTATAAACTCTGATCAATTTAGAGCCGGAGCTACAGGTGGTGCGCCTTTGACAAATAATACAATATTTAGCGATCGCATCCGCCTCAACTTTGTTACCAGCTTCACAGGTAAAGACCAACTATTGACACGTTTAGAAGCTAATAACACCGCCGTTAATAACGCAGCTTCGGGTACAAGCATGACCCGTCTCTCTTGGGATGGCAGCACAAATAACGAGGTCATACTCGGTAAATTATTGTATCGCTTCCCCGTTGGTGACAAACTCAACGTGATTGTTGACGCAATTGGTGGCGAATTTTACGACAACTTCTACAACTTCAACCCCTTATTAGCCTCAATTCCCTTGGGTTCTATTTCCCGCGCTGGTCGTTTTTCTCCCATCTACCGCGCTAGTAATACTGGTTCTGGTGCTGGTTTTGGTTCAGGCGTTAGTGCTAACTTCAAACTCAGCGATACAATTACATTATCTGGCGGTTATCTTGCCAGAAGAGGGGAAGACCCAACTGCGGGAAGAGGATTATTCGATGGTAGTTATGGCGCTTTAGCACAGATAGCGTTTCAACCGAACAAGCAACTTTCCTTGGGCTTTACCTACGCCCACTCATACTTTAGTGGTGCTAATAATGATGTAGCAGTTTCAGGATTATATGGTGGTATTTTTGCTGATCAACCGTTTGGTGCTGGCCCTGGAAGTACTGCTACAAGTCCCCGTGGAATCGCTACTTCTGCCAATCACTATAGTTTTCAAGCCAGCTATCGTGTGAACCCGAAATTTGTCTTGTCTGGTTGGCTAGGTTATACTAGCGCGATCGCAGAAACTACATTTTTACCAAACGTCAATCGCGGCGACCAAGCAGACATCTGGAATTGGGCAGTTACTTTAGCCTTTCCCGACTTGGGTAAAAAAGGTAGCTTAGGTGGTATCATCTTCGGCCAACCACCCAAAGTAACCGACAACGACTTTGGTGCAGATGTACTTACTGCTACTAGCCCTCGCCGTGAAGACTCTGATACATCCTACCGTGTTGAAGCATTGTATCGCTATCAACTGAATAGCAATATCTCAATTACACCAGGATTGCTGGTGATATTTAACCCAGAACATAACTCTAACAACGACACAATCTATACTGGTATTGTTCGGACGACATTTCAGTTCTAGTTTTTTAGAAAAAATTTAACTTCTCACATATTCCATCCCTCCGAATAAGGAGGGAATTTTTATGTTGTTATAGCACTTTTCTAAAATCTTAAGGATGAAGTAGTTGAGTTAAAGACAAAATAAATCCTGGTAACACATCTTCACCAGAAAGTTGCGGTGGTTGTTCTATAGAGAAAGTGATAATTTCAACCTCAACACCAGGGCGATAAATTTCCACTAAAGGTGTAAAAGGATCAATCAACCAACCCAAACGCGCACCATTATCTCTATACTCGTGCATTTTGTCCCGTAATTTTTTGAGAGAATCAGTCTCAGATCGTAATTCCATCACAAAATCAGGACATAGTGGTGGGAAGCGTCGCCGTTGGTCAGGTGTCAGTGCATCCCAGCGTTCTTGCTTCACCCAAGCAGCATCCGGCGAACGATAAGCGCCGTTTGGTAAGCGAAACTCTGTGGAAGAATCAAAAACTTTTCCTAGCTTGGCTTGTTCATTCCAATTGTAAAGTTTAGCTGTCAAGCCAGAATTTCTAATACCGCTTTCACCGCCAGTTGGTGGCATAATAATTAATTCTCCTGCGGCAGTGAGTTCGATGCGCCATTCTTCATTAGCTATACATATTTGATAAAACTGCTCATCTGTTAAACCTACGGCGGGTGGTATGTTGAGGGTAAGAGCTTCCATAGGTATTTGCCATCAAGTTAATTTTATTATTAGCGATCGCTTCTCATTCAAATCTCTCACCACTTGAAAAATCAATCTCTACAATTCAATTTCAAACTTTTAAGGATTAAGTATTAGAGATAAAGACAGCACAAATCCTGGCAAAACATCTTCACCAGACAGTGTAGGTGGTTGTTCAAAAGAAAAATTAATAACTTCAACCTCAACACCAGGGCGATAAATTTCCACTAAAGGTGTGAGGGGGTCAATTAACCAACCCAAACGCGCACCATTATCTCGATACTCCTGCATTTTGACACGCAGTTTTTTGAGAGAATCAGTCTCAGAACGCAATTCAATCACAAAATCAGGACATAGTGGCGGGAAGCGTCGCCGTTGGTCAGGTGTCAGTGCATCCCAGCGTTCTTGCTTCACCCAAGCAGCATCCGGCGAACGATAAGCACCGTTTGGTAAACGAAATTCTGTAGAAGAGTCAAAGACTTTTCCAAGTTTGGCTTGACGATTCCATAAACCAAGTTCTACATTAATATCCGAATTTTGGATGCCGCTTTCGCCGCCAGTTGGTGGCATAATTATTAGTTCTCCTTCGGCGCTGAGTTCGATGCGCCACTCATCATTGGCTAGACATATTTGATAAAACTGCTCGTCTGTCAGACCTACAGTAGGTGGTATGTTGATGATGAGAGTTTCCATAGGGATTTTGCCAATAGCACTAATTTTATTATCAGCGATCGCTTATTCCCAAAGTGTAGTGTAGAGCGATCGCTTGCCATCCAACTCAAACAAATCATCTAATGAAAGTAAACAATGGTAACGTTAGTAGTCATCATTAACACTCTCATTTCCCTGCTATTGTTCTACATAGCTTGGCAAGTGTGGCAACTTAAGCGACGAATAGCATTTATAACCGATAGGTTAACTGCTTATGAACAATGCAGCCAAACTCTGCTGTCTCAAACACCTCAAAATCTTGATATTAGTCAGCAAAATATCCGCAACCTCCGCTTGAGAAATCAATCTCTACAATTCAAAATTCAGCAAATACGCCAAATTGTCAGTCTGCTATTGTTAGGACAGCGAGCTGGACAACGTTATTTTCGTCCATCCAATTCTTTTTGGGTGAGAAAAACAGTTACCAAAGCCGATATGAACAATCGCAACATTTCGGGTTGATAAATTGTCACGATAAATTAACTCGATAAAATCATACTAGTTATACAAGGGGAAACAACCCACCTAAAATAGGTGTAAGGAGAGAAAACAATTCAAATGTCTAATAACCGTTCTGGAGTCTTTATTGGCGGTATGATGCTAGGAGCAACCATCGGTGCTTTAACAGGTTTACTAATTGCTCCCCGCACAGGACGCGAAACGCGTAAACTTTTAAAAAAATCTGCTGATGCCATCCCAGAATTAGCAGAAGATTTATCAACAAGTGTGCAAATTCAGGCAGATCGTCTTTCTGCCAACGCACTACGTAACTGGGATGAAACTTTAGATAGACTAAGGGAAGCGATCGCAGCTGGCATAGATGCTAGTCAGCGCGAAAGTCAAGTCTTGCATCGGCAAACAACTGAAGAAGACTCAGATTCAATTCCCCAGCCTTCGGAACGCTCGTAAATAGCATAACCGTGATTGACCCTCTGTTTTGGTTGGGACTGTCCCTACTCTTAGTCGCCGCTAGTCTAACTGCTGTTTTAGTGGCGGCCATACCCGCTTTGCAAGAATTAGCACGCGCCGCCCGCAGTGCAGAAAAGTTTTTTGATACCCTTTCGCGGGAGTTACCACCTACTTTAAATTCCATCCGCACCACTGGCATCGAAATCACTGACTTAACCAATGATGTGAGTGAAGGTGTCAAAAGTGCAGGTCAAGTCGTTAAACAAGTTGACCAAAGCATTGATGGTACAAAAAAACAAGCCCAAAATATTCAAGTCGGTACTCGCAGTTTTGTTGTTGGAATGAAAACTGCTTGGAAAACCTTCACACGCCAAAAATCTTCTAAGCGCACAGTTGAACGTTTACCCATTACCGAAAAGCAACAGTTAACATTACGAGAACGAGAAGCTTTAAGACAAGAAAATCGTCGCACCAAAGCCGAAGCGTACCGCTCTAATGAGGCTTCTAATTGGGATAGCAGTTCTGACGATGAAGATTATCTTTCTTAATTTATTGAAATAGAATTCAGGGTTTAATAGGAATTTTAGCCTTACCTAAAAACTGAGCTAAAAAAAGCTTCACTCCGAGAACGTGCTGCTATCTTAGCAGCATCTGGCATCTGGGATGATAGCCTTAATATCTTAGCTGAGTTACGTTTAAAAAACAGTCAAGATGCTGAATTGAAAAGTGATTGGCAAACTCTCTTAGAATCTGTAGACCTAATTAATTGTTTGTATGTTTTATTCTCTGGAAGTCCCTAACTACTTGATTCTGATTTCTGAATTTTGACTTCTGGATTCTTACTCATAGCCAGGTCATCTGTTTTGAGAATCTGTTGTCACTGTTGTGGAATTACTCTGAGCCAGAACAGTATCGTTCCTACCTTGGTTATTACTATCAGTGGCTGTAAATGTTTTTGTGTTAATTGTCATTTGTTCTTTGTCGTCTTTATTCTGTCCTGGTGAAGGCAACCAATATGCTAATACGCTAGTCACTCCGCCCCAGTAAAGTGCCGTATTCTGATCGTTACTTGGTTTTGAAACCAACTGAACAATACATAGCCCTAACACAGCAGCACTAAAGGCAACTTGTACACCAAATCTCCAAGCATTTTGATCAAAATTTTGTCTCGGTTGATTTCTTTTTGTGTAAGATGACTCTGACATAATATTAAAACCTAAAAGGTAAATTTCAGTCTGGGTAAGCTTTAACACCACCCATTAGTAGGAAGTTTTTTAAAGACTATATGGTTTTTTACAAGCCTGTGTAAGTTGGTTTCGGAAAACTTAAATATAAATTTTACTGAAACTCAGTTTCATTCTTTTGACTTTTGACTTTTAACTTTTGACTTGACTAAGGGCGGTTGATGCGATTGAGTAGCCAAAGCGACGCGATCAATCCGGCAAAATGTGCTGAGACGGTGTTAGTGTTTGCCTGGACTACAAGCATATCAAGACCGCTAATAATCCGAGTTGGATCAAAAAATTGTGTAGTGATGGCTTGCGGAGATATCGACCTTGCCACCAGTGTACCAACGATCGCCTGCGCCCCTAGAAGTGTAATTACTGTGCCAATTAAATTTATCCACAGACCTAAGCGTAATACTTGTACAGTTTCGCTTTTACGCGGACGGTTGCTAGAGTTAGAAGATTGCAGTTGTCGGCCAATTCTGGTGTAACGGAAAGCTAAATAGATACCCGCACCCAAAATAATTAGTCCACAAACCGCTAAAAAGACTCCAAAACCAGTACCAGGATTATTACTAGGGCTACCGGCTCTTTGCGAAAAGATCGCAAACAGCAGCACAATTATGCTAGAAACCACGCCTAGGACTAACTGAATCCAAAAGCTAATCCAACCTATGAGACGGAACGTTTGGGCGATCGCCCGAAGAGTAGCAGAAGATGATGGGGCATCGGAATTTTGTGACATACTGCTCACCAATGTGCTAGGCACTTGCTAGATTTACTATCACACTTACCAGATGTCCTATAAGTAGCTCAAGTAAAATTTCACTGTGAAACGAAAAATCAGGGTTTAGACAAGGGGTATGCGGTGTAAGTGAGCAAAACATTTATACCCTACACATTACACCCTCACAACGCCAGTCGCGCCACTGTCAGCATCTCCCAACGCTGTGTCTCCCCAATGCACTGCCGACGCTCCTGCGTCGAAGATCGCTGCGCTCACACCCCAGCGTTGGCTCCCCAATCTCAACAACTAACGTAAATCCTAATCTAGTATCAGCATTTAACTTTATGCATCAGTCCTGTCAAGTCTAAACAGCAATTACTGAATACTCAATAAACAAAGTGTTTAATAACCTTTACAGACAAAATCGCATTTTACTTGTAAAATTTCTTCGATGGCATTTTATGCTTATGCAGTTCTAATCGGCTCGGCATCATTTGACACCAATACAGTGGCTAACCCCCTGTCTTTATTGCTCCTCACCACACTGCCTAGAGCTTAAATAGGAGTGTAATTCTTACGCTCCCTAGAATTCCGCTTGTATCCCATGACTTTATCTGCGTGGGGCTTAGTTGTTTTGCATTTTTTACGTTGACGCTTTGAACATTCTGCCTCAGTGTCTCTGTGTAAATAGTTACTTTAGTAGCCTTATATACTGAACACAAGGATTATAAATCCCACCCTAAGGCATTTTTTTAGCCATTCACCAACCATGAAACTTGAGGATATATATCAATTCTTTGAAAATCCTCCGCCAACTTACCTCTGTCAGGAACTAGCAATTTGTTACATACTGTCTGTTTTACTGCAAGGTGAATCCTACGGAACCGAGTTAATTCAACGTTTAGAAACTGAATACCCCACCTATCGGCTTTCAGATACCGTACTTTATAGTGCGATCAAGTTTCTTGAAGACGAAAGGGCAATCAATGGGTATTGGAAAAAGCTCGAAGGACGAGGAAGACCTAGGCGAATGTACCAAGTTTCTCCAGAATGGCAAGTTCAAGCGCAGGATTTAACGCGTCTTTGGCAAGAGTACATCAACGGGAGGACAAATTAACTAATATTAATAATGAATAAATCTCCTCCAGTCAAACAGTAACAATCAGTTATGGATACTGCTATTCTGCCATCTACGTTGCTGCTCACCTTATTGTTATCAGTTGGGTTGTTTTTCTTTATTCGTGCTGCAACTAAAGACCGTACACAAACAGCACAACTGGTATCTGAGCAAGACGAAGCTGCATTAATGCCTCAATTGCAGGATTATTTTCGTTCGCGGTCTTACCGAGTGGCAGCGGTAGACCAAGACAAAAATCAAGTCATTTTTGAGGGTTTTGTTCAACCCAGCCTATTTTTAGCAATTTTTTTGACGTTACTAGCAACCGTTGGTTTGGTTTGTTTATCGTTAGTTTTATCACTGCTTTTTCCTAACATCAGCAGTTTTTTTCTTGGCATAGTGCTGCTATCACCTTTGAGTGGTCTGTTTTATTGGAAAAAAGCAGGAAGAACTGAGAAGGTTTTGCTTCATCTGAAAAAAACTAATCAAGATGAATCCAACTCCCCAGCTAAGATTGCTGTAACTGCCCATCGAGATGAACTGATTGAGTTACAGAATGCACTCAACTTAAAGCTGAGTGATTAAATTGTAGTTTTTTATAGCAATAGTCAAAGTTTTTAGGACATCAGTAAATGATCAAACTCAGATCGCAAAAGACCTTTAACTCTGTCCCCTGCTATACATCTCCCCTAGTGGTGTGCAAGAGGAAATAAACCATAGGGAGTAGAAAAGAGGATTGTTGTGATGTAAATTTTCTCTGTAACGAAATGCTTTAGAGAAAAAGGTATCTTGTAACGTAGCCTGCAAAAGGAAAGTGCATCTACTCTCACTTTTGGATGCTCTGTATCACTCTTTCTAACTCCCTGATGCGTATGAAATAATAATCCAACTCATCTAAACCCATTCGGTTTAAGCCGAGTTGTTTGTCCAACCGCCTGGACTAACCTCTACTGGCAAATCAGACCCAAATTTAAAAAAAATTGAAAATTTTGCATAAACTGAGCAACTTTGCCAGTTAAATGAATATTCAGAACAAATTCAACACGTAAGATCACCACTTAGGGTTCAGCGAGCGGCTACAGCCACAGGTTCTGAACCAGCCGGAGCTTCTAATGTCCGCAGGCTGGGAAACAAGAAATGGTTTTCTTCTACGTACTGAGCACCAAACAGACCCTTTTCTGCCCAGAAATATCGGTCTGTGGTGTGTTCATTGCGCTTTACGAGTAACAAAGCTGGTGGCAAGATCCCTTCAGCTTGAATGAATTTTCTTGCTGCTGTCACAGGTTTTTCTTCGCCGCTTTCGATGCTATATTGAGGCACATGCTCCAAAATCCGCCGTCCTTCCTGGCGACGACGACTCTTCCGTTTCCGTCTCCTTGCCAACCTATTTTCCTCCTCTTTCAAGCTATTAGATTGTAGTGATAGCTACAAAATCCGTCGTAATTATAAAAGTTCTAGTTTAAAAAATCAAGAGTTTATAAACTTTTGATACAACAAAAATAATTTTTTTGAAAGCAAATAAATCACAATACTAGTAAAATACACGATTTCTTTATCTAAAGCATTACGTAAGAAGCTTGAGTTAAGCTTGATAAAAACAGAGTTAAAATCAAGCTAATTCTTGAAGAAGAATTCAGAAATCAGAATTCAGGAGTCAGAATCAATTATGGGGGAAAAAGACCACAGACACAATTGTAGGCGTAGCCTTCTTGAAGCGTAGACCACTACATCTACGATTTATAGTGCTGTTTCACCGTCACTCATCCACTAGTCGCACTCAGGTAAATTCTGTATATGGGCTTGGTGAGTCCTAAACTCTTTGTTGTGGAAAATTCCCTCAAAGCCTGTGATCTTGAGCAAGAAATGAAAAATGTTAATGTCTGCTAGTTCAGATTTTGTTGCTTTATGCCGAGAACAAATAGCATTGTTAGCCCAAGGGTTGGGAGCCTCTTTAAGTGTTGTTTATTTAACACAAGAATTGGTAGAAGCTCCAACAACTGGGGCGAAACTAATTCCTGTGGTGGTTTATCCAGAAACAGCAGGATTACCACCTGGAGAAGAAAATACTGAGGTAAAAGCACGCAAACAATTGCAAATTAGTAACATTTTGCTACTACCCAAACAGCAAAAAAGGTTATTAACAGCAGCTACGGAATCTACTGCTTCATATCCAGAAGTAGAATCAACAGATACTGGACAAGCAGATTTTCAAGAAGAGTATTTGCTGAGTGGACATCAGATAGTTCTACCCTTGGTTCATGAGGGGGTAATGATGGGATTACTGGTGACATGTAGAGAAGACCGAGCTTGGAATCAACAAGAACAAAGTACAATTCAAAAGATAGTCCAGACTTTGGCGATCGCTTGTGTTTTAGATCAGCGTCGTGCATGGTTGCAACAACAGCTACACCAACAACAAATTCTGCAAGAACAGCAGCGAGATTTATTAGATAACTTATTACACCAATTCCGCAATCCCTTGACAGCATTGCGGACTTTTGGCAAATTGCTATTTAAAAGACTGCGCCCAGGCGATCCTAACCGAGAAGTGGGAGCGAATATTGTTCGAGAAAGCGATCGCCTGCAAGAATTATTGCAACAGTTTGAGCAAGTTATTGACTGGACAGAATTAGATGTAGCACCACTGGCACTGCCAGAAAATGAAGTATTTGTCGAAGCAACTGTCCAACCAGAACCCAAACCAATTTTATTATTACCAGGTACAGGAGAACAAGAAACTGATTGCTCTTTAGCTGATTTATTAGCACCATTATTAGCATCAGCAAAAGCGATCGCTCAAGAACGTCATCTGAAATTAAAAACGGAAATTCCGCAAGACTTACCTTTAGTGCGTGTTAATATTAAAGCCTTGCAAGAAGTATTAAGTAATATCATTGATAATGCTTTGAAATACACACCGAAAGGTGGCAAAATTTTTATCCATGCCGGGCAAGAAAGAGGAAATTTTTTAGGTATTGCTATTAGTGATACTGGGCCGGGAATTCCCCAAGAAGATTTAGCACATTTGGGAGAAAGGTATTACCGAGGTGTACAAGCACAAACAGAAATTCCTGGTACAGGATTGGGAATTGCGATCGCTAAACAATTAATCAAGCAAATGCACGGCGAAATTGAAGTTTTCAGTCCAGCAATTACAAGAGCGATCGCATCCCCCGATGCACCAGGAACTACTTTTATTATTTGGTTGCCAATTAGTCAAATGAAGTCTGAAGTATGAAGGATGAAGTATGAAATTTTAGGCTTCATCCTTTGATTCATCACTATCTAACTGAGACTAACAAATTTTGATTGACGGTCATTTCTAAATCGGTGTTTGGATCGATAGCGATTAAGTCAACACTATTGCGACCAAAGAATAAGCCAATTAAGCCACCAATAGCAGCACCACCCAGAACTTCTTCTGTCGCGATCGCGCGATCGCCTGTCACCGCAGATACAGCCGCAGCCGCCCCAGCGCCTAACGCAGTATTTGTAATAATGGCTCTAGTACTAGTGCCTTTTTTGACTGTTTCTGTTTTTGTAATCACATCAGAAGTAGCGGCAATTTGATACTCTTGCCCTGTAGTTAAAACTAGTTTTTGAGCAACGAATTGCGAACCACCTTTTGCAGGTTTAAGTTGACCAACAACTTGACTACCAGCCGGAATTACCACAGTACCATCTTGGGTAACGACGTTTTGATCAACAGTTAGTGTTAAAGGTGCAGTTTCATCCTTTGTCACCAAAATTTTCTTAGCCTGGTCATACTTGACGGGGATAACAGTTCCTTGCGGAATTGTGATCGATACAGGGGTTGGTGTAGTGGGTTGAGCAGCCACTATATAAGGCGAGTTAATTGCTGAAACTTGATTAGAACTAACTAACGCTTGGTAAATAAAAGCTGCCACCTGTGCGCGTGTTGCAGTCGCAGTTGGATTGAGGAACTTAATATTAGGATAGTTCACCACAATTTGTTTTTCAGTCGCCGCCGCAATCGGACTGCGAGCATAACTTGCAATACTAGAAGCATCGTTGAAGTATTGCACAGTGCTTTCCACATTGCTATTAGCGGTATATTCCAGACCGTTGGCGAGGGAAACTAAAACCTGTTGACGGGGAATAGCTTGGTTAGGCTCAAAACGATTACCAGGATATCCAGAGAGGAAGCCGATAACATAAGCTTGCTGAATGGCGCTAGATGCCCAGTAATTGCTGGGTACATCCACAAAGCCGATGGACTGACGTTGTGCTGGTTTTTGAAATGCTTTGTTGACCATCGCTGCGAATTGAGCGCGTGTTACCGCTTCTTCTGGACGGAAACTACCATCAGGAAAACCGGCAATTACACCTCGTTGTGACAATTCTTGAATAAATTGTGCTGCCCAATAGTTAGATGAAACATCAGTAAAAGTAGTTTGAGCAAAAGATGGGGTAACTGTCATAAAGGGAGCTACAGCGCCAGCGGTGATGCTTAAAGCCATGAGTGTAGCAGTTTTAGATTGCCAACGATTTAAAGTAAACATTATTTCTACGCCTCTACATTTATTTGTTTTCTGTTAATTACTTAGACAAATATTAAACAATAAAGTTTCAGTTATTTACTATTTTTTGGTAGAAAAATTTGATTTAATACTATAGAAATATATTGAAAAAAATAAGTAAAAGGAAATAGCCAATTAACTATTCCCTATTACTTATTTCATAAGACGTATTATCTACCAGCCTTAAAATATTATGCAAATTACCTGAATATTTAATCTGACGATAGAGGGACAAAATAGTTGCAATTAAATTATATTTTTTCCTCTATAAAAATGAAGCGATCGCTCACTATATTAAAAGAGGCGATCGCTGATGAAGGTAATTAAATTCACGACTGAATTTTCAGTTAATAAGTATTGTTCCGGGATATAACTAAATTACTTGTCAGTGTGATGTCTAAATCTTCTTCTGGTCTGAGAACAAAGACATCAGCTTGTTTTTTCCGTAGCAATACACTTGCTAAAGCACCCGCAGCACCACCCGCAACAGGTTCTAATACTTCAACTTTCTTGTTACCTGTGAGCAGTGAAATCACAGTAGCCGCACCTGCACCAATAGCTGCATCCGTTAAAATACTTCCAGTATCAGCACCTTTGCTAATTATTTCTGTTTCAGTGACTGTCCGAGAATTAGCATTAATTGGTAGTCTGCGACCAGAAGGGAAGACTAATTCTGAAGCAACAAACCTTACACCTTTTCTATTTTGATTATTTCTCTCGGTTGGGTACTCTCTGCCGTATAAATCAACAGGTTCTAGTCTGCCAATAACTTCAGTTCTTGCAGGAATTAAAACATTTCTATTCCTATCAATAATGTCGTTAGCTATCTTCAACTTGAGAGACATACTTTCGCCTGGTGTGACCACGACTTTTTCTTTGTCGTAAGTAACAGGCAAAGTCACATTAGCAGGAATAGTAGTTGAGCGTGATTGCCCAATATTATATTGCGCTTGGGCAGGAGCTAAAGCAATCATTGGAGCGATCGCACCTGTAGTTAGTGCCATTGCCATGAATGCAGCAGTTCCAGTTTTGAGGCGATAAAGGTGTGCCATAACAAAATTTAGATTAATGTCTGTGACGTGTGTAATGACGAGGCGTTACGGAGATTGTTTCTGACTAGCTGTGGAACTATCTTTAGGCATATTCCGCAGGTTAGGCTGATTGGATGACGAGGAGTATCTGCGATTGTTCCACAAAATTTTACACTGCTAAAATGCGTCGATAAATTAACACCTCTGCTACTTCAAAAAACAACCCAGCATCAACTTGAAAAAATTCACCCAGTACTTTCGCTTGTGCTTGACTAATCTCTTGTTTACCGCTGATAATTTCAGACACAACACTACTTGAACCAATTACACCGATTAAATCAGTTTGTTTTAGATTTCGAGCTTCGATTAAATGGAGAAGTATTGATAATGGTGTTGTTTCACCCATTGGGTATTTTTCATCTTCATATTTTTCTATTAAAGCAATTAACAAGTTATATAATGCGGATTCTTCAGAGGTTCGATTTGTTCGGTGTGCGAGTTCTTCTGCTATGAGTATCGCTTGCTCATTCTCTGCATCATTTGTAATTACTTTTGGTTGGTATTTAGCTAGTAAAAGTGCGTAAGTTTCTGGATTAAAAGTAAGGATCATTTTTCCACTTCTCTTTATCGTATTCCGAGTTAGTTAAAATATATTTTACAAAAATCGTTTGGTCAGTATATAAAATATCTACTATAGGACTCTTATTTGATTTTTGAAATATACGTAGTGGCGTGGCATAGGCTAAAGTTGTGCATTAGCCGTAGGTTGGGTTGAGCATAAGCGAAACCCAACACCAAGATTAATGTTGGGTTTCCTTCCCATGAAGTAGTATTTTAAATTTAACTTCACACTCATAACGAACTCATAACGAAAAACTTGAATAAAGACTCAGCGTACCTACCCTGCGGGAACGCCTAACGGCGAACGCGTTGACCTCAGCGAGCCTTTGCGTTTAAACTAATTTTTCTCCCAAAATGAGCAAAATAATTTGCCATGCGGGAAAAACTCGCTCATAATATTGTTAATTTTCGTAAAATTACCCACTTTAGGACTAGAATCCTGATAATCACCTAGCTAAACTATCTAGAGTGCATCTGTACTGCTCGTTCATAAAATCCTAGATGTGGCGCTATTGCCTCAATGATTCCAGTACAACTTATCCTCAAAAACTTCCTTAGTTACCGTGATGCTACTTTAGATTTTCGTGGTTTGCATACGGCTTGTATTTCTGGTTCTAATGGAGCAGGTAAATCGTCGCTGCTCGAAGCAATTACGTGGGCAATTTGGGGTGAAAGTCGTGCTTCAACTGAAGATGATGTCATCCATGCAGGGGCAAAAGAAGTCCGAGTTGATTTCACTTTTAAAATCAACGAGCAAAAATATCGGGTGATTCGTACACGAGTGCGAGGTGCAACTAGTGTTTTAGAATTTCAAATCGAAACACCTTCTGGATTTCGCCCACTCACTGGTAAAGGAGTCCGCGCAACACAGGATTTGATTTTAGAACATATCAAGCTGGATTACGATACTTTTATTAATTCTGCTTACTTGCGTCAAGGTCGTGCTGATGAATTTATGCTCAAACGGCCTACCGAACGTAAGGAAATTTTAGCAGAGTTATTAAAACTGACGCAGTATGATGATTTGGAAGAACGAGCGAAAGAATCTTCCCGACAATTCAAAGCGAGGGCGGAAGAATTAGAGCGTTCTTTAGAAGCAATTAAAAGCCAACTGCAACAGCGGGAATTTACAGAAGCTCAAAAAGCAGAAATAGAAGCCCAACTCAATCAACTGCAACAAGTACAAGCCTTTGAAAATATTCAATTACAAAGTTTGCAAGTTGTGCAGCACCAACGACAAAATTGGGAACAACAACTGGGCTTTGTAAGGCAACAATACCAAAATTTGACGCAAGATTGCGATCGCCTCCACCAAGAACAATCATCTATCAAAACCCAGCTGGCAGAGTTAGCCGCTATCTTAAATCAAGAAGCGGAAATTAAAAACGGTTACGCCCATTACCAAAACTTACAATCTCAAGAAGAAGCTTTTGCGGCTAAGTTTGAGCAACATACCCGCGCCACAGCACTGCGTCAACAAAAGCAGCAGCAGCTAACTGGGCAAATTCATAACATTGAAAGGCAACTACAACAAGTCCAAGCCCAACTCGAAGCTTTAGCACAGCAGGAACAAGAGATTCAGCAAACTCTGAGTAAATCAGGGGAAGTCGAGGCGGCTTTAGGACAACTCAGCGCCGCACGTCGCCGTGTTGTTCAGTTGGATGAATTGCAAATGCAAGTTTCGCCTTTATTGCAACAGCGACAAAGTTTGCAAAGTCACCTAGATAGAATTCAAGCTAGTTTAGTAGCACGACTAGAACAAATACAAGCTACAGAAAACCAACTGCAACGCGCCTCGCATCGCCATCCGCAACTGCAACAAGCAGTCATGGCTGTGGCAATGCAGATTGAGCAAATGGAGAAAGATAGAGTTTATTTGCAACGAATTCAAGAAAAAGGCCAGGAAAGACGACACTTTATTGAACGCCTGCAAGCCCAGCAACGAGAATATGAAAGGTTATTGGGTGAATTAGACCAAAAACTGCAAATGCTCCGCAACCCCGATGCAATTTGTCCCTTGTGTGAACGTCCTTTAGATGAGCATCACTGGAATCGGGTTGCTGATAAAACCAAAGCTGAATACAAAGACACTGAGGAACAATTGTGGGTATTTCGTGAACAGATGGCTTGTACAGATCGAGAAATTCAAGTACTACGACAGAAATATCGAGAAGTATCGCAAAATCTATCTCCTTATGATTCTTTGCGGGAACAGCGAGGACAATTAGCTGCACAACTGGAATCGACAAGCGATGCTGAAGAACAGTTACAGCAATTGGCACAAGAAAGGCAGCATTTAGAGCGATCGCTCCAAATTGGTGACTACGCCCACGACAAACAAAAAGAACTACGACAATTAGAAGAATATCTGCAACAATTAAATTACAATGAGCAAGACCATGCCTTAGCGCGGAGTGAAATCGAGAGATGGCGTTGGGCAGAAATTAAGCAAGGGCAGATTAAAGATGCGCTCAAACGCCAAACCCAACTAGCAGCCCGCAAGCCAGAATTACAAGCGGCGATCGCCCAATTACAAACTAAAATTCAGCAAGAGCAAACTGATTCGGAATGTGCTAGACAAATTGCGGCAGTGGAACGTCAAATTGCCGATATTGGTTATAGTTCAGAGCAGCATAATAATTTACGTCAAGCAGTGCGCCAAGGTCAAGCTTGGCAGTTACGCTATCAACAATTGTTGTCAGCCCAACAGCAGTATCCGCAACTACAAGGTAGATTGCAAGAGTTAGAAGCGGCGAAAACTACTCGGTTGAACGAACGGCAAAAACTCGCCAGCCAAATTGATGAAATTGTCCAGCAACTAGCGCAGTCAGCCAATCCCGTTGAGCAAATTCAAGCTTTAGAACAGCAGTTAGCTATTCGCAGGCGACAACTCGATGAGCAAATAGCCAAGTTGGGGCGTTTAGAACAACTTGCACATCAACTGGAAACTCTGCAAATTCAGTACGAAGAACAGCAACAACAACTGCAAGCTTGCAAAAAACAGTATCGTGTTTACCACGAATTAGCCCTAGCATTCGGTAAAAACGGCATCCAAGCTTTAATGATTGAGAACGTGTTACCGCAACTAGAAGCCGAAACAAATCAACTGTTAGCGCGGCTGAGTGCAAATCAGTTGCATGTGCAATTTGTTACTCAAAAAGCAGGCAGAAGCGGAAAATCAACAAAGAAGAATGCCAAGTTGATCGATACCTTAGACATTTTAATTGCTGATGCTAAAGGAACACGGGCTTATGAAACTTATTCCGGTGGAGAAGCATTTAGAATTAACTTTGCCATTCGTTTAGCAATGGCAAAATTATTAGCACAACGGGCGGGTGCGGCATTGCAATTATTAATTATAGATGAAGGCTTTGGTACACAAGATGCTGAAGGATGCGATCGCCTGATTGCTGCCATAAATGCGATCGCATCCGATTTTGCCTGCATTCTCACCGTCACCCATATGCCTCACCTCAAAGAAGCCTTCCAAGCGCGAATTGAAGTGCATAAGACTCAACAAGGTTCACAGGTAAGGTTGTCGGTTTAGTAGAAACAAGCAATTTCGCGTTTTTCTTGCGGTTTTAATTTAGATGTATACAACTGGATAAGAATGCTTTAAAAGAAAATTCTGCTGTCAAAGTTTTTGCAGAGTATCATTTGAATGCTGCTAACCGTTCTTTAATCTCAAAAAGTGGCTATGTTTCTTTACCAGAAAATCTCTTAGCAAAAGTGCGATCGCGTCTTGAGAGTGGGAGTTCTATCGCGATTTTTTAAGATAATTCGGAGATAAAACAGTAGTGCGATCGCCCGTTACTCACTAGGTAGATAATCAGGATCTATACCAAGCGCTCGCAAATAATCTGCTAACTGTTCGGCTCGTATATTTTCCTGTTCGGCTCGTTCTTCGGCTGTGAAATAGCGATCGCCATGCTCATCATACCAAGACAAAGCTTCTTGCTGAATCCCACCGATGGTAGCTTGATATCTTGCAATACCTAAACCCACTTCTGGCATCCATAATGGTTCACCTATCTGCAATTGATAGTTTCCGTCCACCAACTTATACACTTCAAAAGGTTGATGTTGGTCGCGTTGCCAATATTCGGGATTGTAAATCACGTAGTACAATACGCCGAGTTTGGCATAAATTGCGATTTTTTCGTCATATTCACCCCTTGGTATCTGGGACACGATTTCTAATGTCAGGATGGGAACTACCTCGTTTTCTTCCCAGACAGCATAAATTTTGCGAGACTTACCGCCTTTTTTCCGCTCTACTCCTATACTCAAAAATGCATCTGGTACTACTGGCACTCTGGGGTTAACTCCGGTGGTGTGATAGACTGCCATATCTACACCGAAGTACCAATCTTGGCGATTTGCCCATATTAAATTGAGTAAAAATAATAAAACATTAGGCAATAAATTTTGGTCTTCGTTATCCACTGGCGTATCGTCACATGGCAGTTCATCAGTGCTAGGTAACGCATTTTTGAGATCGAGAGAGAGCATAACCGTTATCTCACTGGCGTTGGATTATCTAAATTATAGGAAATTTACTTTTTGGGTAGTCAAGAAATGTCAGCTTTCTGCTTCCGTATCTTCTATTGTTTGGAAAATTCTTTCTATATCCTGCGCTCCATGAAGGATACGTACAATCTCTATACCCTGTTCTATAGAACGGTAGAAAATAAGGTAACTGTCAACCGGAAAGCATCGTAAAGAAGCAGCTAAATCGAAACGTTGCCTTCCTATTTGGAGAAATTTAGCTAACTTTGGGAATTTTTCTCTAAGCTGATCAAACAGATTATCAGCAGCTTGGGGATTGTTTTCGGCAATGTAACTCTAAATATTTTCAATATCTTGCATTGCCTGTTTAGAAATCCTAAAGCGGCTCATAGTGTGCTATTATCAGCTAACTTTTTTCTTCCCCGTGCAGCAATTTCCTCAAACAAAATGGAAATGGACTCTTCATCATATTCTGTATATTCGCCATTCTCTAATTGCTCGATGCCAATAGCGATTTCGCGTTTTAACGCTTCTAGCTTCAGCTTTTTCAATTCTTTTTCCAACTGTTCAAGTTGATCAATCATCTCTTGAAAAGCTTGTGCCTCCTGCACTACAACCTCAGCTTTACCGTTAACTGTTAGCACCAGTGGAGATTTTGTTGCTTTTATACGTTCAGGGTAACTGAAAGTTACCCTACTTTTAATACCCTTTATTTAGTATGAAGGGTTAAACATCAGATTGATTTTATTTTACATAACTCAGCAAACAATAAGTTAGTAACTTTACTCATTAACT
>NZ_JAIVFW010000079.1 GCF_020829595.1 Nostoc sp. CHAB 5844
ATCTAATAGTTTATCTTCTTCTTCTTGAGTTAGGTTAACAGTATATTTAGCTGACATACTTTGGAATGAGTTTTTATACCATTATCTCATCTTCATGTAAACCTGTCAAAATAAGTTTGGTGGACTAGTAGGTCAGGTTCGAGTGCTATAGAAACTCGCTTACCACCAAAGTAACTATGAGTGTGCAACATCAAATCTTGTAGTTGACGGCGTTGGCGGCGATATTTTTCTGGTACAGTATTACCGCTAATATCTGCCAATGCTTGCAGAAATCTGTCTGTGGCATCTAATCCTGTTAATTCATTAAACACTTCATAAGGGATATTGAAGCGCTGTTCTAAAATTTTCGCAGCACCGCGCATACTTTCACCCAAAGCCAAAGTGAAGATAGAATGACCAATTTGTTGTAATTGTCCCAAAGTTGTACCACTGACTGTGATGCCGCTGTAGTCATGATCCCACTGACTATCTAATAAACCAGAAAGGTCAGGGATAGCGATCGCCTGCAAGCCAAAAGCCGCGATCATATCTTTTACCTGTTCTATATCTGCTGGTGTAAACGCAGAACTCGCCAACACTACTACTTGCTGAAGACAACAGCCGCCGCTATTTTGCGGAATTTCCTTCACCATGCTTTCCACGGCTGCGGCAAAGCCATCTTGCAAAGTACCTTTAAAATCTGGTGTAGATACTAATACAATCGGCAAATCATTTAGTTCTGGGTAGCGTTGGCGCATATCTTTAGTCAAACGCCGCAGATCATCGCCTTTAGTTTCCGTTAATCCAGTTGTACATAAACCAAGAATTTCTGGTTGATATCTCTGCACCATCTGCAAAATAGCCTGTTCAACCTTGTCCTCACCACCCATAATGGTCGAAACTTCGGTCATCGCCGTACTAGAAAGCGGAATCGCCTCACGCAAATGCTGTACCAAAGGAAATTTAGTAAAAGCACTACAACCAGGAGAACCATGCAATAAAGGCAGCATCCCTTTCAAACCCAAGAATGCCAAAGTTGCACCGATTGCTTGACTTTGTTTGAGAGGATTGACTGTAACAGATGTACTCGTAACGCTAACAATTGCCATAATTTAACTTTGGTGGAATTTTATTGATCAATTAAGTAAGGTTATGCAGTTTCTTCCCACGGTGCAGATTTGCGTATTTGTTCCCAAACAGGACTGTAGATAGTTGCATACAATTCTTGTACAGCTGCTAAAACCCCTGCGTAGCCTGCGTAGGAATGGTTTGCTTCTGGAGTGATGTTGAGGAAAGGAATTTTGGCTTGGAAGGCGAGAGATTGGAGGCGTAGACGCGCAGCGGCTTGTCCTGAGACATCGCTGGCTATTAATAAATCAACTTGATTTTCACTAACTATCTGAAGTATCTCTTCAAGCCTTTCATTGACTAAAACAATGTCATCTCTATCAAGCCATTGTTTCAATCTATTTTTATCCTCTTGACTTAATTTTCCATTACTGACCGGAATAACTTTCATCTCTAAACACTTCGCGGCTGAAATCATTCCCCAACTACGGAAATCAGTAATGTCAATAATTACAGTTTTATCTTGAAGTTTTAACTTATAAAATGCTAATTTATCTGCTAAACTGCTAACTTCTTGGTCAATTAACTTTTCGGTGCGTTCTTGCAATTCAGAATTATCGAATTTTGCAGCAATATTTCTCAAAAGCTGATTTATATCTTCCACATCATATAATGATGCTTCAATGAAAGGTATATTAAACTTATTCTGCATTTGTTTTGCCAACTTGAACATTACCTTTGAAGAAATTAGCACATTCAGCTTGGCACGATGAGCATAACAAATTTCTTTGTATTGAGCATCTCCAGTAATTTTCGCCAAAACTCTAATACCTAATTTTTCTAACAAAGGCAAGATATTACTAACTGCATCTGCAATATTATATTCACTAATAATATTGATGTCGTAAGGAGTAATAAATTCTGGTTCGACTGTACCAATTACTTGTTCTATTAAAGTTTCACCAGCTAGGCGAATCCCTAAATTCTTCCGGCCAGCAAAACCTGGTGAATCTACAGGGATAATTGGTATTCCTGTCTGCTCATGAGCATCTTTACAAGCTCCATAAAGGTCGTCACCAATCAGAGCCGAAACACAAGTAGAGTAGACAAATACAGCACTAGGTTGGTAGCGTCTAGCTAACTGCACAATAGCTTTTTGCAATTTTTTAGCACCACCAAAAATAATATCGCTTTCCTCCATATCAGTTGTAAAGCGAACTTTATGTAATCTAGAATCAGATGAAAAATCGCTGTGCTTACCCCAAGAATTACTCATGCACCCACTTGGCCCATGAATTAAATGTGCAGCATCAACAATAGGTACAAGAGTTAACATTGCCCCATCAAAAGCACAATCTTCATGAGCATCTAAAGCTGAAGGTACTTGTGTACCAAATCTATCTTCATTGTCAGTCATTGAATTATGAGAATGTCTGTTGGCTTTTTCTTGATTAACTTTCATGGCTCGTGATTATTAGTAATATTTCTGGATTTTGTCTTTGCGTGAGATTTTTATTCTTGTTTACCATTACTAAACTTTGCATTTTAAGAAAAAAAGGAATGGGAAACAGGACATTCCCATCCCCTCGGAAATAGACAACCAACCAAGTAGAGAAGGAGAAAAACTAAAATACTAATTCCGCATTAAAAAACTTTTGGCAGCTTCTTCTTGGGCATTAGCTGCGGCAATCATTTTTGCAGCATTTTCTTCACTTTCGAGAATACCGAACTCAATCAACAAATCTTCTAGCTCGTCCATCTCGATGGGTGTGGGAATAGCAAGATTTTTATTGTTGATAATCTTGTCGGCTAATGTGCGATATTCCGACGCTTGATTGCTGTCGGGTGCGTACTCATTCACAGTCATCCGGCGCAATTCCGCGTGTTGCACGATGTTGTCACGGGGTACAAAGTGAATCATCTGGGTGCTTAATCGGGATGCTAGGGTGGTAATCAGTTCATCTTCTCGGTCGGTTTTGCGGCTGTTACAAATTAGACCACCCAAGCGCACACCTCCAGTGTGAGCATATTTCAGAACACCACGAGCGATGTTATTAGCCGCAAACATCGCCATCATTTCACCAGAGGTAACGATGTAGATTTCTTGCGCCTTACCTTCACGGATAGGCATAGCAAAACCACCGCATACAACGTCACCTAATACGTCGTAGGAGACGAAATCTACGTTACTGTAAGCGCCGTTTTCTTCTAAGAAATTGATGGCGGTGATAATACCACGACCAGCGCAACCAACACCGGGTTCAGGGCCTCCAGATTCCACACACTTAATCCCCCGAAAGCCTTCAATCACAACTTCCTCAAGTTCGAGATCTTCGACTGCACCGCGTTCAGCAGCCAAGTGTAGAACGGTTGTTTGAGCTTTAGTGTGCAGAATCAAGCGGGTGGAGTCAGCTTTGGGGTCACATCCGACAATCAAGATGCGTTGACCGACTTCTGCCATTGCAGCTAGGGTGTTTTGGGAGGTAGTAGATTTACCGATACCGCCTTTACCGTAAAAGGCTATCTGTCTAATCTTTTCGTCGGACATGATAATGTAGTCTCCTAGTAATTGGTAAATTTTTGTGAGTCTGCGATTTGAAGTGTTCGCACGGTGCGTAGAACGTCGTTGGAGGCGATCGCTCTACTCCCACAACTGTTAAAATCCAATACATATTGAATCAAGTGTGAAGTGTGAAGTGTAAAGTATGAACGGTAAAATTTTACTCTTTAGATCTCTACTCTCTAGTACAGCATGGCGAAAATAAAGTACCCGCCATAAATTGCTGAAAAGATTACTATAGAGTCTATTTATTTCATACTTTAGACTTCATACTTCATACTTTTCAAACAGTTGCTACAACTTCCCCAATTTTGCTAATGTCGTAGCCACCGAGAACTTCTAATTGTGAGTGAACCATACGATGTCCCAAGGTACTTAGCAACTGCTGTATTGGTGCTTCTTCTAGATATTCCTTGAGAATTACTAAGTCATATCGTGATTGATGCAGCGGGATAAACCCCAAACCAAAGCTTGCAGCGATGGATGCTGTACTAATACCTGCATCAGCTAATCCTAATGCGACAGCTTGGGCAACATCTTGGTGACTGGTAACGATATTCTCAAATCCTTTGACTGCATCAAACAGTATTTGCTCCTCTTGCAGTTTGCGTTCTAAAAGCATCCGACTACCAGCACCAACTTCACGATTGATAATCGTTGCTTTGGCTGCGACTAAATCAGACAGCGTTTTCCAGCCTTTAGGATTACCAGATGGCACTACTAATCCTTCTTCCCATAAACCAAGGGTAATGACAACTGCTGACTTGCCTGCTAAAACTTCTCGCACAAACGGAACATTATGTTCGCCTGTTTTCGGATCATATAGGTGCATCCCTGCAATGTGCGCTTCACCTCTTTCCAAACTATGCAATGCAGCCATGCTATTAGCAAAGGTAAAATGTACTCGCAACTGCGGATGCCAGCGTTCGGTAGCCCTTGCCCAGAGTGAAATAACAGGTGAACAACCAGCAATCACAACTGTATTATGCAGTGCTTCAAGATTATCATCCAAAAGCCTGACTTTGACTTTATTTGCACCTATTTGCCTTTCTGCCTCCCCCTCCGGGTGACGCTCGTTCCTCGCTACCGCTGACGCTAACGACAGTTTGCTTATGCCGGGAAACCCGTCCACCGCAACTGTCTCACCATCAGCTGGAATCATATCTTGGCGGAATGCTTCTTTTCCTACCAAAGGATAAGCTATCCATTGTCCACCAACTCTAGCCAGACTAACTCGCAGAGGTTGATTAATCGTGACAGGTTTGGCCAGAATTGCTTCAATTTCAGGTAAATCCTGCTCTAACCAGAATAGATCCTCAACTTGGCAGCCAAGTGCTTTCGCTATTTTTAGGGTGATTGCCACAGAAGGAGCATACTGTCCCGACTCTACACCACTAATAGTTTGACGCGTGACACCAGCGATGTTTGCTAAATCTTGCTGGCTCATTCCTAAGCGGGTTCTAATTGACTTCAAGTTATTGCGGAGGTCACTATCCTGCTTCATTGGCTTCCTTTTTTCTCAACTTTACAAAGCCGTAGCGGATTTACCTGTATCTGCGCTTGCAAAAGGTTTGTTTTGCCTTTTCGATTTCCTCTAAAGAAAGAATAACATACATCTTGCTAGTTTACTTGCGAAGAAATCAAAAATTTTGGCACTAAGTTAATTTCTCCTGCTATTCTAGGAAAGCAAAAGGTAAAAAACGCTTATTGTACAAGCTTTTGAGCCTTATGTAATTTCATGAAATCTTTATTTAGCCTCCTCAAATTTTACCAATAAAGTTGGTAAAATGCTGTATTTGCTACAGTTTTTATTTTCAGTTTCGGTTTTGATGCTTGTTAGGCAGGTAATCTCGCTAGTGAAGAATATACCAACCGATATTGTTAGAGGAATAAAGCGATCGCGTCCAGTGCGAAGTACTAGATACCCCTGGCAATGAAAGCTTTTCCTAGAAGATTTAGAGGCAATATGATTACCGAAGAAGATTTGGCACAGCAATTTACCACAATTGTCGAACACACTCATCCGAGTGCATGGCAAGTAATTCGCCACTGTTATGTGAAAGTTGTTAACCCCCAATTCACATATCTGCATCCTACCTACTTCCATAAACGATATGTGAGCATTTACTGTCCTGACAAACTGATGGCTACTGTACTCACACAAAAAAATTTACTTAGAGAAGTAGCACAGTACTTAGGACTAATTGAAGTTGTCTGCTTAAATGCTACCAACTTAGTGCGTGATCCTATGTCTAAACTTAAGCAAACTCATCCTCAACTATGGTTAGATTTGTTATGGATTCTGTCAACAAAACATGAAAGCTAACTCTGCAATTTAGGCTGAAAAAATTTCTAAATTAATTCAATAGATATTTTTTCAGATGGCGATCGCCTGTTTTCATGTTCTACTAGAGTAGTTTGATAATTACATAACAAAGGGCAGCTAAACTGCCCTTGTTTGGTATATTTATAAACTGATAAAAAACTGCTTAATCTACAGCAATTATCACATCAGTAGCTTTGATGATGGCATGAACTTGCTTGCCTTCAGCGAGTTTTAGGTTTTCTGCTGATGATTTAGTAATGATTGCAGTTACTTCTATTCCATTGGCAATTTCTAATGTTACTTCAGTATTCACACTACCAACTTCGACTTTTTTAACTGTTCCTTTTAAAGCATTACGAGCGCTAACTTGCATATTATATTGCTCCCTGGTTCCGTATTCTTTACAGATTAAATATAACACTTACTGTTTTTGAAGTTTAGCAATATCAAGTTTAAATTATTTTTTTTACTATTTTTTTATATTCAAAGTATTTTACCAATAGTATTGGTATTTGCTTAATAAAGTTGGTAATATATCTATAAAATAATCTGTATACTTACCCTGAGTTCAACGAGCGCTAATTCGAGAACACAGTTGTTATCAGTTCTGCACATAGCGTAATTGCCTCCTCAATACGTTAGTATGCCTGACTTATAACAGGGTAAGTATTTTTTTTAATTGTTAACATTTCAAGATAACTTAACTGGCGAGCTTTTAAACTGACCTTAACCATGATAAACTGATTTTACCAACTTTTTTGGTTTAGTATATACTTTTACCAACTTACAGGTGTAATTAGATTTAAGTGTGAGGCGCATGAGTAGTATTTTCCGCAGTGCAGTATGGATAACTCCAATACTGTTGATTGCTAGTGTCGTTACGAGTAAAAAAGTATTAGCAACTCCTGTAATTGATAATAAAGGCGGTATACAAGCAGAAAGTATCAAGTTAGTTCAACCACAATTCCCAGAGACTCTAGTTGCTCAAACCGAAACTGAATCCAAGCAAGAAGCTGTATCAGAAATAACAGAGCCAAACGATAATTCTGATACAATGAATCAAGTAACATCCGTATCGCAACTATCTGATGTGCAACCTACAGATTGGGCATTCCAAGCTTTACAATCCTTAGTTGAGAGATATGGATGTATTGCAGGTTATCCCAACACTACATATCGTGGTAATCGCGCAATGACCCGCTATGAATTTGCGGCTGGGTTAAATGCTTGCTTAGAGAGAATTAATGAACTGATTGCCACTAGTACTGCTGATACTGTTAAAAAAGAAGACTTAGAAACCTTACAAAAACTACAACAAGAATTTGCTGATGGTTTAGTAGAGTTGCGAGGCAGAATCGACCCACTAGAAGCACGTACCGCCGAACTAGAAGCGAATCAGTTTTCCACCACAACCAAATTATCAGGGGATGTAATCTTTACCTTTGGGGGTGTATATGGTGATGAAAAAGCGCTAACTTCTGATGCTTGGCGGACTATCAATAATACGCCAGGTGGAAATAGAGCAGCAAGAGAAGCCACAGCCTACAATAATGCTGGTGGGCGCGACTTGGAAGATAACACTATCTTTGCTGACCGAGTTCGAGTGATATTTGATTCGAGTTTTTATGGTCAAGACCGCCTGCGAGTGATATTAAGAGCAAATAACACTCTGGCTTTCAATGCTACAAATCAAATCTCTGGGACGAACATGACTCGTTTGTCTTGGGATACAACTCTTGAACCAGACAACAGTTTTGGAGTGGCCAAGTTATTCTACAACTTCCCCATTGGCGAGCAGTTGAATGTGACTGTTGACGCAATTGGCGGTTCGTTTTTTGATAACTTCAATACTGTTAACCCACTGTTCTCGGCGGCTACAACAGGCGCTATTTCGCGGTTTGGTCGTTTTGCACCGATTTATCGTGCCAGTAATTCTGGACTGGCGATTGGTAGAGGTGCTGGTATCAGTGCCATTTTTAAGCTGAGTGATGCTGTAACTTTCTCTGCGGGTTATATAGCGAGAAATGCTGAAAGCCCGCTTGGTGGGAGAGGTTTTTTTGATGGGAGTTATGGTGCTTTAGGGCAAGTAGCATTTCAACCAAATAAAAACTTTACCTTAGCTTTAACTTACGCCCACTCCTACTTTAGTGCTGTTGATGCCAATGGCGTTGCAACAGGTGATGTGAATGTCTCTGGTTCGGAAGGAAGTGCATTTGCGAATAATCCTTTTGGCACAAATGCAATTCCCATTGCGACATCAGCTAATCATTACGGCATCCAAAGTAGTTATAAGTTGAGTGATAATTTCATCTTATCTGGTTGGGTAGGTTATACTCAGGCGATCGCGGAAACAAATTCTGGTAGGAACTCCGTTACCAATACAGTCAATAGAGGAGATGAGGCAGACATTTGGAACTGGGCTGTCACTTTAGGATTTCCCGATTTGGGTAAAAAAGGTAATGTCGGTGGGATTATCTTTGGTCAACCGCCCAAGGTGACAAGCAATGATTACGGGCCGCAAACTCTCACCGCTACCAGTGCGCGTCGTGAAGATAGCGATACTTCCTATCATCTAGAAGCTTTGTATCGTTATCAGGTCAACAGTAATATTTCGATTACACCAGGGTTTATTATTCTTTTCAACCCTGAACACAACAGCAATAACGACACCATCTATGTCGGTACTATTCGGACGACTTTCCGATTTTAGAGATAGGTTGTGAAAATTCTTGATAAAGCTATTTGAGCATTTAACCGCTCAAACAGCTTTTTTTAACGTTTTATCCCAGAAATCGCACTTGCCTATTGCGGAAAACCAGCAGTAACTACCTATCCTAATTGTTTTTGATAGTGGTAAATTTATTTGTGGGAGATTTTTCAAGGTCAAGGTTTAACAAGCTGTCACAGCGATCGCCAAACTGTTTTATGGGCAATCTCTAGGTTTGTTGATGGAGAATACCGATAATAAGTAATGCAGGCGAGCGCTTTGATAAACTGAATTTATTCCTCTTCTGGATGAGTAACCGCTAATCTTTGTTCTTTCAAGTTTTGCAATTGCTGTAACAGAGAATCTACCTCTGCTTGTAAATTTTTAAACTTTGCTTGCTGATCTGCTTGATAGTAAGACTTGTTCAGATCACTGACTAAAGTAGCTTGGGACTTCCGTTCTGAAACACTAGTTAATGTAGACATCGCTTACTAATAGATACACAACTCAACTCACACCAATATTAAATATTATAGTAATGTCGGTTTAAGGTTTGTTAAATGATTGTATAGTTTTAATCACATCATTTAATAGGTTATGAGTTTTGTGATAAGTGACAGCGATGAGGATACGGGTGTTCCACAGTTTCGATCATTAGACATCTCCAGAAATTAATTCTGCGTTACCTGAAACCCTTGTAGAGACGTAGCATTGCTACGTCTCTACATTCTAGTGATGCCAAAAATCCAGGGTTTAGATCAGGGCTGTAGGCGAGCAAACCGTTATGATAGACTATCGATCTGCACAAATATAAAAATCATCTAAAAGATTACCCCAAACAAAGATATAGCGTTTCCTAAGCAACTGAGGTACACCCAAATCTTGTTTACCAAGGTTAGTAGCTTTGAAAACGTACCTCACTAGGTCGGGAACCGCTATAATATTTTTCTGGCATACAAAGTGCAGAACATGGAAATAGAAAGCCAAATAGTAGCTTTTATATCCATAATCTACCAATCTTTAGTGAAAAACCGTTAAAACCTGTGACTGTGAGCTTGTCTGTTGCTAAATCTCATCGCCAACCCTGGCCCGGACTGATAGAAGCTTATCGTGATTACTTACCTGTCAGTGACAAAACACCTGTTGTTACCTTGTTAGAGGGGAACACTCCCTTGATTCCGGTGCCGGCGATCGCCCAACGCATTGGCAGACAAGTCAGCGTGTTTGTTAAGTACGACGGTCTCAACCCTACAGGTAGTTTCAAAGACCGGGGGATGACGATGGCGATTTCCAAGGCTAAGGAAGCAGGTGCAAAAGCAGTAATTTGTGCCAGTACAGGTAACACCTCCGCAGCAGCCGCAGCCTATGCAAAACGTGGTGGGATGGATGCCTTTGTCTTGATTCCTGATGGTTACGTTGCCCTTGGTAAATTAGCACAAGCTTTGCTGTACGGAGCAGAAGTACTGGCAATTAAAGGTAACTTTGACCGCGCCTTAGAAATTGTGCGGGAAATGGCCGAGAGCTATCCGATAACTTTGGTGAATTCAGTTAACCCATACCGCCTAGAAGGGCAGAAAACCGGAGCATTTGAAGTAGTTGATGCTCTGGGTAACGCTCCCGATTGGCTATGTATCCCTGTCGGTAATGCTGGGAATATATCAGCATATTGGATGGGATTTTGTCAATATCACCAAGTAGGCAAATGCGATCGCCTGCCACGGATGATGGGATTTCAAGCCGCAGGTGCAGCACCTTTAGTTAACGGCCAACCAGTAGCGCATCCCGAAACCATCGCCACAGCTATTCGCATCGGTAATCCGGCAAGTTGGGATAAAGCGATCGCCGCTCAATCTGCCAGTCAAGGAACTTTCTGTGCCGTCACCGACGGAGAAATTCTGGAAGCTTATCGACTTTTGGCTGCATCCGAAGGGATTTTCTGTGAACCTGCCAGCGCGGCTTCGGTAGCCGGATTATTAAAAGTCAAAGACCAAGTACCCACAGGTGCAACAGTGGTTTGTGTCCTCACAGGCAATGGTCTGAAAGATCCGGATACAGCCATTAAGCACAGTGATAGTCAATTTAAACAAGGCATCCCAGCAGAAATGCAAGCCGTAGCCGCAGCAATGGGATTTTGAAGAATTCACCAAGTCAGAATCAAATACCCGCCACTCATTTATTGGTAAAGGTTCAACTCACCAAATAAGGCAAAAGTAAAAAGTTAAAAGCGCAAAGTAGGCGATTGCGGTGTCGGTTTCCGTCCCCGCAATCGCCTCAACGGGGGGAACCCCCGCACGGCGTTGCTCTTCGCCTAACTTTGTAAGAAGGCACTCATAAAGAAAAATAAAAATGGTTTAAGCACCATTATTTATTTATGGAACGAGATAAAAACATTTGTTTCGAGACGGATAGCGCGAGAAACAATATTTCCTGATCAAATCCCCTAAATTTATTTATGGGGATTATCTTTTTACTTTTTACTTTTTACTTTTTACTTCTTAACAGCAGCAGACAAACTCGAACTCAGTACAAAGAGTTTCTCACAGTCTGCTGCATTTTATTGTCCACGGCCTGGTTTACAATCAGCAAAACCTAATGCCTCTGTGTCCAGGAAACCTGACTTTTCACGGGATCTGGAAAACCTCTCTCTAAATCTCTCTCCTTGTAGGAGAGAGACTTTGAATCTTCCCCCTTCCCGCGTCGGGAAGGGGGCTAGGGGGTTAGGTTTTTCGTCGGCTTTTCCACATGACGTGAAAAGTCATGCTTTCTATATTCCCTATTGCCTACTCCTCACTTCCTATCCTTAAGATAGATGTAACTTTTAGGCAACTTGTGCATGAGATAACTTGATGCTGGAATTTTTTAAAATCCTTTTAGCCTATAAACAGTTTATTCCTCATGGTCATTGCTATCTTTGGCAATCAAACTTAGTCGGGCTGCATATTCTCTCCGATATTTTAATTGTGCTTGCTTATTATTCAATTCCCTTGACGCTAGTTTATTTTGCCCGCAAGCGCCGAGATTTGCCCTTTAACTGGATATTTTCGCTGTTCGCCGTATTTATTATTACCTGTGGCACTACCCACCTGATAGAGATTTGGACGCTTTGGTATCCTACTTATTGGCTAAGTGGCAGCATCAAAGCTATGACTGCTGTCGTATCACTGTACACAGCTTTAGAACTGATACGTTTGATGCCACAGGCACTTACTGTTCCCAGTTCGGCACAACTGGAAGTAATTAATCAAGAACTAGAGCGGGAAATTAACGAACGCCAACAGGTAGAAGCAGCCTTGCGATACAGTGAAGAACGTTGGCACTTAGCTGTTAGTGGTACTAGTGAAGCGATTTGGGATTGGAACATATTAACTAATCAAACTTTCCGGTCTGAGCGTTGGTTTGAGATGTTGGGATATGAACCTGATGAACTCAGCAGTAACGATGATGAATGGAGCAAACGCATTCATCCTGATGATTATGAACCAGTAATTGCTGCCCAACAAGCTTATATCTTGCAACAAACTCCAGACTATAACGTTGAATATCGTCTTCGCCGCAAAGATGGCAGCTATGGATGGTTTAGATCACGGGCAAAAGCTGTCTGGGATGAGCAAGGAAATCCAGTGCGGTTAGTTGGTTCATTAGGGGAAACTACAGATCGCAAACAGGTAGAACTGGTATTGCAAGAGCGAGAAGCCATGTTACGGCGGATTGGCGATAACTTACCAAATGGCGCAATTTATCAAGTGATCCGTGAATTAGATGGGAGCGATCGCTTTTATTACCTGAGTGCGGGAATTGAAAAACTGATGGAAGTCAAAGCAGAAGATGCATTGAAAGATTCAAGTCTGCTTTACAGCCAGTTTATCCCAGAGGACGTTCCTCGTCTCCAAGCCGCTGTTGATGAGTCTATGAGAATTTTATCGGTATTTGATATTCAACTGCGAATCTGTACACCCAGTGGTCAACTAAAATGGTTTCATTTTCGTTCTTCACCACGTCATTTAGATGATGGTTGCGTAGCTTGGGATGGACTGGTAGTGGATGTCACCGAAATTAAACGCACTGAAGAAATACTCCGCAAAAATGAAGCTTTGTTAGAAGAATCACAGCGAGTTGCGCGTTTAGGTAACTGGGAGTATGATCTTGCCACTGGTAAAGTTAGCTGGTCAAAAGGGTTGTGTGAACTCTTCAAAAGAGATCATCAGCTGTCAGATCCCAGCTATGAAGAAAATTTAGCACTATATCACCCCGAAGATCGAGAACAATTAGCCCAAGCTGTAGCGCGTGCTATCTCAACTGGTAAATCTTACAAACTAGTTCTGCGTGCTATTAGGTCTGACAAAGTTGAGATCTATGTTGAGGGAATTGGATATGCAGAATTTAACGCTACTGGAAAAGTAATTCGCCTTTACGGTACTATCCAAGATATTAGCGATCGCATTCAGGCTGAAGAACAACTTCGGCGCAGTGAAGCACTGTTAGCAACTGCTCAAAAGATTGCCCATGTTGGCAGTT
The DNA here is from genome assembly GCF_020829595.1 of Nostoc sp. CHAB 5844. Classification (GTDB taxonomy): domain Bacteria; phylum Cyanobacteriota; class Cyanobacteriia; order Cyanobacteriales; family Nostocaceae; genus Nostoc_B. The sequence continues at coordinate 13,156 of NZ_JAIVFW010000079.1, forward strand.
GGGAATGGAACTTGAGTGATGCAAGGCAAATTTGGTCAACGGAAACCTTTCGCATTTTTGGTCTTTGTCCGATTCAACTAGCACCAACTCAAGCAGAATTTCTGCAAATGGTTCACCCAGACGATCGCCCAAATTTACAAGCCCATTTTTTATCGGCGATTATAGATGGAACCTTTCTGAATATTGAGTATCGCATTATTCGACCCGATGGCTCAATACGCTACTTGGAGTCTAGAGCAGAGGTAGCCTATGATGCTCAAGGAAATACAATTAACTTGTTTGGCGCTGTTTTAGATATTACAGAGCGTAAACAAACTGAACTAGAAATTATCAAAAGCCGCGACTTGCGAGAAGCTATTTTTAACGAATCTGCTGATGCTTTGTTTTTAGTTAATCCCAAAACAGCACTCACTATAGACTGCAATCATCGGGCAGTAGAACTATTTGCCGCCTCATGTAAAGCTGACCTGATTGGAATTGCAGCACACACTCTGCAAAAACAACAGTTCAGTTTTCAGGAGTTAGCTAACATTGTTGAACAATTTAACCAACAAGGATTTTGGAGTCAAGAAATTGAATACATCACTAAACAAGGCAATTGTTTTTGGGGAAACATCGCCACTAAAGAAATTAGGATTGCCGAGCAAGTCATGAATCTGGTGCGTGTTGCAGATATTAGCGATCGCAAACGCACAGAAGCAGCCTTAGCTAGAAGTGAAGAACAACAGCGACTAACATTAGAATTTACCGATATCGGGATTTGGGATTGGAATATTCAAACAGGAGAAGTGATCTGGAACGACAACCACTTTCGCTTGCTCGGCTTAGATCCAGAAACATCAGTGGCCAAATATCACTTATGGCGTGATGCTGTTCATCCAGAAGATGTGAAAAGAGTTGAACAGGCTGTATTCCAAGCTTTGGCAGAGCATACTAATTTTGAAGCGGAATATCGAGTGATTCTGCCCAATGAAGAAATTCGCTGGCTCACAGGCAAAGGACATGGGATTTACGATCCTGCAAATCAGCCTATCCGGATGTTAGGTGTAATTATTGATATTAGCGAACAGCAAGCTGCGCTACGCGATCGCCAGCAAGCAGAAGCAGCCTTACGAGAAAGTGAAGCTCGGTTTCAGGCATTTATGGATAACAGCCCAGCCCTAGCTTGGATTACAGATGCGGCTGGGCATTTAGTTTACTTCAACCAAGCCTACCTACAAATATTGGGCTTAATAGCCGATCAGATTTTTGGCCAGTCTGTGTTTGAAATATTTCCAACTGAAATAGCGCAGCAATATTTTGATAACAACCAGACAGTTATCCAAACTAACCAGGTACTGGAAGCTGTTGAGATTGCGCCTCGAAAAGATGGGACTCTCGGTAAATACTTAGTATACAAATTTCCGATTCCAGTTGTATCAGCACAAAAGCTAGTTGGTGGAGTAGCAATTGATATTACAGAACGCCAACGTGCAGAACAGATGTTGGAACTACAAGCAATCATAACTCGCAACATGGCTGAAGGCATTTGCTTGGTTCGAGCGGATGATGGAATTTTTGTCTATGCCAATCCCAAATTTGAGCAAATGTTTGGTTATGACACCGATGAATTAATCGGTCAGCATGTCTCAATTGTCAATTATGCCGAGGAACAAATCACAGCGGAAGAGATGAATCAGGCAATTAGGGCTACTGTTTTACAAAATGGCGAAGCTACATACGAAGTCCACAATGTGAAAAAAGATGGTACTTCTTTCTGGTGTAGTGCAACTGCTTGTGTGTTTGAGCATCCTGAGTACGGAAAAGTTTTGGTAGCTGTTCAACAAGACATCACAGAGCAAAAACAAGCAGAGGAACAAATCAAAGCATCTCTCAAAGAAAAAGAGGTATTGCTGAAAGAAATTCATCATCGCGTCAAAAACAATTTAGGCATTGTCAGCAGCTTATTACAAATGCAATGCCGACGCACACAAGACTCACAAGCAAAGGCAATTCTGCGCGATAGCCAAAACCGCATTTCTTCTATTGCCTTAGTTCACGAAAAACTCTACCGCTCCGCAGATTTGGCCAATATAGATTTTGCACAATACATCCCAGATTTGACAACTCATTTATTTGATTCTTACAATGTAACTTCCAACTGTATTAAACTAAAAATTCAAGTTGATAATGCCAGTTTAGATATTGAAACTGCAATTCCTTGTGGTTTGATTATCAACGAATTAGTTTCTAATGCTTTAAAATATGCTTTTCCTGATAACTGTGAGGGTGAAATTCAGGTCAAGTTATCTCAACAAAATCAATCTAATTTGATCCTCATTATTCGTGATAATGGAGTTGGATTACCTGCTGATTTTGAGAGCAATAACGTAAAAACTTTGGGTATAACTCTTGTGCGGGGATTAGTCAAACAGCTAAAGGGAACTATTGAAATTGACTTTCAACAGGGAACAGAATTTAAAATTACTTTTACAAAAAGCAGGACATGACATAATGAACATTTCCGATACACAGAAAATTAATCCGGTTCAAGTCCTGGTTGTTGAAGATGAGTATATTCTGGCGCTTAACTTACAAGAAACCCTAGAGTCTTTGGGGTATACAGTTGTCGATATTGCAGATACCGCCCAAGCCGCTATCGAAAAAGCAACTCAACTGCGCCCAACCTTGATTTTGATGGATATCCGACTGCGAGGCGAGATGGATGGTATCCAGGCGGCAGAAAAAATCTGGGAACAATTGCAAATACCAGTAATTTACGTTACAGGACACTCTGATCAAAGTACTGTAGAGCGGGCAACACTTACATCACCCTTTGGTTACATTCTCAAACCCATCAGAGAACAAGAACTCTACGTTGCTATTCAAACAGCGCTGAATCGCTATGAACGGGAGCAGTTTTTGAGTACTGTGCTGCGAGGTATGGGGGACGGAGTGATTGTAGTCGATCCTCATCTGCACATCAAGTACATGAATCAGGTAGCAGAAACACTTACAGGTTGGCAATGTCATGAAGTAAAAGACCAAATATTAGATGAAATCTTTCACATTGTTGACGAACAAACTCAGCTACCTGTAGCAAATCCAATTAATTCTGCCCTGGAACAAGAAACTACTGTATACTTAAGCGATCACACTTTACTAATTACCAAAGATCAAAAAACCATTCCCGTTGCTGATAGTGCCGCACCTCTGTGGGACAACAAAGGTAAGATTACAGGTGCAGTGATGGTGTTCCGGGATGACACCCAACGCAGATTAACTCAAGAACGTAACCTTGCAACTGAACGCGCCCGTCAAATAGAAATTCAAATGACAGAACTTCAGCGGCTGAACCAGTTGAAACAAGATTTTTTAGCAGCTACATCTCATGAAATGCGTACGCCATTGTCAAATATTAAAATGGCAATTTCCATGCTTGAAAGTATTCTAGATCGGCGACGTATGATCCAATCAGGTAAACCGCCTGAATTACATACCGTAGCTCGCTACATCAATATTTTGCGTTACGAATGCGAACGCGAGCTAAATTTGGTAGATGATTTATTAAATATGCGCTTCATTGATGCAGATATGTATCCTTTGGAATTAACTTCCATTCGTCTGCAAGACTGGCTACCTCACATCGCTGAAAGCTTTCAGCAATTTGTTCAAACTCAGCAGCAAATTTTGACAGTTAATGTTCCCCCAGATCTACCAAATTTAGTTACTGATTTGGAGATATTGACTCGGATTTTAGCTGAATTATTAACGAATGCTTGCAAATCTACTCCCTTTGGGCAAGCTATTACAGTAACTGTTCAACCTACCACTGTCAATCATCCAAACTCTCAGGACAAATTATTTAATATTCCCATTCCCAATATAGAAATCATCGTCAGCAATTTTGGGGTAGAAATTTCAGCAAAAGAACAATCCCAAATTTTTGAACCGTTTTACCGCATATCCCAACTTCAAAACCCAGATAAATCTTCAATTTTTGATTATACTTACGAGATTCCGCAAAACGAATCCATAGAAAATAGCGGTTCAGGGCTGGGTTTGGCTTTGGTGAAAAAATTAGTAGAATATCTGCAAGGTACGATCGCAGTTACTAGCTCTGGAGGTTGGACAAGGTTTACAGTTCAGCTACCATTAACCTTTTAAACTTCACACTTCATACTTTCCTATAAACCTAAATGTTGGCGTAGCGCTTGGTGCATCACATCAACAGGTACGGTTTCTTGTTGCAACCAAATTTTTAAGGCCGCTGCGCCTTGTTGAACAAGCATTTCTAATCCATCAATAGCAATTGCGCCTTGTTTTTCAGCCTGTTGCAGAAATTTTGTGGGCTGGGGAATATAAATTAAATCATAGGCGATCGCACCTTCAGGCAATGCCATTTCTGCTGCACTCAACGGTGAGTCATCCACCTTAGGATACATCCCAATTGGCGTTGTATTTACTAGTAAATGCGCTTGAGGAATCAGTTTTGCCATATCCCATGTGTTAATTTGCAACTTCTCGGCTATTGGTGAATTACCCCAACTATCACCGAAGTCTTTTAACCGTTGTTCATTACGCCCTACAACATGAATTTTGGCAAAACCCAGTTGATAACAACCTGCAACCACTGCCCTAGCTGCACCGCCATTACCTAAAATTACTGCTACCTTTTGACTCCAATCTTGCTGATATGTTGTTTCTAACGGCGCGATAAATCCCTCGATATCGGTGTTTGTTCCCACCCATTGGTGATTTTGGCGAGTGACAGTATTGACTGCACCTATAGCTTGGGCTACGGGCGTAATTTCTGACAATAGCGGCATAATTGCCTGTTTATGGGGTATTGTGACATTGAAACCCTTTACCTCAATTGCCGCAAAACCTGCGATCGCTACTGCCAAATTCTCTGGTTCTACAGGGAAAGGGAGATAAACATAATCTAATCCTAATGCAGCGATCGCCGCATTGTGCATCACCGGAGAGAGTGAATGTTCCACCGGATGCCCAATTACACCTAATAATTTAGTTATGCCTGTAATTTTGGTCATTAGTTATTTGTCATTAGTCATTTGTCATTATTTATTCTCCGCTACTCCTTACTCACGCTTCCTTATTTAATCCTGCAAAATGGTCATTTGTCATTTGTTCTTCTTTCCCCTACTCCTTACTCCCTGATCTCTTACAATTATTAAGAGCTACTTAACATTTCTGAGAATCATGCAGGTAAGTACAGCCCCCTCTACAAACTCAATTCCTGGTCAATATTGGCAGTGGCGAGGGCAAAAAGTTTACTATGTACGTGCGGGAAAGTCACAACCGCAACGTCCTCCTTTGCTGTTGGTGCATGGGTTTGGCGCTTCCACAGACCACTGGCGGAAGAATATCAATGGATTGTATCAAGATTTTGAAGTCTTTGCGATCGACTTGTTGGGATTTGGGCGATCGGCTAAACCCCAATTCCAGTACAGTGGGGATTTATGGCGTGATCAACTCCATGATTTTATTAATGAAGTGATTGGTCGAAAAGCTGTCTTAGCAGGTAACTCTCTAGGTGGCTACGCCAGCTTGTGCGTTGCAGCCCAATATCCTGATAGTGTTGCTGGGGTAGTATTACTCAATAGCGCTGGCCCCTTTAGCGAGAACCAACCTTCAGCCGAACCAGAAGCTTTACAATCACAAATCCAACCTCCTAAACAACCCTCACTGCTACAGAAAATACTGGGTGATAGCGTCAAGTGGATTTTTCAACAATCCTTCTCCCAGTTTCTGATATTTCAATATGTGCGGCAGCGCTGGGTAATTCGCCAAACTTTAGAAAAAGTTTATCTAGACAAAACTGCAATTACAGACCAATTAGTAGAAGAAATTTATCGCCCTGCTTATGATGCTGGTGCTTTTGATGTGTTTGTTTCCGTTTTCAGCACTCCTCAAGGTGAAAAAGTTGATATGCTGTTGCAGCGATTAACTTGTCCTTTATTATTATTATGGGGCGAAGCCGATCCTTGGATGAAGGCTAAAGAACGTTCGCAAAAATTTCGGCAATATTATCCGCAACTTACAGAATATTTTCTCAGAGCAGGTCATTGTCCTCATGATGAAATACCAGATCAGGTAAATCAACTTTTGAGCGATTGGGTGATGTCTATTTCTTAGAACTAGATAGCTAGTTGGGTGTAACGAGTAGAACCCAACAATTATTATGTTAGGTTACGCTATGTTCCACCCAACCTACAAGAGCTAATGAGAGAGGATGTCTGAGAAGTCTGATTTCATACTAGCCTTTGCGACTTACAGCAGTTTTCAGGTAAATAGACCACAGTGATTGAACCAACCGAAAGTATCATCCTCGGTAATAGAATTTACAACTTCAGCCATTGCTTGATTGAGCGATTCAGAAGTACGCGCCTCACAGGA
>NZ_JAIVFW010000007.1 GCF_020829595.1 Nostoc sp. CHAB 5844
TCATGGAAATTATTTTGCCACAATTCAATATTGAAGAAGCGATAGATTCAGCTTGGCAAGCTAATCAAGCTAAAACTGAAATTATTAATAGCGACAGACAAAAAGCTGAAGAAACGGCTATTAATGCGCTGACAGGACAGTTTAAGAGAGAACTTGATACTTATCTAGATAGCAGTATCCAATCTTCTTTGAAAATTCACATCGTGCCACCTACTGAAATATCAGTTTTTGGTGTTTATGCTGCTTTTGAATATTCTGGACAGAAAGTTGAAATCAAACGTGATAGTCAAAATTGGGAAATTATGATTAATGACAAAAATATGGTTATTCCCCCAGAATTACTCAGACAGACTCTACTTTTAGAATTGGGAAATTTAAAGAAATAACATGGAAATACCAAGCCTACCACAATTTACTAATTTTACAAATCCACACCTTGCACCCCAAATCCTAAGTGAAGTTTCAATAAACGAGATAGTAACAATTCTGTAAATTCTGACTTGCCGTAACGAATCTCAACTATTTTCTTTTGAGGAGTGAATCAATGCCTTTATCTAATCCGCCTCAAGTAACTGTAAACAATTCTACTAGTAGTACTGCCACCCCAACCAGTGTTACCTCATCTACCACAAATACAACAATTGTCGCTGCTAATAGCAATAGGAAAGGGGGAACAATTTGGAATAATAGTACGGCGAAACTCTATATAGAATTCGGCGTTACGGCTTCCACCTCGGCTTTTACTGCCGTGTTAGAGGCGGGTGGTTACTATGAAATACCTTTTAATTATACTGGAGTAATTTCTGGTGTCTGGGCATCAGCTAATGGGAGTGCTTTAGTAAGAGAACTAACTTGAGTTTATGCCCCTAACTAATCCCTCCAGTACTTCTGCCGCCCAGATAAGTTCTATTCCAACCGGAAATATTGCTGCTAGTAACGTGCAGTTAGCTATTAATGAAATAGATTCCGAGACTGTTCATACTAGCGGTGATGAATTAATTGAAGGCGTAAAAATTTTCGCTGACACGACTAATTCGACCAACTCAACATCAGGCGGACTGCAATGTAGAGGTGGAATTGGTGTTGACAAAAACTTGTCTATTGGTGGTAACTTGCTCTTAAGCAACTACCCTTCTTTGATTGCAAGAAGAACATCAAATTTAAATCTATCTTCTGGACAGCTAACTAATCTTCCTTACAACACAGAAGATGAAGATTCTCACAACGCTTACAGCAACGGAATATTTACAGTTCCCGCTAATTGTGGTGGAAAATATAAGGTTACGGCACAAGTTTCTATCAACTTTTTTAATGCTTCTGTTGCAGGCACTCCAATAATAGCTTTGTATGTTTATCTCAATGGGCAGAATTATGCTTGTATAGGCAGAAGTTTAGCTACTTCAGTTAGTGGTGCAAATGATGGATGCGGTAACAGTATCGCTCTACCTGGATTAGTGCCAGGGAATACTATTGAAATTCGAGTCAGTACATCTTTTAATGGAACAATAACGGTTAGCGGCTCGGAAAAATGCGCTCTGATGATTAATCGAATAGCTTGAAAATAAAAAATATGGCTTTTCAAACCAGTGAATATCAAAAAGTTCCCCGCATTTGGAGAATCCAAGGTGATGTACATGATGGAGATTTAGCTACGCTTACTCTAGAGATTTTTTGGCGAATTGATTGGGTAACACCAGAGGGAATTACTATCAATTCTGAACCGGGAGGGGAAATCAAATTTTTACCAACTCCAGAATTGTTATCGAGTTTTTCAGCTATTGCCGATGCTATTTATTCGCAAATAAATCAGCCAGTATTGCCACCACCGGAATAATTTTATTCATAGACAATCGTTGTCTATGCCCAATACATAAAATGATTGATTTTAAAAATTCTCTTGATGTCATTATCGGCATTTGTGTGCTGGTTGGTATTGTTTACCGCATCAGCCACATGGAAGCATCGATTTATAGAGAAATTGATAAGGTATCTGATAAGCTCTCTGAGCAAATCCACTCTATGCAGATGGATTTTTCGATTCACAGGGCTGATTATGCTGTGCGTAAGGAATGGCATACAGAAACAGCGCACGGACTCAAGCAGATGATTAAACATAAATTCAGCCGTTTGAATTTCCACATTATTGACATTCAGCAACATCTCAAGAAGCAAACTGGCTTTGTCGTTCGCTCTCAGCCTGTTGTTGACCCTGATGACATTGTTGAGGATTAGTCACTCTCTGGTTGAGTCGATGGCGGGTATTATCCCGTGATTCGCTTACAACGAGTCGCACGGGGATTCTACGTAGTCTTTAGCATTGCGCTTAAAGTCTGTCAGAGTTTGAATATTTTCCAGATTAATTTTATTTACCATCGCATCAAATAAAGTGCTTTATAAAAATTGTATTAGATGTCTAAGATAAAGTGAACGTTCATGCCAAACAACATCTAGGTTTCTGGCTGATACTAATTTCCTTTAAATGTGAAACATATCTTTTTGTAGAGACGTTGCATTGCAACGTCTCTACAGGATTTATATGTATCATGATTAACGTGAAATGGTATGAGAATGCAAAAACCCAGTTTTTTTGAAAAAACTGGGTTGCTGAGTTTGGTAAATATAACTCTACAGCCAATCTCGATAAGCAGAGATTTCATTCACACTGATTTCTAACGGCCCACCTTTACCAAATGGCGGATAAACTTTGATTTTGGCGTTGGTTGTAAATCTCTCTAGTCTATTGCCTAATTGGGGAATATTGCTGACTATATGCCAGTAAGATACGATGTCGGGGCAATCAATTACTAACATGATTTTTGTGTCTTTATTAGTAAGATACCACTGACAATTATTGAGTAGAGCTTGAGTAATGCGATCGCAACTGTAATAAAAGCATCGCCCAATCGATTGCTCTAACTCTAAGTGCAGCATTCCATCCTCTTTTGTTACCTTAATTGGAGGTAAATCATCCGGTGGAAGCTGGTTTAATTTAGACATGATTGCGTACCTCTTGGTTGTAGCGCTGCAAACTTTCGATGTTTTTTTGCATATCAAATGATGTCGGTTTGAGCGCTAATGTACCTAGATTCAATTCGTCTTGAAATTTTTTGATTTTGTTTCGACAAGTGATAGCATCACCAATGATTGAATTTTCAATCAAATAATCTTCGTCAAAACAAATGTTTGTCCGGTCAAATGGCTTATGGCCATTGTTGGAACTATTCTGCATTACTACTGCCGAATTAGCTTTCATTTTTTGGCTAAATTGGCGGATAAAAGGTATTGCTTCATTAATAGCGGCTGCGTTGGTTTGTCCAACAAAAAAGAAGCGTGCTAACACAAAATTATCTGCACCACTGGGATTAATATCTCGATATTGGTTGAGAGTCTTTTTCAATCTCTCTAGCGCGAAAGGCGGGCCTCCCATCAAGCTAAAGGAATTTTTCGCCGCAAATTCGATGCTTGTATCATCACCACTAGCTATGTATACCGGAATTTGCTGTTGCAAAGGTTTGGGGTAAACTGTGAGGCGATCGCATTGATAATACTGCCCGCGAAATGAAACATCATTTTCATATAACAGCTTTTGAATTAATGCGATCGCCTCTAACATTTTGGCGCGAGATTCTCCGATTGATACCGCAAAATGTTTATTTTGCTGAGGAAAAGGCCCGCCTTTAGCAACTCCAAATAATAATCTCCCATTACACAAATTATCTAAGGTAGCAATATCTTCTGCTACCCGAATCGGGTTGTGAAATGGAAGTAAAACTGCCGCTGTGCCTAATCGAATTGTTGAGGTAGCACCCGCTAAATGTGCCATCAATACTAGCATAGAAGAACTGAGATTGACTTCACTAAAATGATGCTCACTCACCCAAGCTTCTTCAAAGTTTAAGTTTTCGGCTTGTCTGACTAGGGCAACTTGCTCAAAAATAGCACGGCGGGCATTTTGGTGATAATTTTCGTAATTGCAGAAAAGTCCAATTTTCATTGTTTACTATTCTTAGGTTGCTACCATTTGCAACTCCAACCACAAGCGTGGATCGGTGTCTTTCAGCTTCGATTTGGGATCTCGAATTAAGCGTTTAGCGTTCATACAAACTACTTGCACTAATCCCATATTGTCTGCTATGTCTCTGAGGATTCTTTGTTGTTCTCTGACATAGGGCAGCATTTCCTCAGAACAATAAATACCTATGTATTGCAAACGTCTAGCTGGTCTTCCCCAGAAACAGGTAATGACTTTCACATGACACCCGTCTAGTAGTTCCCCAACTTTTGGATAATACTCGCTGACGATTCTAATGAATTCTTTAGCGATGATATCTTCAGTAATCATTTTAACTGATAATTCTGTAGCGTTCATCACGCTATTTAATATAACATATATTTGTCAATTAAGCATGACATAAAGTGTGATTTATGTTGCATTTTAGTGTTAAATAATATATAGAAAACAGATTATTTACGAAAGACTAAAGATCCCCGACTTTTTCAAGAAGTCGGGGATCTGAATCTTAAATAATTATTTTTATTATCGAGATTTTCGCTCTGCCACTAATACTTCAGCAACCATTTCAGGTAAATCACAAAAGTCAGAAAATCCCTCTTTACTACTAATAGGAGAAATAAAGGTATAGTTTGGATCACACTCTCCTGTATCGTAGACTTGAATAAACCATCGATCAGGAAAGCCTTCTACACCTAATTCTACAATGTACCAACTCTCGCCAAACAAACGAGATTTTATAATAGTAAACCATTCTCTATATTCATCACGAATATTCCAGTCTGCTAAGAGAAACTCTAAAGCTATATGTCCAGCATCAGTTGCCGTCAGTAGCATGATTACTCCTTATTTGGCACTTCAGATTTGGCAGCTTCGGAATTTTTTAAATCAGGATATAAACCTAATTGTTTAGCAAGCTCACGGGCAATAAAAAACAAAAATTGAGCGCCATCTTGATTACCTTCGTGAGCAAACATTGTTGCAACTCTAGCCATTGCTTCTACGAGGTTAGCATCAATTAATTCGGAATGTGCTTCTAAAACTTCTGGCTCTTGGCCATTAGGACATTGCAGTAATTTATCGATTAAATCAAAGTATTGGGCTTGCCGTTCTTCAGTCATGATATTTTGTAATTTTGTAGTGTGAATTGATTATTGTTCAATACTTTGTTGCCAAAGTCTTTCTAGCATTTCTACTTGTTCTTGAAATACAGCAGCGCGATGAGCTAGATACCTGTCGTATACAAGAATTCCTAACCCAATACACACTGGGGTTAGCAAGATAAACCATTGCAAGATAACGGCAACTTTATATACAAAATCAGTAGTTAGCGGTTGGTTCACGATGTGGCGATCGCAATAATTAGCACCAGCCGTTACCTGAGGATATAAGGCTTGATTGACTTTGTTAATCTTATTAACTTCACAAGTTAAATTCTGTGCCTTAACTAACTCTCCATGTTTTTCCCAAACTACTCTCAGGACTACCATTGCTGGAGAAATTACTATTAATGTTACTAGGCAAACTGTGAGAACACTTAGAAGTTTAACTTTCATCCTTGCTAGGTAGAGACTAGTATAAAAAGTCTGAAGTATGAAGTATGAAATGAAGCAAACCTATAGTCAGGTATATTGTTATTCACGAGTGATTTAGTAGCTCGTGAATAATTACTTAGTTTTCTAAAAATTCTATTTTTATACTTGTGAAATTAACGCATTATCACCCAACAATACAGTTTTATGTCTTTAGAACAACAATCTGGCGGTTAAGAAGTCCCCCCTAGTTCACTAGCAAGCTAGAGAATTTCGGGGGGTAGAGGGGAATCTCTGCGTAAATCCTATATGTTTTATATCAGCCGACTTTCAGGGTAGCTGTTTAGTTGATGTGGATTAAGTTTATTAAATTGATTAAAATTGTACTCAAAACATCAAACAATTGCTGTACAAGCTTTTCAAAAATTGCTTGGGGTAGAGGAACTAGTATTTTCTAATAAAGGGACTAGTATTGCTTAGATGGGGTTCTGGGATTTTTGTACTCAGCCTCAAAGCTAGACAGGGTATAGTAAAAAAAGATTTTTTTTGATAAGTTTTGATGAAGAAATTTTGTACTCAAGATGAAGATTAATGTTTTAAATAAATAGCAACAATCAAAATGTCAATAAAATAAATGTAAAATATCAAAATTTTATTAGTTAATTATATTACTGTGTTTAATTTACATTTTAGAGCTTGATATTTAGAAATCTAGATATTTAGTCAAAATGTCAAATAAGCTATTGATTTAGATGGGATTATCTTGAAAAATATGAAATGAATTTTTCTTATCATGCTTGCTTAGACAGAAGGTAAGCTAATTAAGTTTCAATAAACAAGCTGAAGTTTAGTATTTAACAATACTTAAATATTTCAAATTTAAATCAATGGTAATAAAAAATACGAATTTAGTTGTCAATTAACCAAAATTATTTCTTGGAGCTACATATTTATGCTTTAGTGGGAGTAAATAGTTTTGGCGATCGCTCACCCCAGAGTTGACCAAAAATGATAGTTATAAATAAATATGCTGCTTTAAAATTAAAGGTTTAGGAGTTAATTTATGCGAATTGCTAAAGATGTCACAGAACTGATCGGTAGAACTCCCTTAGTTCAATTAAACAAAATTCCCCAAGCAGAAGGAGCAGTCGCTCGGATAGTTGCCAAACTAGAAGGTATGAACCCAGCGGCTTCTGTGAAAGACCGGATTGGCGTGAGTATGATCAATTCCGCCGAAGCCGAGGGTTTCATTACACCAGGAAAAACGGTTTTAGTCGAGCCAACCTCTGGGAATACCGGAATCGCCCTGGCAATGGTAGCAGCAGCCCGTGGTTACAGCCTAGTATTAACCATGCCAGAAACCATGAGCCAAGAACGGCGGTCGATGCTTCGCGCTTACGGTGCAAAACTAGAATTGACACCAGGCCCAGAAGGAATGCGAGGAGCAATCCGCAAAGCAGAAGAAATTGTGGCAAACACACCCGATGCATATATGTTGCAACAGTTTCGCAACCCAGCTAACCCTAAAATTCACCGCGAAACCACCGCCGAAGAAATTTGGGAAGATACAGATGGGGAAGTAGATATTGTGATTGCTGGGGTCGGTACTGGCGGGACAATTACGGGAATTGCCGAAGTCTTGAAACAACGTAAACCTACTTTACAAGCGATCGCAGTTGAACCTAGCAACAGCCCTGTTCTTTCTGGTGGTGAAGCAGGGGCGCATAAAATTCAAGGGATTGGTGCGGGATTTGTCCCCGATGTACTGCGCTTGGAACTGGTTGATGAAGTCATCAGAGTCAGCGATGACCAATCCATGATTTACGGGCGGCGTTTAGCGAAAGAAGAAGGGTTATTATCGGGAATTTCTTCAGGTGCAGCTTTGTGTGCTGCATTGCAAGTAGCAAAACGACCAGAAAATGCTGGTCGTTTGATTGTGATGATTCAGCCTTCCTTCGGGGAACGTTATCTCAGCACAGCGATGTTTCAAGATTTGAGCATTAGTTAAGAAGGCAAAAGTAAAATTAACCCCTCTCCAAACCTCTCCCCCTAAAAGGAGAGAGGCTTAAAAATCTGATTATTACCTTGCTCCTCCCTCGCCTTGTAGGAGAGGGAGGCCGGGAGGGAGAGGTTCGTATGACTCACTAAAGTACAAAAGATAATTTCTTTTTGCCTTTTGCCCTTTTACTTTTTACTTATTTAATGTTTACAATTACCATGACTGTGGCCGTGTTCATGGTCATGGTGGTGATGACCACCGTGGGCGCAGCCTTGTAAATCCTTACTCATCAGGTCTTCACTCATTTCTTTGAAGGATTCATCTACAGGTTTTAAGCCAATCCAAGCGTCAAGTTTTTCGACTTCAAAACCGACTTCGCGGCGATCGCCTACTTGAATTAAAGGACGGCGAATTAATAACGGATCTCGCAACATCAGTGTCAAGGCGGTTTCTGCGTCGATGTTTTCGGGAACAATCTCGCCAGATTTGACACGCGGCGCAGCACGGTTAAACCATTCAGCTACGGGGCGATCGCCAAAAAAAGACCGTAAACGCTGAATTGTCCAGGGTTCGGTTAATAAGTTGTATGCAATCACTTCATGACCAGCCGCCGTTAGCAAAACCTTTTGCCTAGTACCATTTTTACAGCCTTGTTTTTCATAAAAAATTACTCTTGCCATTGTGCTTGCTCCCAATCCACTTAATGGTTTAGGACTTACACAGAGAACCCTCTAAATTAGGGTGTCGGGGTGTGAGGGTGTGAGGGAAAGATGTTTATGTTTGTGGTATTTTCCTGTAGTTAAAAGTGCTGAGTCAGATAATCTTCTCCTACACCCTTACACCCTTTTCCCTTACACCCCTTTCTTAAAACTTTCGTGCCGTCTGGGTAACTAAATCAAACTCAAATCTTTGTTTTGGATCAGTTTCCCCGTAAATATTGAAGGTTACAGTTGGTTCATTACCGACTGCTTGCACGCTGTGAATTGCATCGGGAGTGAAGCTAACAATATCTCCAGGAGATAAAGTGATTTCTCCCATCTGTTCAATTTGGTTTGAGGATTTTGAGTTGTTATTGCGTCGCCAAACAGTGTTTTTTTCTTGACCTTTTAACACCGCTACAACTCCCCAAGTTCCATGATTATGAATGGTTGAAATTGTCCCTGGTGCAAAAGTTACTGTTTGCACAGTCAGCGGAAAACCCAATTCATCGTATAAGAGAACAACAGAAGTACCTGTGTTGGGACAAGGCTCTAAATGTTGACTTCTAACCCAGTAGGAATTGGCAATTAAGCGCCTCACCAACATCCTAATTTCTGGTAGACGGCTAGATTCATCCTCAACACCACTGAGAACATCTTCCACTTCAGTCAAAAAGCGATAGAGGCGATAATTATCTCGCAATAAATCCCATGCTCTTACAGATTTACAGATTTGATATTGACCGTCTCCAGTAAGTAGCCAATCCCTACCTTGCATAACTTTTAGAATCTCAATAGAGAAGTTGAAGGCATGACAATTACTGGTGCTGCATACCAAGGAGAATTAGTATCAGGAAGATTCACCGGAGATAAGGGAACAGTATTGGGAAGTGGATTTTCTGGCAGAGTAAATGTGGAAAGAGGTCGAGAAAAATAAAAATTGTTCATCATGATTTGTAATTTTTGACCGTTGAGTGTTGGTAAGTATTTGTCATTAGTCAATAGTCCTTTGTCAAATAACTCTTGATCATTGACTATTGACTCTTGACTATTTAATCATCTTCCTCGGCTGGGCGTGTCAAAATATCCAGGAGGATACCAGCACCATAATTATTTGTAGGGTCAATTTCTTGCACCCTGATGCTGATTTTTTTTGCTTGTTCTAGGTCTCCTAATTTAGCTAAAACCAAACCAGTAGCAGAGTATGCATTTAAGTACAATCTGATTTGGTTTTCTTCCCTCCGATTTATCAGTATGGGTTTTAGCTGTTCCCAACTTTCCGGAAAATTTTCTGCTTTTTTAATTTTATCTAATAATTTCGATGTTGTTTGCAAGGCGAGAGAATAATTATTTTTGTAGTAAAAATATCTATATGCTGAAATTAAAATGTCTGGATTATCTCCGGCTTGGGTGATAGCTTGTTGCATATATTTCTCGGATTCAGAATTATTATGCCAAGTATCGGCGGCTAGTATTAGTAATTTTTTGACATTTTCTGGTACTTGAAACCAAGAAAATCTGTTGGTATCGATTTGCATATTCTGAAGTGTGAAGTATGAAGTATGAAGTATGAAGTATGAAATTTAATTGTTAATACTTCAGCAGTTGGTAGTGGCACGATCACCTTAAAAAAGTACATAAATATAACTCTTGTGGTGTAAGCATCCTGCCTGCACCGGACGGGCTAGAAGCCCATCCCACAAAAAAGTCATCATGCAAGATTTTAGTGCGATCGCTCCACTATTCATTACTTAAAATTGAGTCAGAATGTACAACAAAGAAAAGAGAACAATCCAAATGATGTCTACGAAATGCCAGTAAATTTCTGCCATTTCGATGCCAGTGTGTTTGGTGGCTGAGTAATGACCGGGACGTTGCGATCGCTTCAATACTCCTAAAATCAATAACAGCCCCACAAATACGTGCAAACCGTGGAAGCCTGTCATGATGTAAAAGCAGTTGGCGAAGACGTTGGCAGTCATGCCATATCCTAAAGTTAGGTACTCATAAACTTGACCTAACAAGAACAGCGCCCCCATGATGGCGGTAATCTTGTACCACTTTTGCATTCCGGCGACATCATTCTTTTTAATCGCTACATCGCCAAAGTGAATGACGAAGCTGCTAGACACCAGAATGATGGTGTTAATTGTCGGTACAAGTAGTTCTACTTCTGTTCCTTCTGGCGGCCAGACTTCTGTGGTTTGGCGAAAGAATAAGTATGTAGCGAAGAATCCGCCAAACATTAAAGATTCAGAGATGAGGAATGTTAATAGTCCCCAGACTCGCAAATCTGGATGATGTTCTTCATTGTGATGTTCGCTGGTGGCGATCGTCATATTTTTACCATCTGAATTTCTAACAAGGGTGTTGAAGATCCCCCCAACCCCCCTTAAAAAGGGGGGCTATATTCCAATACAGTCGGTTAAGGCTAAAATTTTTGTGAACGAACCACAAAGGACGCAAAGAGAAAGAAGTAATTCCTAACTGAACCGTATTGGGTATATTCTCATCACCTAAATAGTCTAAATAAGTGACTCATGTTCCCCCCTTTTTTAGGGGGGTTAGGGGGGATCTAAACTACTACGCACTCACTTCAGGTGCGGCAGTTGGTGCTATTTCTGGGCTATGACCGTAGTCGTAGGGGCCGTGAGTTACTACTGGCAAGACTTCCCAGTTCTCAATTAGAGGAGGTGAACTGGTTGTCCATTCTAGGGTTAAGGCCCGCCAAGGATTATCACCTGCTGGTTCTCCTTTACTCCAACTCCAAATTAAGTTGATGGTAAAGGGGATGACTGATAAGCCTAAGACAATTGCGCCGATGGTACAAATCTGATTCAAGCCAATGAATTGGGGGTCATACATTGCGACTCGTCGGGGCATTCCTTGCAAACCTAATTCGTGCATGGGTAAGAAGGTGAGGTTTGTCCCGATGAAGGTGAGGGCAAAGTGAATGCGTCCCCAGGTTTCGTTGAGCTTGTGTCCGGTCATTTTGGGGAACCAGTGATATATACCTGCGTAGATACCAAACACGGAACCGCCAAATAAGACGTAGTGGAAGTGTCCGACTACATAGTAGGTATCGTGGACGTGAACATCAAAGGGGGCTGTTCCCATTGTTACGCCGCTTAAACCACCCATGACGAACATTGACAACAAGCCAATGGCGAATAGCATGGCACTGGTGAAGCGGATTTTTCCACCCCAAAGGGTAGCAACCCAACCGAAAATCTTCACGCCAGTCGGAACGGCAACGATGAGAGTAGAGATGGTGAAGAACATCCGCATCCAACCGGGTGTACCACTGGTAAACATGTGGTGTACCCAGACGAACAAACCGACGACGCAGATTGCCAAACTGGAATAAGCGATCGCTTTATATCCGAAAATTGGTTTACGGGCGTGAACGGGGATGACTTCGGACATGATGCCGAAGATGGGCAGAATCATTAGATATACTGCCGGGTGAGAGTAGAACCAGAAAAGGTGTTGGTAAATGACAACGTTACCGCCTCCATCTGGTTTAAAGAAGGATGTGCCGAAGTTGAGGTCAAACAACAGCAGTACCAAACCCGCAGCTAACACAGGTGTGGAGAGAAGTGCTAGTACGGAGGTGGCTAAGATTGCCCAGCAGAATAAGGGTAGTTGATCCCATTTCATACTGGGGACTTTCATCATCAAGATGGTGATGACGAAGTTTAAGGAACCCAAAATTGAGGAAGTTCCCACTAAAACAATCGCCAAAATCCATAAAGATTGTGCGACTGGTGCGGTGACTAAACTTAAGGGTGGGTACGCTGTCCAACCTGATTGCGAACCACCGAAGAAGAAACTGGCTAACAGCAACAATCCAGCCGGTGGGTTTAACCAAAAGGCGATCGCATTCAGTTTGGGGAATGCCATATCCCTAGCACCAACCATCAACGGTACTAGATAGTTGCCAAATCCCCCAATCGCACTGGGAACAATCCACAAGAAAATCATGATTGTGCCGTGGTTGGTCATGAAGGCGTTATACAGATTGGGATCTAGGACATCTGCATCAGGTGTGGCGAGTTCGGCGCGAATGGCGATCGCCATCAATCCACCGATGAGATAAAACAAGAACGCTGTTACTAGATATTGAATCCCAATCACCTTATGGTCAATGTTGAAGGTGAAATAGTCGTACCATTTCCACGGCTTGGGATGTACAGTGTGGGCAACGGCCACTTTTGGATTCTTGTCGGGCGGTGTATTCCGAGGTAGTTCTGTTTGTGTCATAAATTAGTCCTCTCTTACAAAGTTCTGATCGGAGGCTTCCTCCGCTCAGACTTTGCGCTTTGTCATTTGTCATTGGTCAATAGTCATTTGTCATTGGTCATTCGTTCGTTACCGTTGACTCTTGAACAAAGAAGCCTAAAGAATAAAGGATGAAGAAATCAGTAAATCATTTCATACTTCATACTTCACACTTCATACTTCCTATTGACTCTTGACTATTGACTCTAGAGTTGCTGCACTCACGCCCATATGTTGGATATGCGGTGCAAGAAATTCGGCGGGTGATAAGTCGGCTGGATTAACGGCAACAGCTTGCTGCAAGTCTTGCTTTTGAGCAACTTGGCTTTCTTTGAGCCAGCTATCGTATTCTTCGGGTGTGTGGACGATGACTTGCGATCGCATGGAACCGTGATAACCACCGCACAATTCCGCACAAACCACGGGATATGTACCTGTTTTTGTAGCGGTGAATCGCAGTTCAGTGGGGATACCTGGAAGTGCGTCTTGCTTTAGGCGGAATTGGGGAACCCAAAAGGCATGAATCACATCCTGTGCTGACAAGTTCAGTTGCACATCAGCACCAACAGGAACGTGCAGTTCTCCAGATGTAACGCCACTGTTGGGATAGTTGAAAATCCAAGCAAACTGCATCCCGGTGACATTCACCACTAAATCAGCAGGCTTGTTTTGACTGTTCCTCGCACCAATACCAATGCTGGGGGCTGATGTTGATTCTGCGGCATTGTTGAGAGTAGCCGCGATCGCGCTTCTTGACGCAATATGCGCCGGAGAATGATTGTGACTTCCCGGCTCAAAACCTCCCATCTGGTTAAACACATCTACGCTATAGATGCCTAAGCCAATTACAATCACTGATGGGATGGCTGTCCAAAAAATTTCTAAGGGAACATTACCTTCTACTGGTAAACCATCAGTATCATCACCGCGACGGTGACGGTACTTTACTAAAAAAACCAGAATAGTTCCTTCTACAACCAGAAATAAAGCAACAGCAATGGTAAACATGATATTGAAAAATCCGTCTACCAAAGGTGCTTGTTGTGATGCTTCTACTGGGAGTAGTGTGTGGTTGTAACCAATCCAAATACTAACCGCTGTAACTACTATGCCAGCAACTAGCGTCCATAGTGACACAGGAATTTGTTGCATAAAAGCTCCTGGAAGTATGAAGTGTGAAGTATGAAATTTTATCCTTGAGGCTTCAATACGTTTCGGTTAACGTTTTAATCTTTTGGAGATCCCCCCAACACCCTTTTTAAGGGGGGCTTATCATCCTCTTTTACTCCCTTAAAAAGGGGGTCGCCGCAGGCGGGGGGATCTTAACTGAACAGTATTACTTAAGGCTTCATCTTTTATACTTCAGCAATACCCATAACCTCATCATTTAAAACAGTACAAAAGCTCATCATCAAACTCTTTTAATCTTTGATTTTGACTTTTGACTTCTCCTTATTAACTTTGTATCTTATTCCCTATAAAATTTGGGGGAATTTTCCAAATCTTTTCAGATCCTTCCCCCCAAAGCTTAACAATATTTCTAACGACTACAACAAGAGTACCTTCTACATCTACAAGAGTTAGTTGTTTTAGGAGGGTACGATTAGTTCTAATATTGAACAGTAAAATTAGCAGCAAGTATGATTTAGTTAATAATTAACAATTTTCAATTTACGCATTTGTTTACTATGAACTTTTTACTGGGTTCTAGTAAATACAGAAATTCCTCTCTAGTTACCTTGCTTAGTACCCTCTGAGCAAAACAACCATTATAAACAGTACTCAAATATTTAGTTGTTTAATGCTGCGTGGGTGTAGCAGTTCTTAGGACAAATCCGGGCGCAAGCTTCGCAACCAATGCAGTTATCAGGATTAGCAACTGTCATTACTTTGCGCTCGATTTCATCATCTTCTTCATCATCGACAAATTCACCTTCTTCATTGAGTGCTTTTAAATCCAGCACACTATACCCACATACTTTAATGCATCTGCCACAGCCGATACATTTATCTTTGTCAATCTCCTGGGCAAATTTAGGTGTCCAGGTTTTACCTCCAAATGTCAATCCTGTTAGTGTTGCCATGAATAAACCTTCGGCGATTTAGCCTATCTCATTGTTTGTACTTAACTTCATACTAACTTAATCTAATTGTTTTGTTTTGTTGTGAAACGATTATTTTTTCTTTCATTAAAGTTTGATGACTTTTATCCTATTTTTTAATTTTAGTTTCATGAATAAATGAGATTTTATAGCAATAAATTTAGATATTTTTGATAAAAATCACAATTTTAAATCATTCGTTGACACAAAGATCCCCGACTTCTTAAAGAAGTCGGGGATCTGAGCCGCATATATTTAGCTAAATAAATTACTTACAAAGTAATTACCACTTGTATTAATAATGAAATTATTTTGCAGTTCTTGACATATATTAAAAATATAGTAATTGACTATACAAAATATATGTTATTCAGTTACATAACTATATTTTGGATTTGTATTGCCAAAGTATTGTTAATTAGCAATAAAAATGCACTAATTATGAGAGAAGATAGGAATTAGAGAATATCAAGTGAAAGTGTAACTTTTATGGCAGCAATTAGCTTGATATTAAATATTAAAATTATTAATAAACACTATTCTTATAAATCATTGTGTGTATAAATGTTCAGCATAAATCCTTGGGTTAAGTTCTTGAAGCCAAAAGTAAAAGGTTAAGAATTAAAAAAACATGAAAGCTTAAGAAAATTTCCCAGGCTCATAATGAACAAAATCATCTAAATATTTATGAAATTTATAGTTAATGACGAACTAAGATTCGGCTCGGCTTAAAAGCCTGAGTGAGCCTCCGATTGGATGCGAAGTCTGAATATGGATGTGGGCAATGATGACGCAAGAAAATTTGCGTCTTGCTAAGTAAATAATGTGGTTATGAGTGATGAATAAACAGGACACATCCAGGGGAGACTTGAGCCAAACATCTCAACGATTAGGTGGGAAGAAGTTTTATGCCGTATACAATTCCTAACAACAGTTGCGTTGGATGTGATAACTGCCGTCCCCAATGTCCTACGGGTGCGATTCAGTTAGAAGACGATGAATATTGGATTGATCCTTGTCTTTGTAACAATTGTGAGGGCTTTTATCCTGAACCACAATGTGTAATAGCTTGTCCGACAAATTCTCCTATACCCTGGCAGGCGAAAAAGGGGAGATGCAAAGTTGAACCGCGAGACGCTACTAGTCCAGATTTATTTTCTAATGGGAAGAATAACCCTTTTGCTTCAGCGATCGCAATTTGGGAGGCGTGTAATGTATTGGCTCAACGCATATCCTTAAATTGGGAACAAGATGCGGAAGGATATCTATGTTACAGCCGACAAGTCAGCCAAGGCAAGGGTGCGATCGCCTTTCACATCCAAGACCCCTTTAAAGTTAGCGATCGGATCACCAACTTAGAAGCAATTGAGACAATGGATATTAGGGCAGCTTGTATCCATTTAATATTTGCCGCCTATGCTACAACATTAGAACAACCTTGGGAACAAGAATTTGCGATCGATGAACGGCAAATAGAGAAATACTTAGGGCTAGAAAAACGCAAAGACCTGAGTAAAACTGCCAAACTCACCTTAATGAAAAATCTTGTCCAACAAGCTTGTTCACTACTAATTTCTATTGACTGGCCGCAACAAGGCAAAGTCAAAGGCTTTTCCGTTACCAAATCGCGCTTGTGGCACTTAGTCCATATTCAACACCACTTCCAAGAAGATGACATAGGATGCAAATACCTAGTTGGGCTAACCTTCAAAGTCAAAGCCGGAGTATGGGCGCAGTATTTCCTCAACAAACAAGCCTGTAAAGAACGCACCGCCTTCTATCAATATGGCAGCTTGCCAAAAACCTTGTTAACCACCGTCATGAGTATTTGGCAGCAACACGAAGGCGCAGTTAGACTTATGCTGTGGTTACTATTTAAAACTAAGATGGGTAGAGAACAACGCATCACTGTTCCTACCTTACTACGCATCGCCTACGGAGAAGAAAAAGTTACCTTAGCCTCCAGACAGCGAGAAGAACGCAAACGACTACTGCGGACATTTGAAAATGATTTAGAAGTGCTGAACCATTTGGGAATCAAACCCATGTTTGACCCAGTAACGTACCCGCCAGAAATTCAACCATTGTGGGCGAAGTTAATGGGGATACCCGAAGATCCAGACGAAGCCTTAGAATTCTGGATTAACGACGGTGGTGGCGAAACCCGCTTAACAGACTCCGGCCCCCGTGGCAAATGGAACCTGCTGATGAATGCGCGGATTTTGTCATTTGAACTCCCACCAGAATGGGAACAGCAAATCTC
This sequence comes from Nostoc sp. CHAB 5844, assembly GCF_020829595.1. Taxonomy (GTDB): domain Bacteria; phylum Cyanobacteriota; class Cyanobacteriia; order Cyanobacteriales; family Nostocaceae; genus Nostoc_B. The sequence continues at coordinate 16,888 of NZ_JAIVFW010000007.1, forward strand.
TGACTCCGAAAAGAAGCAACGACGTACTCTCAAAAACAGAAGACGAGTCAGAATCACAGGCGATTTAGTTGGAGAACAGATTTTAGAAGCCCGCAAAAATTTAAATCTATCTCAACGTGAATTAGCCAAACTCACCGGCAAAAGCCAAAGCTGGATTCGAGATGTAGAAAATGGCCGCCTCAAAGCCAAAATAGAAGACCAAGCACTATTACGCAAAGTGCTGAATCTCGCGTAATGGTTACACTTTGTTTCACTTAACCTACAGAAAATGACTATTGATTATGAGTTATGGAGGAGGCGATCGCATATCTTGTTTCACAATCCCATTCATAGGCGATGTTCACGATAGGATAGATAAGAGATTCTGTCCAAATCTCAGTTCTATGAATGGTTCAAATGACATTGATGCTCAAATAACATTGCCGATGGAGTTGTATCAGGCGATCGCACAACGAGCGCAGGCTCATGGACATTCGGTGGGTCAGGAGATTGTAGCATTACTTACTCCTTTGCTGATGCAAATATCCAATGAGCTAGAGGAAGAATTTGCAGCATGGGAAGCGGCAAGTGACGAGGATTGGCTGAGTACGGAAGGGATACTGGCATCTCTGGGAGAATGAGATGGCAAGAGGGGATGTTCTGTTAGTAAGTTTGCCAGATTCAGATAACCAGGATGAATTACCTCACGCAAAGGCAAGGCAGCGCGTTGGGGAGACAGCACCGTGGTGAGGCAACGCGGTCTTGGGGGTTTCCCCCATGAGCGATTGCCGAAAGGCTCTGCCACGCCAGTTGCTACAACGCTTGGAACCCCCCTTCGGGTGACGCTCAAGAGCGTCGCTAACGCTGCGCTAACGCAGTTCCGTGACTGTCGGGCATTGCCGACGACACTTGCTTCAACGCTCTTAACCCGCGCAACGCAATGTCTCCCCAACGGACTGCTCACCGCAACGCACTGGCTCGACTTGAGGTGACTGTCGTCGGCTCTGCCGACTTGAAGCGACTGCCGCGCCAAGACGCAAAGGTATGAAGAAAAAGATATAAGAAGTAACTCTTTAAAACTCTCCTTTCTCCGTGTCCTCTGTGCCTCTGCGGTTCGTTAAAAATCAATCCAGTCAGTCTAACGGTGAAATAGGTCTTACCCTCCTCTCCGCGTCTCTGCGTGAATAAATTTTAAACTGGTATCGACAAACTCCCCACCTTTTGCGTCAGCCATTTATACCAACTATCTAAACCCGCACCCGTCATTGCCGACACTTGAAAAATCTGAATGTGCGGATTCACTTGTTTAGCATATTCAATACAGCGTTCCACATCAAACTGCACGTAAGGCAACAAATCAATTTTAGTGAGAATCATCATCTCACTAGCGCGGAAGATATGGGGATATTTTATCGGCTTATCTTCTCCCTCTGTTACAGAAAGAATTACAACTTTTGCCTGTTCACCCAAATCAAATAAAGCAGGACAAACCAAATTACCCACATTCTCAATCATCACCACAGAATTTAGTGGTGGGTTGAGTTGTTGTAAACCTCTTTCTATCATCGACGCATCTAAATGACAACCTGTACCCGTGTTAATTTGGACAACTTTACAGCCTGTTTCTTTGATTTTTTGAGCATCATTAGTAGTTTCTTGGTCGCCTTCAATTACACTAATCGTTAATTGCTGCTTTAACTCATTAATAGTGCGAGTTAATAATGTTGTTTTTCCTGCACCAGGAGAACTCATCAAATTTAATGCGAGAATATTACGACCTTTAAACCATCCTCGGTTTTGGGTTGCTAATAAGTTATTTTTTGCTAAAATATCTTGTTCTAAAGATATTGTTGTGCCGTGAATTTTGGCATGAACGTGTGATGCTTTATCGTGATGATGAGAATGGGTAAACACAGTTCCATCTGGTAAAGTGTGAGTATGATGGTCGTGATGGTGATTAGCTTCACTTGTTTCGAGATTGGTAATTTTGCCCTCAGCATCATCAGAACAACCACAGGTTACACACATATTTCCTCTATCTCGATTTCTTTAATTTTGAGTTCTTCGCCAGTTATTAAATCAAGTTGCACACTACCACAAGTGCAAATTCCAAAAGGTTTATCAAGAGCAATTTCAGAACCGCATTGGCGGCATTTTGCCAAGCCGGGAATTTCAATAATTTCTAATATGGAATTTTCTAAAACTGTGCCTTGAGTGCAAATATCAAAACAAAATTTGATAGCATCGGGCATTATGGCTGAAAGTTTACCAATTTCTAATACTACTTTCTGCACTTTCATGCCTTTGGCGTTTTCTGTGACGATGGCTACGATGTTTTGGGTGATTCCTAGTTCGTGCATAATTTTTTGTTTCACGCAAAGGCGCAAAGGCGCAAAGAAGAAGGCAAACTATTTAACAAATTCTTGGTAGTTGGTCGCCGACTAGCATATCTACAATTCGTTTAGCGCCAAAGGCTGTTTTAAGAAAGACAATACCTGGGGGTGAGGCTATAACTTCACCAACTATACAAGCATCTTTGCCAGCGGGATGAGATTTCATGGCTGATAAAACTTGGTCTGCTTGATCATGTTTTACTACTACTACTAATTTACCTTCGTTAGCTAAGTACAACGGGTCTAAACCTAAAATTTCGCAAACTCCTTTGACTTCTTCTCTGATAGGAATAGATTCTTCATTAAGACGGATGCCAACATTAGATGTGAGGGCAAATTCATTTAATACTGTGGCTAAACCGCCGCGTGTTGCATCCCGCATGGCATGAATTTCGGGGCAAACATTGAGGATAGTTTCTACTAAACTATGTAACGGCTGACAATCGCTTTTGATATCAGTTTCTAAGGCTAATTCACCACGAGCAATTAAAATTGCAGTTCCATGATTACCCAATTCACCGTTAATAATAATGGCATCTCCAGGTTGAATATTGTGAGCAGAAATATTTACGCCTGAAGGAATGATACCAATACCAGTAGTGTTAATAAATAATTTATCAGCAGCACCACGATGAACTACTTTTGTGTCGCCTGTGACAATTTGTACACCTGCATTTTTTGCAGCGGTTTGCATACTTGTAACTACACTGCGTAAGGTTTCTACAGGTAATCCTTCTTCTAAAATGACGCTACAGGTAAGATATAAAGGTTTAGCACCGCTAACAGCTAAATCATTAACTGTGCCATTAATTGCTAATTCACCAATATCACTACCAGGAAAAAATAAAGGGTATACAACATAAGAATCTGTGGTAAATGCGAGTCTGTCTCCCTGTTGTAATAAATTAGCTAAATTGAAAGTGGCTTGGTCTTCTAATTGAGAAAGAATCGGATTATCAAAGCTACGCACAAAGATATCATCAATTAAATCACGCATGGCTTTTCCGCCACTGCCATGTGCGAGAGTTATGTGAGTATCTCGAATTTTAGGTTGGCGACGGCGGGCGTTTTCAATTTTTTGAAACAGGGGATTTTGTAATTGGTTTGATGATAAATCCATGTCAAACTGATTAATATAATTTATGATATAGTTTGAAAGCGGTGCGTTACTTTATTGCTAACGCACCCTACGATTTACTAAATGGTTTGATCTGCCTGTTTCGTCATGTCTGCCGCGATGTCTATCACAGTGCAATATACCGTTGACAGCCCAATTTTCACGTTCAAATTCATCAATGTGAATGGTTATCCATTCTGGTTTGGTATCTAAAGATGCCACTAGGACATTAGTAATTGATTCCACCAGATGCCGTTTTTTTTCGATGGAGTGACCACGGGCAATTTTAACTGTAACAAAAGGCATAAATTTCTACTCCAATCCTAAAATATTGTCTTGTAGCGTTCGGATTGCTTACTTTTATCTTAGGTTATGAAGTTAGGCTTGCCGTTTGTTTTTCAGTTACTTTTTTTTGCGTAAAATTGGAGAAGCGTCCGTATTTGTAATAAGCTGCACAAGCACCTTCCGAAGAAACCATGCAAGTACCTATCGGTGTTTCTGGTGTGCAAGCTGTACCAAATACTTTACACTCCCAAGGTTTTAAAACTCCTTTGAGGATTTCACCACATTTGCAAGCTTTATGATCTGCGACTTTTTTATTAGCTATGATAAATTTTACTTCAGCGTCAAATTGACTATATTCAGAACGAATTTTTAAGCCTGAATAGGGTAGTTCACCTAAACCACGCCATTCAAAAGTTTCGCGCACAGCAAAAACTTTATTCATGGCTTTAAGTGCTATTTGATTCCCGGCTTTTTGAACGAGTCGGTTATATTGATTTTCGACTTCGCAACGATTTTCAACTAGCTGTTTTAATAGCATCCAAATTGATTGGAGAATATCTAAGGGTTCAAAGCCAGAAACGATAATTGGCTTATGATATTGTTGGGCAATAAATTGATATGGATCAGTACCAATTACCATGCTGACATGACCAGGCCCAACAAATCCATCTAGTTGCAAGTCAGGATTATCTAGTAAAGCTTTGAGGGCGGGAATTACAAGGACATGGTTGCAGAACATACTAAAGTTACGTATGTTTTCTGCATCTGCTTGCAGGATGGTGCAAGCGGTGCTAGGGACTGTGGTTTCAAAGCCTAGTGCGAAGAAGACTATTTCTTTGTCGGGGTTATTTTTGGCTAGTTGCAAGCTATCTAAGGGTGAGTACACCATGCGGATGTCTGCGCCTTTGGCTTTGGCTTGCATTAGGCTGTCTTTGGAACCGGGAACTCGCATGGTATCGCCAAATGTGGCCAGGATGACGTTAGGATGTTGGGAGATAGCGATCGCATCATCTAATCTCCCCCTAGGCATCACACAAACTGGACAACCAGGCCCGTGTATTAATTCAATATTATTCGGCAATATTTCTTCAATACCGTATTTAAAAATAGAGTGAGTATGCCCACCACATACTTCCATAATTTTGATATGTTTATTTAGCTGCTGGCTGATTTTTTCTATTTCTCGTTGTAAGCCTTGGGCTTTTTCTGGTTCCCGAAATTCGTCAACGTATTTCATAAATTTTAGGGCTAGTTTTGCTGCGTAGACTCTGCGTAACTTTGCGTTTACCTTTGCGTGACGGCAGTCGCTACAACGGGGGGAACCCCACGCCAGTTCGCTCAAGTCGGGAAACCCGCCCACGCGACTGGCTCCGCAACGCGCTGCCTCACCTCTGCGTTAAAAAACACTAACTCATTGCTGCAATTTCTTCTAATAACTTTAATGTTTCCGCCGCTTCTTCTTCGTTAATGCGGTTCATAGCAAAACCAACGTGAACTAATACCCAATCTCCTAAACAAGCTTCAGGGGAATGTTGTTCGTCAACGATGCAAGCAATGTTAACTTGACGCTTGACACCAGCAACATCAACAATGGCTAATTTTTTTTGAGTGTCGGTTATTTCAACAATTTGTCCGGGAATTCCTAAGCACATTTTTATTTTCCTTTTATAACGAACCGCTAAGACGCAGAGGGCGCAGAGAATAAGAGATTAATAACTTGTAATTAATTTTGCGGCTGTAATGATGGCTTGTCCTAGAGATAAACCGCCATCGTTAGCAGGAACTAAGCTATGAGTTAGTACATTAATTTCTGATGTTTTTAACTGTTCACTAACCAATTCTAATAAGATAGAGTTTTGAAATACTCCTCCTGTTAAGACCACCTGATTAATTAGATATTTTTGACACAGATGATTAAGCATCTTGACTACGGTATGAGCTAAACTTTTGTGAAATTTAGCAGCTATAACTGATTGAGAAATTTGTTGCTGCAAATTACTGAGTAAAGCTCCCCACATTGGTGCTGAGTCTATATAATAAATACTATCGAAAAAGCTAAAATTAAAAGGATAAATTAGCTTTTCTTTATTATTGCTTAAGATGTTAATATCGACGATCGCTTCTAAGGCGATCGCAGCTTGTCCTTCATAGCTAATTTCTTCAGAATAAATCCCGATAGCGGCTGCTACAGCATCAAATAATCGCCCTACTGATGAGGTTGGAGGCGAGTTTATACCTTTTTTTATTAACTGATTGAATAATTTTAATGGCTTGTTTTGCAAGAATTTACAGATTGCTAAATCAGTATATTCTTGTTGGCATTTATCCCAAAGATTGGCTGAGATTAAGTGAGCATAGGTGTTACGCCAAGGTTGATAAATTGCTTGTTTACCACCAATCATTGCAACTGGTTTAAATGTAGCTAATCGCTGAAATTTATGGTAGTCAGCTAAGAGAAATTCTCCGCCCCAAAGTGTGCCATCTTCGCCGTAACCCAAACCATCAAAAGCAATACCTAAAACAGGTGATGTATTTAAAGGAATGCCATTTTCTGCCATACAAGCGGCGATGTGGGCGTGATGATGTTGAATTTGATGCAGAGGAATTTGATTTACGGCGGCGAGTTCTTTACCGAGTTTGCTAGAAAGATATTCGGGGTGTTTATCGATGGCGATCGCTTCTGGTTTATGCTCAAATAAATTTAAGTATAAATTCAGCGTATCTTGATAAGCATTAAATGCAGCCGCATCTTCTAAATCACCTAAATGTTGAGATAAAATTGCCTCGCCATCCTGTAACAAGCAAAAGGTATTTTTTAACTCACTACCCATTGCTAAAATTGATGGTAGTTTATCAAATCCTGGTGGTAAATTAATTGGTGCTGGTGCGTATCCTCTAGCACGGCGAATTATTTGTAACTTTTTGCCAACAACCCGCACGACTGAATCATCTATTCGGTTAATAATATCCCGATTATGTAAAATAAAATAATCAGCAATCTTGCCTAGCTTTTCTCGCGCCTCATCATTATCAATACACTGCGGTTCATCTGAAAGATTTCCACTTGTTAACACAATTGGTCGATTCATCCGCCGCAAAATTAAATAATGCAGAGGCGTATAAGGTAGCATGAATCCAAGAGTGTTTTGTCCAGGTGCTACAGGCAAGTGCTGAGTGTTTTTGTTTAGTAGTTTTTTATGTAATAAAACAATTGGTGCGGCGGGACTATTTAATAATTCTTTCTCTTTCCCATTAACTGTACAATATTCTTCAATTACTGCTAAATCTCTTGCCATTAAAGCAAAAGGTTTATCATAACGTTTCTTTCGCTGACGGAGTTTTTGTACAGCCGCTTCATTTGTCGCATCGCAAGCTAAATGAAATCCACCTATCCCCTTAATTGCGACAATCTCACCCTTCTGCAACAATGTACAAACTGCATCCACATCATCCATCATCGAGAACATGGAAGCAGTAATAGGTTTACCATCGGCACGTTCTAACCAAGCAGTGGGGCCGCAAACATGGCAAGCTGTAGGTTGGGCATGAAATCTGCGATTTTTGACATCGTGGTATTCCTTTGCACATTCAGGACACATAACAAACGCAGACATACTTGTATTGCATCTGTCATAAGGAATGGCGCGAATAATACTCAAACGGGGGCCGCAGTGAGTACAGTTAGTAAAAGGGTAACGATAAAACCGACTAAAGGGGTCGAAGATTTCTTTTTGACATTGCAGACAAGTAGCTGCATCTGGGGTAATTTCTGTTTTGATTTTGTTGCTGACACTCTGTGAAATCACAAAATCATCAAAGTTACACTCCTCTGTGTAAGGGGTTCTGATTAATTCTTGAATTCTTGCCAACGGCGGACATTCTTGCTGTAACTTAGCAACAAACTCGGCTATTGCTTCCTCACTTCCAGAAACGCGAATTAATACGCCTTGTCCGTCATTACAAACATTGCCTCGTAAGCCACAAGCTTTAGCCAGACGATAGACAGTCGGACGAAACCCTACTCCTTGAACAGTACCGCGAACTCTAATTTCTTCACTCGCCATAGTTAAACCGCCACAGCAAAATTCGGTTATTTCCAGAGTCAGCAATTACCGCCGTTTTGCCCCAAATTTTGACTCCATAACACCAATTCAAACTATCTCGCGTCGGGAGTCCATAATTGCGGTTTTCACTTTTGCTTTGAAAGCTGTTTTGTCCAATAATTGCAGATGCGATCGCACCCTGCAATAATAATATAGATTCCGCCTGCTTCCATCCCAGCAACCGCGAATTTGCTGTATCTGCAACTAGCAACCATTCCCCAGCCGTCGCCACTCCATAAGGCATACTCAAACTACTCGCACTCGGCAAATAAACCCCTTGATTCATTTCCACAAAATGGAAGCTTTTTTGTCCTAACACCACCGCACAAGAGGCATTATTTTCTGTTGGTATACCCTGCCAAATCATCACGCGATGATTACCCGCATCGGCAACAACCAAATTATCATTCCAAATAGCAATATCGTGACACCAACGCATACTCGCCGCCGTTGGTGAATTGCCGCCATTTTCATTACGAGAAACCATATCTGGCTGTCCCAGAACTAAATCGGCAGGTTGACCATTTTCTGTTGGGAATTGCTGCCAAATTAACAACCTTCGATTTCCTGTATCCGCAACAAATAGCCATCCTTGATAATAGAAAACACCATAAGGCCAGTGCATTGTATTTGCATCAGCTTGCTGAGTGCCACGATTTGGTTCATTGTCAACAAAGTTCGCCTGTCCTAATACCAAATCTGCTGGAACCTTGCTATCTTCTGGGACATTTTTCCAAATCAAAATTCGGTGATTCCAAGCATCAGCTACAGCTAAACCTTGCCCACAAACACAAATCCCCGTCGGTACACTAACTGTTGTCCTTCCTGGTGTGCCTTTAGCATTTTGACCTTCGTGATCAAAGTCTGGTTGTCCAATTACCCAGTCCGCAGGTTGATGATCTTCATTGGGTAAATTACGCCATCCCAATAATCGATGATGTCCCGTATCTGCTACCCACAATGATCCTGTTTCTGATACTAAACAAGCACCACGCGGGCCAAACATTGTAATTGGGCTTGGTGCTATGGGTATAGCTAATTGTTGCGGTTCAATATTGCTACCTAAAATTACCTCTGCACCGTTAGGTGATAAAGGTAAATTTGGTAAATTTGCGACATAATTAGTGCTGTGAGGAATAGACATGAACCGCAGATGAACGTTAATATTTATTTAAAATCATTGGCGTGCATCGGCTTGTATCGGCGGTTGCAATTTTGAGTAAAACTTTAATTTTTACTTATACATAAACATTAAAAAATTAATATCCTTGTAAAACTTACTACAATTTTTTTGATTTCAAGTCTTACAAGGATAATTTTTACGCTGACTTTAACCTGTATTTTGGTAAATCTAAAATGTTCATTATTTGACTATAGATAAGTTCACCGAAACTGAACCATCATTATCTTCATAAAGACCTTTGACATCGTTAGCAGCAAAATACACTGTTTCTCCACCTTTTAAGTCAATAGTGTTATTTGCGCCTGATGCAATACATTCTCCTTGTTGTGTTCTTATAACTAATGCTCCCAAAGCAAAACCAGGACATAGCTTATTTGAATTAGCCGCAAAGCCACCAGCACCATTGGGTGATATGTTACCTTTAGGCAAATTACTTCCAGATACATTTGTTGGAATAATACTCCATTGTCCCTGAGCTTGATACTTTATTTGTACAGGTTTACTTTCAGGATTTCTAAATGGAGTACCTGGCTCAGATTTAGAATCAACTTCGATACTTCTAATTTGCTCTACAGAAGTTTGAGTATTCTGTTGAGATTCTGAAGAAGCTAGTGGTTTTGCGGGCTTAAAAACTTGAATAATTGTCACTATACTTCCCAATACAGCCGCTATACCTGTAAGGATACCTGGTAGTGTAGTCCAAAAGTTGACATTTTGATTGTTTTCGGACATATAATCACACCCTATTCTTATTTTCACTGAGAATATTTTTGATTACAAATGCTAGTTATAGTTTTCCGTAATCAAAGGTAAAAGATATGCTCTATGAATTTAAAATTATCTTGAATATAAGATACCTAAATCTAATTATGACTTACGCAAGTGTTATATTTTTTTCGTTTGAGTTGTCAAAAGTCCAAAAAACCTTTATTTTTGACCATTGACCATTGACTCTTATACCAGAAAATAGGTGTGCCAGTTGCGTAAGTCCTGATAATTATAGTTCTCTCACAATCATTGTGATTAGCAAAGATAATTTTTGTGTAATGCTGAGTTTAGAGGAATACGGTTATTTTTTAGCATTTGCATATTGAATGCGATAAATTCGATTATTAGTTTCTTCTGTTACTAGTAAACTACCATCAGGTAATACTAATAAACCAACAGGCCGTCCCCAAGTAGTTGGAATAGTTGGATTTAATAAAAATCCTGTCAGAAAATCTTCGTAATAGCTTTGTGGTCGTCCTTTAGTATCAAAGGGGACAAATACAACTTTGTAACCCGTACCGCGATCGCGGTTCCAAGAACCTCGAAAAGCGACAAACGCACCATTTTTGTATTTTTCAGGAAAAGTCTTGCCATCGTAAAATTGCACACCTAGTGCCGCTGAATGGGCTTGAAATAGAACATCAGGTGTACGAGTTTGGGCTACCAAATCTGGGCGTTTACTTTTGCCATTCCTCTTTTGGCGGGGGTCGAGGTTATTTGGTGTCAGGTAAGCGTAAGGCCAGCCATAAAATTCTCCCTGCTGAATTCGGGTTAAATAATCAGGAACCAAATCATCACCAATACCATCCCGTTCATTAACAGTGGTGTACAACTCCTGAGTTAGCGGATGAAAATCCAAACCCACAGGATTTCGCAAACCATAGGCGAAAATCTGCTGTTGAGAACCATTCAAATTCATCACTTGCACTGAAGCCCTTGGTAATGGTTCCTCATCAGCATTAGAACGAGAACCAACAGAAACATACAACTTTTTACCATCTGGTGCAGCTACCACATTTCGTGTCCAATGTTGGTTGTAACCACCACCAGGAAGATCGGCAATTTTTTGCCCAGTACCCGATAGTTCTTTTTGACCTTTGCTGTAGGGAAACCGTAAAACTGCATCGGTATTCCCCAAAAAGAAATAATTACCTGCAAACGCCATCCCAAAAGGAATGTTCAAGCCGTTGTCTGCATTAGCAAATGTTTGACCGACATCCGCCACACCATCCCCACTACTATCTCTCAATAGGCGAATGCGGTTTTTTCTGGTTTCCGTCACCAGCACATCACCGCTGGGAGTTAAAGCCAACCAACGCGGTGCTTCTAGACCTTCAGCAAAAATGTTCACCTTAAATCCTGGTGGTACGCGCAGCACTGGATTTTGCGGAATTGATACTACTTCCGGCCGCTTCGAGGCACTTTTGGTAGCAAAAGGTGCTGGTAACTTTTGCAAGCTGATACGAACTGGTTGTGGCGACAGCGGTTCAGTGCGGATGAGATTTTTCGACTGTGTAGAATTCTGTGCTAACAGGGGCGCAGGTGTAGATTCTTGCTTGATGGCATTATCGGAAAAGGATCGAGTTTGGTCACAGCCTGCTGTCACAAATAACAAAGCCATCCACAAGCAACGCCCAGAGAATTTCATAGCAGTGTGAAGTTATACATAACTTTTGTACTTTAGACGAGAGTTTAATGCTTGTCGCCTGTCTCAAGTTTGATTTATGTGACTGGTTGAATTTCGCTATCGCTTGATATCTCTGTTACGGGGTCGTGCCTGCAAATATGTTTTTTAGACGTTGCTGAAGGAATGATTTTTGTTTCGCGCAAAGGTGCTAAAAAAGCTTAATTCATCCTGCATTTATCAACGCCGTTTTTTAAATTCACTCACTATTTTACACTACAAAAACTTTTACATTGAGCCAGAACTCGCTCAAAAAGAGCGATCGCCTCTGGGCAAGTACAATGAGAGTACCACCAATGTTTTATCTGCAAAGGCAAACAAAATGAAACGGATGCTTGATATTCCTGATGAGTTGTGGACACAACTTGACCAATACTTAAAAGATCACCCAGAGCAAAACCCATCTAGTGTAGTACAGGAAGCACTTGCGGAAAAGTTACGCCTCAAAAATGGTTCAAGGCTACTATCACTGGCAGGAATCGTGGAAAATGCGCCTAAAAACGCTTCAGTAAATGAAGACTATTTGATCCAAGGATGAAACGGCTCGTTTTGGATGCAGTCCCGCTAATTGCCCTGGTTTCTGTCAAAGATGACTATCATTGCGATCGCCTACTTTCCACCTTGATACCAAAAGTTTTTTTATTCTAAACATCTGCGGTTAATTTCATCTCATTTCTCAGCTAAAAATAAACTTGTCTCTAAATAATTCCGTAAATCCGGAGAAACCTCAGCCGCACTCGTGAGACATTCTAAAAGTAATTTGTTAGCATCCCAATACTGCTGTATGTCATGCAAGTCTTGTTGATTAAACTGCCAATTCTGACCAATTTGGCGAGTAGTAATCATCAAATCACGTAATGCTTCTATCCAGTTTTCTCCATTTGCTTGCCACCAAGTTTTTAAAACATTTCTACCTTGACTTGGGGAAGGTAGCTGATTTTTTAGTTCTTGCAATGAGTTTTGTAAATCTGGTTCATTTGCTAATAAATGCTTAAGGTCAAGAGCTAAACTTAAAGCCGAGAATCTCGGTAAAAAAATCTCAGCACTGATGCCTATACTAACAGTTAATCCATGAATCAGAGCTAGGTCTAATGCCAAATCTCCTGCTAGATTACCCGCCAGCCGATGATCTAAATGTATTGCTATTTCTTGATTGCGAGCTAAAGTATACTCAGAAGGCAGGGCAATAGTAAAGTAAAAAGCACGCACACTAGCTGCATGATAAAAGGTGTTGACTGCGGCAGATTTATGCTCTAACCAAATCAGAAAAGCATATAATTTAGAATTTTTTGTGGCTAAATCATTAATTTTTTGCTTCATTGATTGTAATAATTCATCCGCCAGTTTTAACATATCTACACTGAGTAAAAACACTTGCCGCCAATGTTTTTCAGTCAGGTGATGCATTAATTCTGACAGTGTTTGAGTATTGATGTTAGTAACTATTCCTCTAGCGGTGAGATATTGTTGCAAACATAGATGCGAAAAAGAATAAATTCCTCGCGCTCTTTGGATTAATAATCCATGTTGTGCTTCAACAGCTTTTAACACAGATGCACTTTCTAGTTCTAAAGCTGCGGCATCCGTGGAGATATGGAGATGTTGAAGTAGGTAATCAGTAATTAGTTGACATAAATGCGTTTTCGTCTGAAAGTAACTACTTTGTGTAAAGGTGATTGCCGCTATATGACTGAGCAATTTAATTTTGTGTAACAATGATAAATCAGGATAAATTTCATCTCTTTTAATGCCTCTGGCTTCATCCCAACGTATTAGCAGTAAATCGAATACTTGTTTATAAAAGTCAGTACGATTAGCAGGAAAATCTTCGGTAAACTGAAATACTAAGCAAATAAAATTTAGTAAAAGTGGCGTAGCTGCTAAATCTAGAATTGGTAAATTTTCTATTAGTTCGAGCTTCTGGACAAATCGACTAGCTAAGTCTTGTGCTGCTGCTGGAGGATGCTTGGTAACTGTGAAAAACCACTTTTCTACAAAATTAGCTATTTGTGGTTTACGAAACTTGGCAATTTCTACTTCAGTAAAGCCATGAAATTTATAACTTTGCGCTCCTAGTCTAGAAGTAATAATTATTTTATTTTTATAAAATTTTTCAGCAAACTGGCGAATTGTACTGCAAATTTTTTTGGCATATTCATCAGTCACTTCATCTAAGCCATCTAATAAAATTAAGGCTCGTCCATGAGCGAAGACTGTGTTTAATTCTTGTTCATGAATCCCAACAGTGATCAAAGATTCATGCAGATATTGCCATAAACTAATTTGAGTAAGTCCGCGAGTATCTTCCGCCAAGTCTTTCAAACGGATAAAGATAGGTAAATAATCAGGCTGAAATAGTCCTAGATTACAATTATTGGCGATCGCTTGCAAAAATGTAGTTTTACCAGAACCTGGCTGGCCTAGCACTATCAGCTTGGTAGATTTGCTGACTACTTCCATTCCCGAAACCCTGGTTTGCGGCCAGTCAGCCATACCCAAGCTGTTATTTTCTTTCATCCCTACCTGGGAAAATTTGTAGATTTCTAGCCATCTGCGACTGTTAATTTCTTCAAGAATGTCTACATCAATATAAATATCGTTGAGTTTGATCGGTCGAGCAATATCCAAGATTTGCACAGTACCACACTGAACTTGAATATTTTCGTGATAAACAGACCGCAGTTTTTGTACTAGTGTTTCAATATTTAATGGAATATCTACAGGGATGTCCAACAACCTTGATGCATCGGTGGCACAGGGTTGGACAATTTCTGAGATGTCGAGTTCGAGGACAAAGCAGATATCGTTGAAAACATGGCGGTCAATCGGTTTACCAGTGAAAAACTTCCAAATGGCTTGCCTAGTCTCTAAGCCTACCTCCGCTGCTAGATATTCTTGTGTCCAGCCTTTGCGCTTAAAGGCTTGTTTTGCTTTTCTGATACCTTCAGCAGATGCTTGGAGCGATCGCTTTGCCATACTCTACCACCACACTCTGTATAAAGTTGCTTGTTTGTATACAACTTATACAAGTTATACGCTAACTTCAACGAAAACCCCAACATCAATTCATACATCGGCTAGACATAATAGTATTCGAGTCAGCCAAATCTACATACCCAACTAGCTGAAGGCATTGCCCAGATAAGTTAACGCTTCTTGAGCGATGCCCAAGCTTTTATTAAGTGCTGAGTCACCGAAGTTTGCCCGGAGGGAAACCCTCCTTCAGCACTGGTCTCACCGCAACGCAGTGGCTCGACTTGAGCAAACTGGCGTTGCTGAGTGCTGCTTCCTGAGTTTTACACGGCAGCGTAACGGTGACAATAGTTTTTTCTTGCGGCTTACTTTCAATTTTGAGTGTACCACCGTGTAACTCGGCTAATTTTTTGACGATGATTAAGCCTAATCCTGAGCCTTGTTGTTCATGCAGTTTACGCTCAAATTGCCGATAAGCACCCAACTCCGCAATTTGGTCGGCACTCATCCCGCGACCCTGATCGCTAAACGATAAACTAAAAGTATTATTAAGAGCTTTAGCTGTAATTTTAATTGGTGTACCACAAGCAGAAAACTTTAAGGCATTATCATATAATTCTTCAATAATTTTCATACTTCGATTGCGCGAAATATTGACATGACACGGGGAGAAGTCTAATTGAATGTCTGCTTCTCTACCAGCATTTTTTGCTATTTCAGTTATCAAAGTAGTTATTTCTTGTATAGGAAATTCAGTTGACTGGTTTTGAATTTCTTGAATACGCTGCGGGTCTGTAGCAATAATTTCTAGTTCTGCATAGAATAAAAATTTTTGAATTAAATGAAATAAACGTTGACTGGATTGATGAATAAATTCTGCCATTTCTTTGATAGATTCTGCATCTAAAAGCTCACTTTCTTCCATCAGAATTTGGGAAAAACCTAAGATGCCATTTAAAGGTGTTCGTAATTCGTGAGGCAGTGACAGAGTAATACTCTGACGCAATTTATCTAATTTTTCTTGAGTTTGTTGATAAATTACTGTTTGTTTTTCTAACCGACAGGTAATAGCAGCTAATAATTCTGTCCGAGAAAAAGGTTTGCTGATGTAGTCATCAGCACCTAAATCCATACCTTTGCGGAAGTCTGTTTTTTCAGATTTGGCAGTTAAAAAAATGAAAGGAATCAGTGCTGTTTTAGGATTTTGGCGTAGTTCTTTGAGTACTGTATAACCGTCTAATACTGGCATCATCACGTCGCAAATTATCAAGTCGGGAATTTCTGCTTGCGCTAACTGCAACCCAAGATAACCATTTTCGGCGGTAATCACATTAAAATTTTCAGCATAAAGCAAATCTATCAGATTTTGACGCACATTTATATCATCTTCAATAATTAATATTTTATTCATATATTTTATTTAATGTAAGTAAATATAAAATTATCGAAATATGTTTTAGATAGAGTCTAAAAATAAGACATGACATATTATTTGAATAACTAGCACACAATTTAATCCTAATTAATAAACTGAATTATATATTTATCCTTGTTTGATGAATACAAAAATTTTATGTAGCAAAATAGATATATGATAAAATTTACATAAATTTATATATATAAATGTCTATTACTCCATAAAAAGTTTTCAAATTCTGCTGCTGGTAATGGACGACTGAATAAAAAACCTTGCATATAATCACAGTGATGATGACGCAAAAAATGTAATTCTTCTTCTGTTTCTACTCCTTCAGCAACTACTCGCATATTTAGGTTGTGAGCCATTTCTATTAAGGCTTTTGTGATTGCAGATTTCTGATTATCTATGGCTACATTATGAATAAAATAACGGTCAATTTTTAAAGTATTAATTGGTAAATTTTTGAGATAAATTAGCGAGGAATAACCTGTACCAAAATCATCAATGGCAATTTTTAGCCCTAAGGTTTGTAATTTATTCATCGTGGCGATCGCGCTATTAATATCTTGCATGATCATGCTTTCAGTCAGTTCTATTTCTAAATATTGTGGTTCTAGTTGATTCTTTTCTAATAACTCAGTAATTTTTTTGATCAAGTCTGGCTGATGAAATTCAATCCCTGATAAGTTAACTGTCATCGTCAAGTAAGCAATACCGACATCATGCCAAATCTTAATTTGTTGGCAAACATTTTGTAATACCCATTGAGCAATAGGTATAATTAAACCTGTTGATTCAGCAATGGGGATGAATTCTGCTGGCGTAACTAAACCTAATTCAGGGCTTTGCCAACGTAATAAACTTTCAGCTGCTATGATATGCCCAGAAGCGATATCAACTATCGGTTGAAAATAAACCTCAAATTCTTGAAATTTTTGTTGCTGAATAACTCGTTGCAAGCTAATTTCTAATAACTGGATTTTTGGTGATACAGTTTTAGTTATGGTATGACTAGATAAATATTTTTTTAAAGTAGCTTGCCTTTCTAGGCGGTTCATAATTGCACTTAATAATTCAGCCCGCGTAAACGGCTTAGTGAGATAGTCATCTGCACCCATATCCATACCTTGACGGAAATCAGATTTAGCAGATTTGGCTGTCAGAAAAATAAATGGAATTGTAGCGGTTAATGGGTCTTGTCGTAACGCTGTCAAAACTCCATAACCATCAACTTCCGGCATCATCATGTCGCATAAAATTAAGTCTGGAGCTTCAGTAAATGCTAAATCTACACCTGTTCTACCATTAGCAGCAGCAACGGTTTCAAAATCTTCTGCCTCTAGCAAATCTAAAAGGTTTTCCCGCACAGATTTTTCGTCTTCAATCACCAAAATCTTAACCATTTTTTCCCTCGATTTGCGTTGCGTTATTTAATGGCAGAGTGACAGTAAAGGTGGTTCCAACTCCCAGCGCACTGGTAACAGCAATTTTACCTTTGTGTATATCTACACACTTTTTAACAATTGCCAATCCTAATCCAGTTCCTAAGATATTTCCCACATTCCTCGCGCGGTGAAAAGACTCAAACAAGTGTGGTAAGTCTTCTTGAGGTATGCCAATTCCTCGGTCTTGAATTTCTAATACTGCTTGTCCATTTTCACAAACAAGTTTGACGTTAACAGTGCTGCCCTCTGGAGAATATTTAATTGCATTCGAGAGTAAATTATTCAGAATATGTCCTAGCAATTTGTCATCCATACAGCATGATCTGGATGAATATTGACTAGTAAAAGAAATTAAACAGCGATTATTTTGATTTAGTTTTGCTTCTTCGATGACGTAAGAACAGTAGGAAACCAGATCAAAAGCAGTAGGTTGGTAGTCGAGTTTTCCTGCTTCTGCTTTACCAATAACTAAAACATCATTTAACATTTCATTTATGCGCTTCACGGCTGCTTGAATACGGTGCAGGTGGGTAATTTGTTTTTCTTCTGTCCATTTGTAACGATAATGTTCTAGTAACTCTGAAGAAGAAAGAATCGTACTCAGCGGTGTGCGAAATTCATGGGAAGTCATGGAAACAAAACGAGATTTCAGTTCGTTGAGTTCTTTTTCTTTTTCTAGGGCGACTCTGAGTTCTTGTTCTAATTGCTTGCGTTGTGTGATATCTGCTAAGTAACCAACCAGTTCTACTGGGTTTCCCGCATCATCTCGGACTAGTCTACCTTGGTCTGATACCCAGCGGTAAGTCCCATTTTTATGGAGAAAGCGGTATTCTAAGCTGTAATTTTCTTGCTGCAAAATTTTTCCGAGTTCAGCAAAAACATTCAGTACATCTTCTGGGTGGATATGACTAGCCCAGAAGCTGCCATCTTCTGTAAAATCTTGTGGTTGATAACCACTAACGTTGCTAATATTGCCGCTGACAAAGGTAATGCCGAAATTTTCGCCAGCTTTACTGGTATAAATAACAGCGGGACTGGATGAAAGTAAGTATTGCAATTGCTGTTGACTGACGAGTAAGGCAGTTTCTGTTTGTTTACGCTCAGTAATATCTGTTTGAATACCGATGTAATGAGTGAGTACACCATCAGCATCATATACAGGAGAAATATTGAGTTCGTTCCACCACAGACTGCCATTTTTCCGATAATTCCGGAGAATTACAGAGCAATCTCTGCCTGCTTGCATTGCTGCACTCAGTTCTTTTAAACCAGATTGTTCAATGTCTGCACGTTGGAACAACCGAAAGCTTGTGCCGATGACTTCGGTTGCACTGTAGCCTGTCATGCGTTCAAAGGCTGGATTAACATAAATAATTGGGCCGTTGGGAATGCTGGCATCTGCAATGATCATGCCGTTACTGCTGGCGGCGATCGCGCGATCGCGTAGTCTTAAACTTTCTTCTGCTTGTCTGCGGGGTGTAATATCAGTATGAATACAAACTATGCCAGTAATTCTATCGGTGACATCTTTAATGGCATTAGCACGTAAATAAATTTGTAAAAGCCGACCTTTACGGGCTTTCATCGTCACTTCACCACGCCAAGACTCACCACTTTGAATAGCAGCCAATACTTTATTTAACTCTGCTGTATCTTTAAAAAGACTGACTGCTCCCCCAGCAGCCTGAAATTCGTTTAAAGTATATCCATATAATTCAATAAACCCGGAATTGACGTAAATCGTTTTACCTGTGATATCTGACATGCAAATAGCGTCACTGGTGCTATCGATAGCTTTATGAAAACGAATCAACGATTCTTCTGCCAATTTGCGCTCAGTGATATCTGTAGAAATACCACAGACAGCGTAGGGAACACCGTGAGCATCTTTTAAGGGAAACTTAACAGAAAAATAAGTATGTAACCCATCATCAACGGGGACGACTTCTTCAACTTTGATTGGTATACCATCAGCAATTACCTGATGGTTATTCACCACAAACCCATCGGCAATTTCTTGACTCCAGAGGTCGTACATGCTTTTGCCGATGAGTTGCTCTTGGGTCATGTTGAGTAGTTGTTCAACATAACGATTAACCAAGACAAATCTATTGTCCCTATCTACTACATAAATCGCCGCCGCCGAGTGATCTAAAATTGCTTGTAGTTGTTGTTGAGTGTTCTGCAAGACAGTCTCAGCTTGTTTGCGTCCAGTAATATCCCGATTTGTGCCACGATAGCCAATGAATTTACCGTCTTGATCGAAGATGGGCATTCCACTGGTTTCTAAAAGTACTAAATATCCGTCCTGATGAACTTGGATGTTTTCTAAGCATTGAAATGGTTGTGGTGCTGCCAAAATTGCCGCAAAAGCTGGCGCTAGGGTTTCTTGTAATTCTGATGGCATGAAATCAAGGGGCGTTTTTCCTACAACTGCTTCTGGTTCATAACCCAAAATGTCGCGGATTTTAGGGCTGACGTAAGTATAAGCACAGTTTTGATCAACTTCCCAGATTAAATCGTAGCTTGATTCAACTAAGTTACGGAAGCGTTGTTCGCTATGCTTCAGAGCAAGTTCGGCTGTGACGCGATCGTGAATATCAGTATTTGTTGCAAACCAAGCGGTGATTTCGCCTTCTTGATCACGCCAGGGTATGGCACGCGCTAAATGCCAGCGATAGGTGTAATCGGAATTTCTCAGCCAACGAAATTCTCCTTCAAATGGTTTACCTGTGGCTAAAGATGCTTGCCAATCTGCTAAACACTGGGGTAAGTCATCTGGATGTATCCATTGCTGCCATGCCCAACCGCTCAATTGCTCTAAAGTACAACCAAAATAGTTAAAAGTTCGCTGGTTAACATATTCAATATTGCCATTAGCATCAGCAATCCATACTTGTTGCGGAATAGATTCTGCCAAGAAGCGAAAGCGTTCTTCGCTTTTTTCTAAATCTGCTTGTGCTTTTTGGCGTTCTGTAATATCTTCAACCATACCCAGAACTCCAACTACATTACCAGCGGCATCATGCAGTGGAATTTTACTAATTTCTAACCAA
This sequence comes from Nostoc sp. CHAB 5844, assembly GCF_020829595.1. Classification (GTDB taxonomy): domain Bacteria; phylum Cyanobacteriota; class Cyanobacteriia; order Cyanobacteriales; family Nostocaceae; genus Nostoc_B. The sequence goes on from NZ_JAIVFW010000007.1 coordinate 37,294, forward strand.
GCTTGTCTACCATTAATGAATTGCAGAGGCGCAATCAGATGATATTCAGGTTGATTTGTCTGGATGACTCTCACATCACAATCTCGGTGAAAGTCTGCTTCTGACTTGTCAGCCAGGAAATTATGACCTGTTTTCCCGATAATATCTTCGGGTTTTTCTACACCGACTAATTTGGCAAAGTTACGATTACAACCTAAAACTACAGAGTTGCAATCTTTCCACAGAATACCTTGGGGAATGCTATCCATAACTAATTGCAACATTTCTTGGGATTGCCGCAGTTGCTCTTCGACGATTTGGCGTTCGGCAATCTCCGATAATAATTGCTGATTTGTTTGCTGTAGGGCTGTGGTGCGCTCAGAAACGCGTTTTTCTAATTCTAAGTTAGCCTCTTTCAGCGCAGCTTGTGTTTGTTTTAGTTCGGTAATATCTCGTCCTTCGCTAATTAACAGTACAATGTTGCCTGTTTCGTCTGTCAGAGGTTTCAAGGAAAAGTCTATGGTTCGGACTGTTTGGTTAGCACCAAGAATATTAACTTCGTAACGGACAAATTCACCTCTAGCAGCGATCGCAATTCCTTGTTTTAATTGATTTTGGGTGGCTGGCGAAATCATCCACCATTGGGTTTCCCAGAATAATTTTCCGACAACGTCTTGCGGTTGCAGTTCACCAAAGTCGAGTAATGTCTGGTTCGCTTCTAGTAAGTTGCCTTCTGGTGTGAGTAAGCCAGAAAACTGAAATGTCCCATTGAAAATGGCCCGGAATCGTCTTTCACTTTCGTGCATTGCGGCTTGGGCTTGGATGCGGTCAGTCACATCTTCATCTATAGCGACGAAGCGATAAATTTGGCCATTTTCATGGTTTATCGGCAATATTTTGCTATAAATCCAGCGAATCTCGCCATCGGGGCGAACAATTTGGTATCTCTCGTAAACAGGCTTGCCAGCCAACAAATTTTGAAAAGCAGCAATCACGCGATCGCCATCTTGGGGATGAATTGCGGCAAAGTATGATTGGGGATTTTCTCTCAGGCGATCGCAACTTCTACCCCAAATTGTTTCATATGCTGGGCTAACATAATGTAATTGCTGCTGATTCCCATCCCAGACATAAAAGACATGGGGAAGATTTTCTGTTAATTGTCGAAATAGTTCTTCACTCCTGTGTAACGCCTCTTGTGCAAGTTTTCGCTCTGTGATGTTGCGGTGTATGGCGACAAAATGAGTGATGCGTTCTTGAGAATCTTTAATTGGAACTAAGTTTATGTCCACCCAGTACGTTGAACCATCCTTGCGATAGCTGAGCAACTCTGTTCTAATTGGCACTCCAGCTTGCACGGCAGCACACAGTCTATTCATTTCCTTAAGACAAGTCTTTTCCCCATGTAAAAATTTGGGTGTTTGCCCAATTACTTCTTCTAGGGTGTAGCCAGTCATCTTTGTAAATGCCTGATTGGCATAAACTATCCGAGGTTGTATTCTGCCATGAGAAACATGAGCTTCTGTAATTAAAATAGAATCGTTGGCATTCACTACTGCTGACTCTAGTAAACGTAGTCGCTCTGCATTTTCTAAGTCTTCGTTTCTCGTGTCCTCGACTGTTGAGTTTAGTCCTTGACAAATACTTTCAGGCGAAACCGTTCCAATTAGTTGACCTGTCTCATCAACAATTGGCAAAATATTTACTTGATGCTGAAACAACCGTGAAAGTACTGTTTTTAGATTATGAAATTGCGATATTTTCAGTGTAATTACTGTTGTTTGCATCACTTCAGAAATTTTGGCGGTTTTGCAGTCAACACCTGAAGCTAAAAGCTTGACTACATCTTTCGCTGTCAGCCATCCTACTACCTGCGAAACTGAAACTACCAAAACATCAACAGCACACTTTGCCATCAGTGAGATTACCTCTGACAGCGTTGTTTCCGGCTGAACCGTTAGTGGCGAAAAGTTAATAACTGCCTCTATGCTTTGTAGCCAGAGAACTTGTTGTCGAGTATACATAGATAATCACGATAGCTATCATCAATTAATAGTTATCTCAACTTATGTTCTTTTAGTATTTTCTGGGATTTTGAGAGTAAATTAATAATATTATCCTAATGAAAAATACTGTGAGTATAGTGTGAATTTTATATGAAGAAAAACAAAGATTAAGTTATATAAAGCCCCCTAAAACCATAGTTTGAAAGACAAAGGATAAAAAATTTACACTCCTCAGCCAAACCACTGTCCTTCTGCTTCTATCTACTGACGTAATTGCGATCGCCTTTCACCATAACGTAATAGTCTTTCGATCGTTGCCAACCGATTTTCCCAAACTTTGACTTGATAAGGGTTATTCGTAACAGTTTCGCGCATCCAAATGCGAAATTGTGACTGGAATCGAGTTAAAGAAGCTTTTGCTGTGAGTAACTTACTCGCAGAAGGCGAAGTCGCCAGTTGATTTAGCGCTTTTTCTACCACTTCTATCTGGTTGTTAAAATCAGTCAGTTTAATAGCAGATATTTGCAATTGTTCGTTTTGCATAACAAACTGCCATTCGCGTTTTAGCAACCCATAACGAACAACGGCGGTTTTAAAAGGCTGACGGTGCGGAATCGGTTCATCAGCGACAGGCAACACTTTACCTTGAGTACTAGTAAAGATTTTCAGCAGATCGTTGTTAAAATTCTCGGCGGCAAAGAGTGCGTAACCACTAGCTGGCAAGTCTCTAATCAGTTGTAGTTGGTCAAATGCTGCCAGATTCGGTAAAGACAGCAAACGAATTCCCGGCACTAACAAAGTCGAACCCAACTGAGTAGAAGCTATCCAAGGTTGTGCTAAGTGTTGGAAACGAGCAGTATCTTGAGCATAAGTCATCGGGACAATGACATCTATATCTCCTCGCCTGGCCCAAACTTCCCAGTGTTGTTGTAGTTTTTGAATGCGTTCTCGTTCTGGTAAGGGAAATACAGCCACAGACAAAATTAAATTCTCCCGCTTTTGCCGCAACATTTTGGAAACATCAGCCACAAAACTATCAACTTGCTGGGTACGAAATTCTGTCCACTTTTGCCACAACTCTCCTTGAGTCGGTGAAATCGTCAACGGATCAACACCAGTCAACTGTTGAAATTGCGCTCTCGCCGCTTGACCATATCCGTAAGTCCGACCTGCAAATGGATCTTGGAAGGGATAGCGAATGTAATCTAGTTGTAAACCATCTACTTGATAGTCTGTGACAATTTCCTCAAACAGCTTCAGCAGATATTGCCGCAATTGTGGGTTAGCTGGATCAAAAAATGGTTTGGTCTGACCAGGGGGAATAGTGTTGCCTTTGTTATCGTAGTTTGCCCAATCGGGATGCGCCGCCAGTACTGGCCCTGGGTAGTTAGGATGAACATTGATGACTTGGTTGTGGCGTTGGTTCCCAGCGGCAAAAGTCCACACCCAGGCGTGTAACTCCATACCTCGCTCATGGGCTAATTTCACAGCAACGGCTAAAGGGTTCCAGCCACGAATCAGGGGGTTTTGCTGGGGGGCAACTTGACTGGGGTAAATTGGATAACTGGCGTTGAGCGTTTCAAAAAAAACGGTGTTAATTCCTGACTGTGCCAAGCGGTCAAAAACTTCGGCTAATTTTTTTTCCCCACCAGCCCGGACAATTGTCCCTCTATCTAACCAGACTGCGCGAATTTCTGCTGGGGCTAAGCGGCGATTGATGGGAAAATGTTTCCACAAATTCGTCCTGGTGGCTAACCACTGCTGACGCACGAGGGCATAGTTTTTATTAGCTATTAGCTGGGGAATACTTTTGGCAACTAGCCGCGCTTGAGCAATGGCTTGTTCTTTACTTGGGCTAGAAAATCCTGGGCTGGTAGAGGCGACTCGTGTATCTTCTTCTTTAAGAGACTGCGGGTTACTGGTGACGGCTTCATCAATATTAGCCGGATTAACTGATGCTGCTAAATGGGCGCTTTCTACTCGACTAATCAAATTTTCTAACTCTTGCTGGAGGGCGATCGCTTCTTTATCTTCAATCGGCTGATTGGAATTGGGTTCTACATTCCAACGCACCGTTTGTTCTAGTTGATCAATCGCCTCTTGTTGAGTGGGTGAGTGCTGATTTATGTGTATGCTTGTGCGGCTGCCTCGATTTGTTGCAGGCGGCGTTGCTATGTTGAAAGTCTTTTGTGATGTCTCTGTTGTGCTGGTTATTTTTCCTTCGTCAGAGACATTTGCAACTGTTGTGGTGCAGTTTGAGTCAGCCCCAGCGATTTTCTGCTTGCTTTCCGATGGTGTTGTTAGATGGCGATTGATGGCGGCTTTTAACCAAGCATTATCTAACTCAAAGGTTGAGGCGGCATCTGTTCCCCAGCGCCAGCCTAATAAGGTAGACCATTCTGTACTAACAACGGCGGCAGAATTATCTTGAGCATTCCATACCGCAGTGGCTTGACTAGTCCCACCATCAGGAATGATTACGCCACCACGTACTTGCCCAAACAGTTCGCTTTGGTTAGCCCATCCCTGCGGTTTAGCTTTGGCTGGTTTAATTTGTTGTGTTTCATCCAGCCCAAACCCCCAATAACTGCCGAGGAGCGATCGCAATAACTGACGTACTCCTGGTGCTGATAAACTGCCGACAGGGCCACTGGCGATGATTTTGCCGCCTTTGCTAACCCATTCTTCTAGAGCGATCGCTTGGGCTGGTGTGATTGTTTCGACGTTGGGTAAAAATAAGACGCGGCGATCGCCCCAATTGGCACTACTTCTAACTGTCGCTAAGGGAATCACACAATAGTTGACTCCAATGGCTTGTAAGCGCTTCGTAATTCCTGTCCATTGTTGCCTGTTTTCTGTACTCTGGACTACGCTCAATATAGGTTCTTCATTTGCCGCCTTGACTGGTAAAATATGGAAACTAGTTAAACAATTAACAATAAAAAAGTTAAAACTAAAAATGAAGAATCCTGATTTTTTGGTAACATTGATTGCAGTTCCTTGATTCTTCACTTTTAAGCCTCACTTTATTGATTATTAAACACTGCTTATTATTTATTATTCAGCATATCAATAAACTACCTCCGAAAAACAACTGATGTTTTTATATTTAGTCTGCGACTTGTTCAGTAATACAGGTAGTAATTAATTCTTCCACTCCTGCTACAGGAAAAATTTTTGTATTTAATTGTTTGGCTAATTCCTCAACACTGATATCATCTAAAAAGACTAATTCGCCATGTTTAAGCATGACATTTGGCAGCAAAATTCCATCGCCTAAATCTTGTGTTTTTAAGTTTAAAAGTAAATCATGCCCTGTGAGTAATCCGGTGACACTAATAGTTTGTCCCCAATAATCACTAGATAAAGCCATCATATTTACTTCTAAACCATCAACAGAATTCAAACGTTGCAATATCGGTTGAAATGCTTTTTCTACAGCGTTACCGACTACCCAAGTAAATTTCCTTTGAGGAGAAATTTTGGCTGGGAGTAATTTAGCAGCAGCAGAGGCAAATTGCTTGATAAATAACCGAATAGAACCAACACCGTTATCAATTTGTGGATAGTCTTCGTATTCCGCTTCTGTGGGTAATTCTTCCCCGGCAATTAAATACCATTCATCGGCTAACCAGACAACATTAGAGCCGAATTTTTGGCGAAATTGCTGTGCGAGCGATCGCACCTGTAAAATTACTTCTTGCGCTTTTTCTTTTGTTACAGGTATCAGTTCGTCTTCTTGGGGACGAAACCGCGTCAAACCTACTGGCACGACTGCAACCGATGCTACAGCAGGCACATCACCAGTATAAAACGACGCTAAATCTTTTAATGTTTGTTCTAGATGTTTGCCATCATTAATTCCAGGACAAACCACAACTTGAGCATGAATTTGCAATCTTCTTTTTTGGAACCAGCGTAATTGTTCCATGATTTGTCCCGCCCGCTGATTTTTCAACAGGCGGATTCTGACTTCGGGTTCGGTAGCGTGAACCGACACAAACAACGGAGACAAGCGCATTTGTTCAATTCGCTGCCATTCCCGTTCTGGTAAGTTGGTTAATGTCAGGTAAGAACCATACAAAAAGCTCAAACGATAATCATCGTCTTTTAAATACAAGCTTGAACGCTTACCTGGGGGTTGTTGGTCAATAAAGCAAAACGGACAGCGGTTATTGCACTGAATTAAAGCATCAAATAAGGCAGTTTCAAATTCCAGCCCTAAATCATCGTCATAGTCTTTTTCAATTTCGACGTGATGGGTTTTGCCAGCAGTATCTAAAACTTCTAATTCTAAAAATTCATCTGCACAAAGAAATTGGTAATCAATTAAATCGCGGGGACGTGTACCATTGATAGCAACGATCGCATCTCCAACTTCAAAGCCAATCTCAGCAGCAATTGAGTCGGGTAGCACCTTGGTAATTTTGGCAGGACGAAGGTTAGTCATTGGAAGTATGAAGTATGAAGTATGAAATATAAATGGCTGAATTTAGTCCTCAGCTTTTATACTTTGGGCTTACGCAATAACTATCCTAAACTTTTCACACTTCAGCTTTCATACTTCATACTTCATACTTCATACTTCATACTTCATACTTTATCCTTCATCCTTACCTATTAACTATTTTTCAACAGTCCCGCACTTATGGCGCTCAAGATGGCTACGCCAAATGCGAGGCGATACCAAATGAATACCCAAGTGCTTTTGGTTTTGAGGAAGCGAAGTAAGCCAGCAATGGATATGTAGGAAAAAATTGCCGCAGAAATCACGCCAGCAATTAAGGGTACTATTCCTGTACCAGAAACTTCGCCCAAAACACTTTTTAACTCGACCAATCCTGCCAGAGTAATAGCCGGAATACCGAGTAAAAAGGAAAATCTGGCTGCTGTTTCCCGTCGTAAGCTCATAAATAACCCGGCTGTGAGGGTGGAACCAGAACGTGATACACCAGGAACTAAGGCTAAAGATTGAGCTAAACCCATTAATAGCCCATCATTCATTGTCAGGTGTTCAAAGTCCCGTTGCCGTTGGCCGAGTTTTTCTGCTATTCCCAACAATAAGGACATCACTATTGAGGCGATCGCGATCGCTCCTAAGCTTCTAATAGGTGAATTATCATAATCTGGGATAAATCTTTTGATTAACAAGCCAAAAAAGATAATTGGCAAGGTTCCCAAAGCAATTCCCAAAGATAAACGCAAGTCATAATCAGCATAATCTTTTTGGGCGATCGCTCTGAATGCGCCGCTGGCAATTCGCGTCAAATCTGCCCAAAAATACCACAGCACAGCGGCAATACTCCCAAGCTGAATCACCGCCGTAAACGCCACTCCTGGATCTCCCCAACCAAGGACTACCGGCACAACTTTTAAATGCGCTGTACTACTAATCGGCAGAAATTCGGTCATTCCCTGCACAAAGCCTAAAACGATTGCTTGCAAAATATTCATTTGTTGCACATCACTAGCCCCTGGACTTGGTGGAGTACTCAAGACTTTCTGTGAAAATGCTGCAACTGAAAAAATTGCCGATACGGCACTTATAAGCACGAACAATTGACGTTTTGATAGAGCCATCAGTTTACCTGCGATCGCTGCGATTACAACCAATTACACAAACATCTTTTTTAGGAAGCTTCCAGGATACTTGAAAAGTTAGTCTTTTGAGACTGGGTGTAAGGGCCGAAGGGGTGACAAGGGGACAGAAGCATGGAAAATGGCGGAGTGAGGCTATTTTAAGGTATAACAAAAATAGGTCAGGTATTATAAACAAGACCTATCAAATAAAAATGTTAAACTTGTTGGTGCTTATGACATTAGCGATTGTGGCTGAATCTACTCCTCTAACATTGAATGAGGATGGTGTGGTTCTTGTCGGAAAAACTCGTGTCACACTGGATACCGTTGTTACTGCCTTCTTGGAGGGTGCTACCGCAGAAGAGATTGTCGAGCAATATCCATCTCTTCAACTTGCAGATGTTTACTCGGTGATTGGTTACTACCTTCGGCGAAAAACCGAAGTTGATGCTTATCTAAAAATTCGACAAGAGCGTGCCGCTCAAGTTCGTCAAGAAAACGAGCGTCGTTTCAACCCAATTGGGATACGCGAAAGGCTGATGTCAAGACTGACCCATCAAAGCCTGAGTTAAAATGTTGCGCCTTTTAGCAGACGAGAACTTTAACAACCAAATTGTTCGGGGTATTCTTCGACGAAGACCTGAGATTGATATTGTCAGAGTTCAAGATGTAGATCTGTCCGAAACTGATGATCGAGTCATTCTGGAATGGGCGGCACAACAGGGCCGTATTCTATTAACTCATGATGTAGAAACAATGACTCGATATGCTTACGAGCGCGTACAGGCAGGGTTAGATATGCCAGGAGTCTTTGAGATTAGTCGCAGCGTCCCAGTTGGGCTGGCGATTGAAGAAATCTTGTTAATCACGCAGGGAAGTTTTGAGGGCGAGTGGGAAGGACAAGTACAATATCTGCCTCTGCGTTAAATTCCTAGCGCAGTCTAACAATTCAAATGCAGCAGACGTTTGAAAGCCTTTGGTGCTGAGTTCGAGGTGATCAGCCGCCGCTGCACTTCACCGTTAAACCGCAATCACATACAGCATTCTAGATGTGACATTGAATTTTTTTTTGCTGCCTAGCTTAACAACTCAACTTGATGATCTTGGCGATAAAAATCCCCCCCTAGGGGATTTGTTCATGTGTTATCTTAAATAAAATAAAGTTTAGTTACAATTATTAAAACTTTGATTAATAATACATTGTTGATTTACAACGCTTCTACCACCGCCATAGATAAGGAATTACCCGTAAAGAAGGCTGGGCAGCTAAGTATAGAAGAATTAAAATCTACACTTTCTGCGTCGCCATCTTTACCATTGTTAATATCATCCCGACAAACTTGGTTAGTGTTGGCGGCGGCAGTGTTTTTAGTATCAGTACCAGTATTTATTGAAGCACCACTAGTGCGATCGCTACCCAGTCTCAGTTTAGCAACGACCGGATTTTGGGTGTGGTTGAGTTTTCACTTAATGTCACGTCCTGCAACTTACCTGTGGGGGGATTTGCTCTTAGGCTTTAGCTGGAGTTGGTTAGCAGGAGCAATTTACTGGGGTTGGTTGCGTTGGGAACCTTTATGGCACTTGCCAGTAGAATCTATCGGCTTACCATTTGCTTGTTGGTGTCTGGTAAGAAATTGGTGCAAGATTGGTAACTGGTTTTATTTAGGTTCCTTATTTGGCACAGTCTTAACAGATGTGTATTTCTACATAGTTGATTTAATGCCTTACTGGCGGCAAATTATGCAGGTAGAACCAGATGAAGTGTCGCCTATTTTACAAGTTGCTGTAACTCAAGTCCAAACACCTTGGGGGCAAACTTGGGCAGTAACTCTTGCATTGGTGCTATTAACAGCCGGGATTTTACCTTTATGTAACCAGCAAAGACACTGGTATGCTTTTGGTGGTGCGGTTTTAAGTACTATTTTGGTAGACAGCTTATTTTTGTTGGCTGCTAGGATTGCTTGAAGTGCTGAGTGCTGAGGAGCCAGTGCGTTGGGCGGCTCTGCCGACTTGAAGCAACTGGCGTTGCTGAGTACTGAGTGAAAACACTAGCCCCTAACCTAAGCGCCTCTATTTCGACAAGTAAATATTGTGGATATTAATACGCTGTATATTAGTTTCTGATGACTGCTGTGTGTTGATTGAGCAATCAGTTTTTAGTTAACAGTCAAGAGTCAAGAGTCATAACTGTGCCTCAAAGATTATAAACTGTTGACAACTGTCAGCTTAAAGCCATTATTCAGTTTGATGGAAAGAGGTAAAAAAGTCGTGAAAAGATTGGTGCGTTTATTAACAGTATTTAGTTTGTTGCTTGGTTCCTGGGGATGGTTAGGTACAACTGAGATAGCCCAAGCTGCTGGGATCAACAGCCTGACGCTACCACAAGTTCCTGTTTTGGCAGTGGAGTTCCGTAACAAGGCAGATGCTAAATTAGCAACGGAATTTGGTAAAAAAATTGATTTGAATAACACCAACGTCCGCGCTTTCCAAAATTATCCAGGTCTGTATCCTACCCTAGCTAAGAAAATCATCAAAAATGCTCCTTACCAAAAGGTAGAAGATATTTTAGATCTGCCAGGATTGAGCGATCGCCAAAAACAACTGCTGCAAGCTAATTTCGATAACTTCACCGTTACCGAACAAGAAGCTGTCTTCAACGAAGGAGACGATCGCTTTAACAACGGTATCTACAGATAAGCCTAATTATCGTTAATGTAGAAAACAGTAGCCCACTCCCAATTTTAGGGAGTGGCTATCTTCATAAAGCAGAATTCAGAATTCAGGAGGAGCCAGTGCGGTCTTGGGGTTTCCCCAAGTGGAGCAACTGGCGTTCAGAATTCAGAATAAGAATAGGCTCTCTACCTAGCTTTAAGTCCTACTAAAATCCAAAATCCAAAATCCAAAATCCAAAATTGTTTGACCTTGCCTGAAATAGAAATTCCTCGCCAATTTGATGTTATAGTAGTCGGCGCTGGAGCCGCTGGACTGTACACAGCGCTGTGTTTGCCAGAGTCTTTGGAAGTCGGCTTAATTACCAAAGAAACAGTTTCTTTGTCTGCTAGTGATTGGGCGCAAGGCGGTATTGCTGCGGCGATCGCTCCTGAAGATTCCCCGAAGTTGCACATTGAAGATACAATCCAAGCAGGTGCCGGTTTGTGCGATCGGCAAGCGGTGGAATTCCTCGCGCAACAAGCCCCTAGTTGCATTCAATCATTGGTAAATTTGGGTGTAGCTTTTGACCGTCACGGTAACGCCTTAGCATTGACTTTGGAAGCTGCTCATTCTCGCAACCGTGTTCTCCACGCTGCTGATACCACAGGTAGAGAAGTCACAACTACCTTGACAACGCAAGTATTACGCCGACAAAATATTCAAGTTATCCAACAAGCTTTGGCGTTGAGTCTGTGGCTAGAACCGCAAACAGGTCGTTGTCAGGGAATTGGCCTGTTTTATCAAGGTGAAATTACCTGGGTAAAAGCTAAAGCTGTAGTTTTAGCAACTGGCGGCGGTGGTCAAGTATTTGCCCAAACCACAAACCCAGCAGTCAGTACAGGCGATGGCGTGGCGATCGCTTGGCGGGCTGGGGCTATCCTGCGAGATTTGGAATTTGTACAATTTCACCCCACAGCCTTGACTAAACCAGGGGCTGATCGCTTTTTGATTAGTGAGGCTGTCAGAGGCGAGGGCGCACATCTTGTAGACAACACTGGGCGACGGTTTGCTTTTGACTATCACCCAGCGGGGGAACTTGCACCCAGAGATGTAGTGAGTAGAGCAATTTTTAGCCACCTTCAACGTACTGCTGTTGATCCGGCTACTGCTCATGTGTGGCTAGATATGCGCCCAATTCCCCCCGACAAAATTCGGCATCGTTTTCCCAATATCATCAAAGTTTGTCAACGTTGGGGCATTGATGTCTTTCATGAGCCAATTCCAGTAGCTCCTGCTGCCCATTACTGGATGGGTGGAATTGTGGCAGATTTACGCAATCACACGAATATTCCTGGTTTATACGCCGTCGGAGAAACTGCCAGTACTGGAGTACACGGCGCAAATCGTCTGGCGAGTAATTCTTTGCTGGAATGTATTGTGTTCGGCGCACAGATGGCAAATATTCAACTAACAGACTTGGAACTGGAACCTGATATTTCAGAGTCGTCCTTGCGGGAGTTTGGTTTAGATGTTGATGATTGGCAAACCCAGCAAGCACAGCTAGAAGCATTACGAGAGAAATTACCGCGTTTAGTTTGGCAAAGTGCTGGCATTTGTCGGGAACAATCACGATTAGTTGAGGCGATCGCAACTGTAGAATCTTGGCAGCAAGACTTCGCCATTTTACCTTTGAGTCAATTCTTGCTTTCTTTACCTGCCAGCGAAACTGTCAAGTTCAAAATACCGGATATAGAACGGCAATTAAGACTTTGGGCAGAGACTCGCAATTTACTAGATGTGGCTTATTTAATTCTCAAAAGTGCTGCTTTTAGGACAGAGAGCCGGGGCGGACACTACCGCATCGATTATCCAGAACCAAATCCTAATTGGCAAATTCACACACTTGTACAAAAACATCAATGGAGTCAATCTACGCCTTGAAGCTAATTACTTATGGGTAAAACTCTCTACTTCTTTGCGTTGCTATTCTGCACTAATTTTCAGATAGACGAGACACTCACTAGTGTCAACAAACCGCCCATTCTAAAATTCCTAAAAATATTACTATACAAGTTTTTCATTTTATACTTCACACTTCACACTAGCCTGCGGCAAGCCGCTAAAAGCGTCTACACACTTCATACTTCAGCTTGTGCTAACGTGTACCACTACCGTATTCGCTGTCAGGAACGCCATTATTAGGCGGAACGTATACATCGTTTAACCCTTGAGAATTAATATTGGAACTCGTTAAGCTATTGCTGTCTGTTTTAGCCAAACCTTTAGCCACTAAATCACTAAAGTTTCCTCTAGCATCAGCGATTTTAGGAATTACTACACAGGCGCTAACACACAATATTAAAATGCTCGTGATTCTTAAGTTTGTACTCATACAGTTGTTACCCAGTTCTTGCATTTTGATTACATTTGATACTTTTTTTACCTACAACTGATTCCGTCTTTGTTTCTGATAAAGTTAAATTTTAGTGAAATTTTTTACTTCCAAAGATAATGATTTGGGTGAAGAGCTTTGGCTATCAAACCTGCTCAACACTTAAGAAATATACTTAAATGCCATTTATAGGCATCAGTCTAAAGTTAGAACTCACTACAACCGAAAGTGTTAAGCGTTCATTAATTACCTCTAAAGTAACACTTGAACATATAAAATCTTAATAAAGTCTTCATAATTTTACGTTTAAATTCTCTCTTGACTTGTTAGAACCGATACGATACTGATCGGTATTTACAGTGGAAACGGAATATACCTCAGCAAATATCAGGAACGTGAACACGAAAATCGGTCATTTTGAGATTTTTTAATAAAATCTTAATTTATAAAACTAAGTATAATTCAAAATTACTTTAAGTACTGTTACTCATATATAAAATTTACACCTCAATGGAATCACAATAGATAGAATTCTATGATGCTTGCTTCATTTAGTAGTACAATTATACTACTAAACAGACTCAAAACTAAATATTTAGCCATGTGGAAATATGGCTAAATATTTAGCACTTATGCAGTAATAGAACTTACGCATGAAAACGAAAAATCAAGGGTTTGGTCAGGGTGCAAGGGTTTAGGTGTCCAAAACCCTGACACCCGACACCCCTACACCCAGTCTCAACAGCATATTTATGTCAACTCATAACGGTTTTTACCTAAGTGCTTAGCACGGTACATAGCGGCATCTGCTTGTTTAATCAGAATTTCCATGTCTTCGCTGTTAACGGGGTAAACACTGATTCCAATACTGGCAGAAATTTTAGTAGTGTAGCCTGACAAAACAATTGGTTCAGTAAGGCTGGCTAAAATTTTTTCTGCGACTCTAGCAGCCACTTGCACATCAGGAATTGCCCGTAGAATTACGGTAAATTCATCACCACCCAAACGGGACACAGTATCACTTCCACGTAAACAATTGCTGAGTCGCTGGGCGACGATCACTAGCAAGCGATCGCCCATATCATGCCCCAAAGTATCATTAATCTGTTTAAAGCCATCCAAGTCTATAAACAAAAGTCCCAGTAACAAGTTATTTTTTTGCGACCAATGCAACGACTCATGGAGTTGTTCAACAAAGAATTTCCGATTAGATAAACCTGTCAGGGGATCGTGGTAAGCTAAATACCGTAAGTGGTCTTCTTTGAGTTTTAATTCAGTATTAGAGCGAAACAACTCAGCCGCAGTCCGCCTCAGTTCGTCTTCCATTAGCTTGCGCTGGGTAATATCTCGAATTACTCCAACTAAAAAGAAATTACCTGCAGCATCTTTGTGCAGCGATCGCTTCGTAGCAATTAGATGAGTTTTGCCAGTAGCATCCGTAAATTCTTCTTCATTTTCTTGCGGTCTTTGTGTTAAAAAAACCAGATTATCTTGTTGACGGAAAACATCAGCTTCATGCCGAGGGAAAAATTCATAATATGACTTTTCTAGTAACAAACTATCAGGATAACCAATAAATTGACAGTAAGCTTCATTTAAAACAATCCACTGATGTTTTTCGTTTTTAACAAAAATTGGATCAGGAATAGAATTGATTACTTGATGCAAAAACTCTTTAGAACGTTTCAACTCTTCTTGCATATAAGCAATATGAAAAAGCATCCACATAGAGGCGCTGCTAAAGGTTAGCATTCCGGGAATTAGGGGTAGCCACCAACCATACAAGAAAGCTACATAGCTACCCAAAAACAGTATTAATAAAGACAGTAAAACTTTAGGAATACTCTTGCTGAAAGATTTAATTCGCCAAATTATTGCTGATCCCAGATAAGACCAAACAAAAATCCATAAGCATTCCCAGAATTTAGGCCAAACTTTTAATAAGGGTCGTCCTTCAATAGCAGATGAGATTAACTCACTAATAAAATAAGCTTGCAGTTCAATACCAGCTACAGGCTTGGCTGCACCTAGCATTTGACTGGAGTGCGGAATAAACACAAAATCTTGCAGACTAGTAGCAGTTGAACCAATCAATACAATGCGATCGCGTATCCAACTAATTGGAAATTTGCCATCCAGTACATCACTCATCGATATCTGGCGGTAACTACAGAATTCGCCAGAAGCTTTGTAACATGATGGTTTAGGAAAATTAGCTAAAATTTGATAACCTTTATCATCAGCCCTGACATAACCACCATCATTAACTCGAAAAGGCATAAATACAGCCTTACCTAAACGTAAATAATCTAGGTCTTTAGCAGCTTTTTGAGGTGTAATGTCCTCTGATTGTAAATACAATAAAGCTAACTTCAAAGCAAAGCTTTCATAGTGTTGCTCACCTATGTGTAAATACAACAAATTGCGCCGTACTTTACCATCAGGGTCGTACAGGACATTATTAAACCCCACTTGCTTTGGATTTAGTTGTAGTGGTGGTAAAACACGAGTATTTTTGTTCTGTGTTAATAGTTCAATCCCAATTAAATTAGGCATTGAACCATAAATATCGACTAGAGCCTGATGACCTGGATTTACAGCTAAATCCCGATAAATATCTAAGCCAATAGCACGCGGTTGATTAACTTGTAATTTCTTCAATAACTCAGCAATAACGCCATCGGGAATCGGCCAAGAACCTATTCGACGCAAAGAATCTTCATCAATCGCTACAATCGTAATGCGATCGTCTGGTTGTTCGTTTGGACGTAAGCGAAAAAATTGATCTAACCCTGCTAATTCTAGAGATTGTAACATTCCTACAGAGCGCAAAACTACAATGCAGACTGCAACGCTACAAGCGACAACTAATTCTCTATGTTTTCTACCAAGCTGCTGTTTCAGGTTCAACTGCAACATTAACCCGACAAAACGCTTGCCTATCTGCTTACTCATTCCCATTACCTAGTGGGGAGAAATATTTTGAATTGGTACAGATATCAACTAGCTATCCAACACTCAGTAAATATACTTTATATATCACTGTGTTCATTGTAGAGATAACTTGCCAGTACGGTTATGTTCCACCAAATAATGTGCAGTAGTTTTAAAGAAGAAGGATTCATGATTACTGATGATTAAGCTAAGGTTAGCCAGTATTTCCGTACCTATGAGGAACAAATATTGTTTGCTAATAACAAAAGTATATTTTCGATGACTAAAAAGTGACAAATATTTTATTTGAGCAATTAGAATTAAGAAATCAATATTTTGATAATTTTGTTGTAACTTATACTAACTCTGGAAAACAGATTTGCAAAAAAATCAGCCAACTGGGAACATATTGTTACATTCAGCCAGTTGACTACTGTAGGTGAGATCTAATTTAGGAAAACAGCCTTGCTGACAGTGATTACTTAAAATACTTAAAATTTGTTGGGCCTGTATAACCAGTAATCTTGGCCAGTTCCGTTAGGTTTTGGACTCCACTATAACTTTGACCATTGATAATCCAAGTGGGGAAAGCTTGGATTTTGGCTGCTTGACATAATTCTGGTTTCCCTTGGGGACTATCGCCAGCACATTCTATCGGAACATTATTATCTTTGAGGATTTGGTAAGCTTCTTTGCCAAAAATTAGCTTCTGTTCGTGGCAATGAGGACACCAGTAGGCAACATATTCTTTAGCGCCTACCTTCACTAGATGTTTTGCTAAGGCGATTTCTGCCTCACTAGAGGTTGTGGTAATTTCCCAACCGAATTCTGGGTTAGGTGTTTGTGTAGGTGTAGGTGTAAAACTAATTTTTTCTTGTCCAGATGTTGTAGTTGATTGATTAACACCAGCATAAACACCTAAAGTCCCGATGAGTGTTACCATCCCTACGATAATGGCAGTAAATAAAATTTGTCCAACATCTTCCCAAGTACGGCCAATAATTGTGAGAACTAATAAACTCACAGAGAACAAAGCCGAGGCTATGCAGTAAGGACAAAATGCTTGGAGTTGGAAAGCCAGCACATACATTAAGTAGCCGCTGAAAACAGACATGGCGATCGCACCCGCCAACAACAGCAACCATGTCCAGTTTTCTATTTGTCGGCGCTGGTTGCTTTCTTCGGATTTCACAACTAAAGGAGCTAAAGCCAAAATCACCATACCGGTGTATGCCAAAAATCCAAACAAAGCTAGTGGCTGACCGAAAACTGTAGCCCAAGCACTAGTAAGTACGTCGTTACAGCCTTTGCTGCCAGCTTGTGCTATGCAAGCTGCACTACCGCCTGTTAGCTTTTCGATGGTGAGATAGCCTGTAACCAAAGCACCACATCCGGCGATCGCGGCAATTATTGGGCGCGACCATTTATGAATCCAAGGAGTAGAACGGCGGCGAATCATAACTGCGAAGTATGAAGTATGAAGTGTGAAGTGTGAAGTGTGAAGTATGAAGTATGAAGTGTGAAGTATGCCAGCCTCTGCGGGTTTCATGCTTCAGTCTTTTGCCTTCTCACTCCCTACTCTCTACTCACCACTCCCTAAGAATGTAGTTTTATTTGTTCTGTCGATTTACTTGTGCTTTTGGAGTTCCAACTCCGATGTGCAGCTTCAACAAATTGACTGACGCGAATCGGATCAATTGGTTGCTCAATCCGACCATGACGTTTTAAGGAACTGGAAACTATGACACCATCTGCTGACTGCAACAGTGTAGCAATATTTTCCCAGCTGGCTCCACTACCAATAAATACTGGTGTACCGTTGGCTGCACCACAAGCTATTTCTAAATCTTCTTGATTAGGAGGACTACCTGTAGCCCAACCAGATAATATGATTGCGTCTGCTAAACCTCTTTCAATAGTGTCTTTAACGGCGACTGTCAGATTAGGAGAACTTAAAGGCCGGGCGTGCTTGACTAAGACATCAGCCATAATTTTGACATCAGAGCCTAATTCTCGCCTGTAACGCAGCAATTGATGGGCTTCTCCTTCAATTAATCCTTGATCAGTCGCCATGACTCCAGTTAGGACATTAACACGGATAAATTGGGCTTGTACACAACTGGCGATCGCGATCGCACTTTTGGCATCATTCCGCAACACATTTAAACCCAGAGGCAAGGTTACTAAATTTTGTATCCTTTGCACCACCACAGTCATAGCACTCACAACTGCTGGATCAACCTGGGTTTTGGTAAATGGTGCGTCGAAAAAATTCTCTACAATAATCCCATCTACTCCGCCACTGGCAAGCGCTGTTGCTTCTTGTTCGGCACGGTCAATCACGGCTTTCAGGCTACCTCCCCAGCGGGGTGAGGTGGGTAATGGCAGTAGGTGAACTACGCCAATAATTGGTGTACGAGTTTTAAAGATCTGATATAAGTCCACGTCTTCAAATATTATTCAGAGATCAGGGATTAGGGATTGGGTTTTAGGATTAAAATTCACCTAGCTCCCATTTTCTCGTCTCACGTCCCTAGTTCCTTGATTAGCATTAGTGTGTTCGCTGGTACTGGTTTTACTACCTCCACCTGTGGATGGAATTTGGCGTAAAACGTTCCATAAGATATGTTAAGATAAAACCTGGCTACAAGAGGAGTTTGCCACTCATAAGACGCAAGGCAGCTTCCCGTAGTTTAGGCATCTTGCCTGAGCATTAGGGTAGCATTACTGCTTGATTAGGCGTAGTCGCAAGTGCGATTTCCCTGAGGGTAGCGACTTCTCACAACCAGCCTTTTGGGCGGCTTCCCGACGAGTAAATTAACAACGCATACGCTGCGGTAGTGTAAAATACTAACAGGCGAATTGTTAAAAAATATTACAAGTGTCGAAAATATTCAAAGACACTCCAATTTACCCTGGGAAACAGACTAATAGTAGACATATCATAGCATGACCTCAATTTATCTAGGTCAGAGAAAGACAGTTACTGGTAGTGGAACTCTCCACCTGGGCATTGTTAACAGAAGGCTGAAGTATGAAGTATGAAGTATGAAATTACCCCACCGATGGCGGAATGGGGCTGGAACAAAGGAAAAAAGCTGATTTATTCGTCCCCTGAGTTCCTTTTTATCCTTCATTTCCACTTGATACTTGTTTAGTCAAAACAAAGGTGTGCATCACAAAGAGCGAAGTCACTGCACTTTGTGTGACCAGAAGAAAAAACCTCAGATATTAAAGTATGGGTGAAAAGCCAACAATAGCAATATCTCATTTAGGCTGCGAGAAAAATAGAATTGATACAGAACATATGCTAGGACTGCTGGTAGAAGCAGGCTATGGTGTAGATACAAATGAAGAGTTAGCAGATTACGTTATCGTCAATACTTGTAGTTTTATTGAAGCAGCAAGAGAAGAATCTGTCAGAACTTTAGTAGAATTGGCAGAGGCTAATAAAAAGATCGTGATTACAGGCTGCATGGCGCAGCACTTTCAAGAGCAATTATTGGAAGAGTTGCCAGAAGCAGTAGCCGTGGTGGGTACAGGCGACTATCATAAAATCGTCAATGTCATTGAGCGGGCAGAACAAGGAGAGCGTGTTAAACAAATTAGCGCCGAACCAACTTACATCGCCGATGAAACTACACCGCGCTATCGCACTACAACAGAGGGTGTTGCCTACCTGAGAGTGGCTGAAGGATGCGATTATCGGTGTGCGTTTTGTATTATTCCTTATCTGCGAGGTAATCAGCGATCGCGTACCATAGAATCGATAGTGGCTGAAGCCGAGCAGTTAGCCAGCCAAGGGGTCAAAGAAATCATTTTGATTTCGCAAATCACGACTAACTACGGATTGGATATTTACGGCAAACCTAAATTAGCCGAATTACTCCGAGCTTTAGGGAAAGTAGATGTACCTTGGATTAGAATGCATTATGCCTATCCCACAGGATTGACCCCAGATGTAATTGCGGCAATTGGTGAGACACCCAACGTTTTACCTTACTTGGATTTACCCTTGCAACATTCTCATCCTGAGATGCTGCGTTCCATGAACCGTCCTTGGCAAGGGCGGGTAAATAGTGAAATTATTGAGCGCATCAAAACTGCATTACCAACAGCCGTATTGCGGACAACATTTATAGTTGGTTTTCCCGGAGAAACCGCAGAGCATTTTGAGCATCTACTCAACTTCGTGCAGCAGCATGAATTTGACCATGTTGGTGTCTTTACCTTTTCACCAGAAGCAGGAACCCCCGCTTACAGTCTGCCCAATCAGTTAGCCCAAGAAATTATGGACGAGCGGCGGCAAAGACTCATGGAACTTCAACAGCCCATTTCTTGGCAGAAAAATCAACAGGAAGTCGGCAAAGTAGTTGATGTCCTGATTGAGCAAGAAAATCCTGAAAGTGGGGAATTAATTGGTCGTTCAAGCAGAAGTTCGCCAGAAGTTGATGGTCAGGTGTATGTTACAGGCGAGGCAAAATTAGGAACCATTGTGCCAGTAGCAATTCGCAGTGCTAATACATACGACCTCTACGGTCAAGTTGCCCCCAGTTACAAATAGATTTCGATTTCACAGTCTAAAAGTCAAAAAACAAAATCTAGGAGAATTGATGAATCTTTCGTTTATTGAACTAGGAATTTCCCAAGAACGCGCAGAACTATTAGAAAAAATTGGCTTTACCGCCCCTACTAATATTCAAGTCCAAGCCATTCCTCAACTGTTGGCAGGCCGGGATGTAGTGGGACAGTCTCAAACAGGAACAGGCAAAACAGCCGCCTTTTCTCTACCAATTTTAGAGCGGCTGGATGTGAGCCAAAGAGCAGTGCAAGCTGTAGTGTTAACACCAACCCGTGAATTAGCGATTCAAGTTCATGATGCTGTCAGCCAATTCATTGGCAACAGTAGCTTACGGGCTTTAGCAATTTACGGTGGTCAATCAATTGACCGCCAAATTTTACAACTGAAACGGGGCGTTCACATCGTTGTCGGTACTCCCGGACGGGTGATTGACCTGTTAGAGCGCGGTTGTTTGAAATTGGATCAGGTGAAGTGGTTTGTGTTGGATGAAGCCGATGAAATGTTAAGCATGGGCTTTATCGATGATGTCGAGAAAATTCTGTCGCAAGCACCCCAAGAACGGCAAACAGCATTGTTCTCAGCCACAATGCCACCTTCCATTCGGATGTTGGTGAACAAGTTTTTGCGATCGCCTGTTACTGTAACTGTTGAACAGCCAAAAGCTGCACCCAACAAAATCAACCAAGTAGCTTACCTAATTCCTCGTCACTGGACAAAAGCCAAAGCTTTACAGCCAATTCTGGAAATGGAAGATCCAGAAACAGCGTTAATCTTTGTGCGTACCAGAAGAACTGCGGCAGAACTCACCAACCAACTGCAAGCAGCTGGTCACAGTGTCGATGAATATCACGGTGATTTGTCCCAACAAGCCAGAGAAAGATTATTAACTCGCTTCCGTAATCGTCAGGTACGCTGGGTAGTAGCGACTGACATTGCTGCACGCGGTTTAGATGTTGACCAACTATCTCACGTAATTAACTACGACTTACCTGATAGCGTTGAAACCTACGTGCATCGGATCGGTCGGACTGGTCGTGCTGGTAAAGAAGGTACAGCAATTACCTTAGTTCAGCCTTTTGAGCGTCGCAAACAGCAAATATTTGAGCGCCATAACCGTCAAAGCTGGCAATTACTGTCGATTCCTACACGGGCGCAAATTGAAGCACGACACATCAATAAATTGCAGGAACAAGTCAGAGAAGCCCTGACTGGTGAGAGGTTAGCTTCCTTCTTACCCATTGTCAGCGAATTGATTGAACAGTATGATGCTCATGCGATCGCTGCTGCTGCACTACAACTTGCTTACGATGAAACCCGTCCCGCTTGGTTAAGCTTAGATGTGGAAATTCCAGAGGAAGTACCTGTTGCCAAACCCAAGATTGTGAAGCGTCGAGAGTTGTCTGGCGACAGAAACCGTTCTTGGAACAAATCAGATGCTAACAACGGTGATGATGAAAGACGTTCCACTCCCAAGCCCAAACTGCGGACAGGTCGCCGTGAAGCTCCCGTTTCTGCCAATCAAAAACTAGGTTCAACTACAGCTAGAGAATCAGCTTCTTAGTTAAGCAATTTTGGATTTTAGATTTGCGATTTTAGATTGACTGTACCCATTCTGGGCTTGCAGCTTGGAAATTTTAAATTTGTTCTGCTTACTTTACGGTGGGCTTAAACTGAAAAATCAATCCAAAATCCAAAATCCAAAATCTAAAATTGGCAAGGTTTCTATCAGCTTGTAGGAACATAGATAAAGATTTATTTTCTATAGTCTTATGTTCACTATTGCAGATTTAGAGCAGCTACAAGCTGAATATTCATAATAATTAAAAAAATTAAACCGCAGATGATTTGTCTGTGTAGATAAAGTGGCTATGTATGACTCAAGCTCTACGTAAAGCAGCAACATTTGCCGAATTTGTCAGTTGGAAACCTGATGAAGAATGCTATGAACTGCACGATGGAGTAATTGTGAAAATGGTACAACCATTGGGAGGCCATTTCCTCAGTTGAATTTAACTGCACAACAAATTTTTCAAGCTGGTAGTTATGCAGTTGATATAAGAGTTAATTCAGCCAAGGACGAGTAGATTTTTCTATGTCTGCGATTTCATCATTATTTAATTTCCAGCCTAAAGCCCCAGCATTTTGCCTGACTTGTTCGGCTGTTTTGACTCCAGCGATAGGAATAACATTACCTTGGGCAATTAACCAGTTGAGTGCGACTTGAGCCGGAGTGCGATCGCGTTTTTCTCCGATGTTGCGTAGTAGTGATATGACTGGTGCTATTTTTTGCAAGCCTTCTTTACTAAAACTTGGGTTTAGCTTTCTAGCGCCGCTTAATATTTCCAGATTTTCAGAAGTGTATTTGCCTGTAAGTAATCCTTGAGCGAAAGGACTATAAGCTAAAATTGTAACTCCAAGCTCACGAGCAGTAGCAATAATATCTTTACTTTCGACTTGGCGAGTCAGTAAAGAATAACGTACTTGGTTTGTTGCTAAAGGAACTCCTCTCGCTGCTAATATTTGATGTGCTTCTCGCATTTGTGCTGCTGAATAATTACTGACACCTACTGCGGCAATTCGTCCCCGCTGCACTTCATCGGCTAAAGTGTTCATCAGTGTGTCTTGACTCAACCAGAAGGCAAATGGCCAATGCACTTGATACAGTTCAATTCTCTCTAGTTGCAAGCGTTTGAGGCTTTCTGTTAATGCATCACTAATAGATTGACTTGTAAATCGCCAAGGGAGAGGGCCAAATTTAGTGGCAATTTGCACAGGTTGCTGTGTCTGCTTGATAAACTGCCCTAGAAATTTTTCTGAAAGTCCCATTCCGTAAACTTCTGCGGTGTCAAAAAAAGTCACACCTGCTTCTAAAGCCGCTGTAAAGGCTGCTTGTAATTGTTCTGGGCCGTAGTCACTGCCATAATTCCAGAATAGTTTATCACCCCAAGCCCAAGTACCAATGCATAGGGGTGGAACAGCTGGGCCGTTTTTGCCTAATGTGATTGTTTCCACGATCGCAATATCTACACATTTACATTTCTTTACTTTCTTAGTGTAGCGTTACAAACAAAACTGCAAATGGAAAAACAGACACTGACTGTGTACAGCTTTTTTGTTTAAAATTTAATCATGCTCAATGACAACCTATGAAACACATTGCTAGTAGCGAGTTACCAGCAACACTCCAACAAATATTTGCAGAAATACAGCGTACTAAAACACCCTTAACTGTTACTCATGATGGGGAACCTTTAGTCATTATCTATCCTGCCAACCCTCAGTCCGAACGCGCAATATTTGGAGCAATGAAGGGTAGCGGTGAAATCTTGGGAGATGTAATTTCTCCAGTTATCCCTGCTAACACATGGGAAGCACTTCAGTGAAGCTCTTACTTGATACCCACATTTGGATTTGGTATTTACTTGGTAATGAAAGCCTGTCTCCTGGGCTTCAAACCACCATTGCAGCAACAACAACCGAACTGTGGCTAAGTCCAATTAGTATCTGGGAAACGCTACTCTTAGCAGAAAAAGGACGAATATCTTTACAGCCTCATCCAGTTACATGGATTGATTTAGCTTTAAATACCCTAGAAATCCGTGAAGCTCCACTTAACCGCCAAATTGCTATTTTAAGCCGTCAGATTCAGCTACCACATCAAGACCCAGGCGATCGCTTTATTGCAGCTACCGCAGTTTACCACCAGTTGACTTTAGCTACAGCCGATGCCAATCTCACGAGTGCTTCTTGGTTACAAACTTTAACCTAGCCAAAAAATTTACAGATGATTGTCATAGCTGGAGAGCGATCGCTATTTTTTCCTAATCTGGTTGTTTGTGCGATCGCAATATCTATACATTTACATTTCTTTACTTTTTTAGTGTAGCGTTACAAATAAAACTGCGAATGGAGATTCGACACCATAACTCAAACTAAACGATTTATCGTACTCCTATCTGATACAAAAGCGATACTTGAAACTCCCACTATTACAATAGAAGCAGGTAAAATACGAATTAGGCTAGTTACTATATGACTCTTCAAGAATTAGAAAATCAAATCTTATCACTACTTCCAACAGAAAAAGCTGCAATTATTCAAAGTCTAACTCAAAGCATCAATATTGGAGCAAAAGGTATTACTAAAACACCTGGCGTTTGTGGAGGAGAAGCTTGTATTGCTGGAACTCGTATTGCGATTTGGCTATTAGTTGAAGCACGTCGTTTGGGAATTACCGAATTCCAACTTTTGCAAGATTATCCTCATATTAGTGCAGCTGATTTAGTTAATGCTTGGATGTATGCAGATGCTTATCCTGAAGAAATTGAAGCGGCTATTCACGCTAATGAGGTTGCTTAAATCATGGTGCGGTTATACGCTGATGAAATGTTCCCAAAAAAAGTTAGTGAACTGTTACGAACAATGGGACATGATGTTTTAACTGTACAAGAAGCCGGTAAGGCAAATTTAGGTATTCCAGATGACGAGGTATTAAATTTTGCAGTTGAGAATAATCGCACTGTCATAACACTAAATCGCCAAGATTTTATCAAACTGCATAGAAACTCACCCGAACATTCAGGTATTATCGTTTGTACAAATGATCCTGATAGATATCGAATGGCAACTCGAATTAATGAAGCAATTAATCAAGAGGAATCATTGACGGGTAAGTTAATTCGGGTAGTACGTCCTACTAGTTAAAAACTATGTTACGTTCTGCTCTCAGATTATCAGCAATTTCAGCAAAATCTGCATCGTCTTTAAATACGCCTGCAAATTTCATCCAAGGATTTTCTACTTCGCTTTGAAATAATTGAATTTCTACTGGAATAACTTCTATATTCTCAAGACGAGTTGAAAAAAGTTTTTTCAATTCTTGTAAAGCTTGTTGTTGAGTCGATGCTTCAACCTGAGTGTTAGGAAATTCCAAGACATAAGCTATGACATTTCCTTCATCACTACGTTCCAGTAAGATGTGTAACTTTAAGTTTTCTGACTGAGGTAACGTTACGGAAGATAAATTAATAACCATATAGCCTTAAATACCCTAGAAATTCGTGAAGCTCCACTTAACCGCCATATTGCTATTTTAAACTGTTATATTAAAAGGCCCAGGCGATCGCTTTATTGCAGCTACCGCAGTTTACCACCAGTTGACTTTAGCTACAGCCGATGCCAATCTCACGAGTCCTTCTTGGTTACAAACTTTAACCTAGCCAAAAAATTTACAGATGATTGTCATAGCTGGAGAGCGATCGCTACTTTTTCCTAATATGGTTGTTTGGGCGATCGCAAATATACTTAGTTTTTATTTTCTAAAATTATTATAAGCTTATGTAGAGGGGAACAACCCTTAGTTTACGCTCTTACTTTATCCCTCATAATTCTATTTTGAAAAATAAAAATGAAGAGACTTATGAAAGCTCTGTTTCACAAATCTAAGAACTCCTTCTTGCGATTCTATCTTTCCATTGGGTCTTCTAAGGCATGTCCGCTCTGTGGATGGACAGGACACTCTTTCATAAAACGATGTTATCCTTACAAGCCAGCCCCTACTTATATTTGTCCTAATTGTGGGTCTTCAGAACGGCATCGCTTTTCATACTTGGCGCTGAAAGACAAGCTTGTTAATAAATATGCTGAGTGTCTCCATTTCGCGCCAGAGAAGTTCATTGAACCTTGGTTGCGAAGCATATCTGAGAAGTATCTTAGTGTGGACTTATGTTCACCTAATGCTATGCAGCAAATGGACATTATCAATCTTCAACTTCCAGATAACTCGTTCTCATTGATTTGGTGTTCGCATGTATTAGAACATATAGACAATGATAAAAAGGCTATGTCAGAGTTGTTCAGAGTTTTGCGTCCGTCTGGCATGGCTGTTATTATGGTTCCGATTTATGGCGACTCAACATACGAAGATCCAGAATTAAAGACTCCTGAAGAAAGGCTTAGGCATTTCAAGCAAGAAGATCATGTGCGCTTGTATGGTTTGGATATAAGTAATCGTTTAGAGAATGTGGGGTTTCAAGTGGATATGATATCAACATCAAATTTATCGGCTGATGTAAAATCAAGATACATTATAGAGTACCCTTCAACCAAAGAGATTTTTCTTTGCAGCAAGATATGAAACCGACTAATACCACAATGACTGCTAAATAAACTTAAGCCAATACCGCGTAAGAATGGTGTGAGGAAGAGGCTCTCAAAACCTTTCAATCTAAATCAATAGACTGCCCTAACGTTGACAAGAAATGCCGCGCTAAAGCTTTTTACTTTAGTCTTTAGTTCAAGCTTTTTTATCATGTGCTACTTTCAGGCGCTCGCTCTCCTATCTTTTGTAGAATCAAGCATTGCTCTCTAACTTCTGTAGCTTTTGTGCTACAACGAAGTGCGATCGCACTAGAAAATTCTCTTACAAAATCAAAAATACTTATCTAAGCCAGCTTGCTTCAAAACTCCATTGGCAGTGTGGCGTGATTTAATTTTGCTATCAACTATAAAGTTAATATTTGTAATTGGGCTGTACCAAATTTCATGGTCTCCTTTACCCTGTCTTTTGAAATAACATCCAGCTTCTAGCAAAAGTTTTTTAACTTCAGGAGTAAAGGAAATACTCATTAGTAAGCCACTTTAAATTGCTTCACGTCGATGCGTCGTTAATTCTAAATCAATGTAATCTTTCTGGCAAGCTTCTACTTGATTTAACTCACAAAGTTCTGGAATAATCAATTTGAGTTTTTCTGTTAACAATTCAATAGTAGAAGCTTCTGTAACCAATCCAGGTAAATCATCACTACTAGCTACCCACACCTCAGCTTCAGAATCCCAAAAAGCACTTACTTTAACAACAGTGTTCATGCTTTACTTTTTTAGTTATTGCCTATTATGTAAATAATTTTAGTTAAGTCCTTCAGCTTTTTGCAAGTGACTTACAAAGTAGATCTGCCATAAATCCTTCAAAAAGTATCTGGAATACTTTGCTACCAAGTCCTGACTCCATTCAAACCATGAAAGCATCTCTACCGCCAAAGCCAAAAATTGATGTGCTGAAATGACTGGTTTTTTGGAATATCGAACGAACAGTTTATCTTTAATTAAAGAGAGACTATTTTGATAAACCAAAAGAAAAAACAGCTATGGCAAGCGGTGATGTGTTTGATAGCGAAGCAAAATACCCAGTTACGTCAAGGGTAAACTTGTTCACGATGTTTAGGCTTGGCCTGTTTCAAATGGGGTTGAGTATGATGTCTATTTTGACTCTGGGGGTACTGAACAGAGTCATGATTCAAGAAATAGCGATTCCGGCGACATTGGTAGCGCTGGTGTTGGCTTTGCCTGCGTTTGTCGCACCTTCTCGTATTTGGTTTGGTCAGATGTCGGATGCTAAACCGTTGTGGGGTTATCACAGGACAGCTTATGTGTGGGTGGGTGCAGCGATATTTGCGATCGCCGCTTTTTTAGCTGTACAAGTAATGTGGCAGTTGAATAGTGCGGTTGCTAGTGCTGGTGGTTGGACTTGGACAACGGACACTATCGGCTGGACTGCATTGCTATCTTTAGTTTTTGCTATTTACGGTTTAGGAATTTGCGCTAGTGGTACAGCTTTTGCTGCTTTGTTAGTAGATATCTCTGAAGAAGATAACCGTTCTAAAGTAGTGGGTGTGGTTTGGTCGATGCTGATGGTGGGGATTATTGTGGGAGCAATTCTCTCTAGTAAGTTGCTACCATCAGAAATCACTGCAACCAACTTACAAGCAGCAGTCAACCGATTATTTATCATTGTCCCAGCTATAGTATTTGGATTGGCAATTATAGCCACATTGGGCGTTGAGAAAAAATACTCTCTTTACACTAGCCGTTCCACACTGGTAAACCGCGAAGATAGCATTACTCTGAGTGCGGCTTGGAAAATCTTAACAGCAAGTCCCCAAACAGGTTTGTTTTTCACCTTTTTAGTGGTGATGACGCTGTGCTTGTTTATGCAAGACCCAATTTTAGAACCTTATGCCGGTCAGGTGTTTAAAATGCCCTTGGCAGAAAGCACCAAATTAAACATATATTACGGTACAGGTTTGCTAATTGCTTACGCTGTCGCTGGCTTTTTAATTGTCCCGCGTTTAGGTAAACGCAAAAGCGCCCGCCTAGGTTGTATGTTGGTGGCTTTGTGTGCGGCGTTGCTGGGAATTTCCGGATTTACTGCTAATGCAGCTTTCCTGAAACTAAGTTTAGTTTTATTCGGTTTAGCGACTGGTTTCTTAACAACCGCAGCAATTAGCTTGATGCTGGATTTGACAGCAGCCGAAGCCGCCGGAACATTTATTGGCGCATGGGGACTAGCACAGTCTATTTCTAGGGGTGTTGCAGTGGTAATTGGCGGTACACTTTTAGACATAGGGCGCAGAACACTACCCAGTTTGGAATTAGCTTATGGGTTGATATTTGCCTTAGAAGCAGTGGGGATGGTAGTGTCCATTGGATTCCTCAACCGCGTCAACGTGACAGAATTTCAAACCAGTACCAAGCAAGCGATCGCTTCTGTTTTAGAAAGCGATCTAGATTGATCAAGTCTGAAGTGTGAAGTATGAAGTTTGAAATGATCATCGCTACTTTCTAATATTCAAATGAATGATTTTTGGCTAACAGTTCTCGATTTTGCCCAAATTACCACTACCAGAGTCGGCAAACAACTGATGCAAGATTTTGGACAAGTGCAGGCTTTACAAAAAGCTGATGGTAGTTTGGTGACACGCGCCGATAAATGGGCTGATCAGGAAATACGGGATGCGATCGCCGCTAATTTCGCTGGTTATGGTATTTTGAGCGAGGAAGCTGACAAGACATTTCCGGGTACAGAATGGTGTTGGGTAATCGACCCCTTGGATGGGACAACTAATTTTACACGCGGCATTCCCATTTGGTCGATTTCTCTAGCCTTACTGTATCAAGGTACACCAGTTTTTGGTTATGTTCACGTACCAACCTTAGATCAAAGTTTTCACGGTTTTTGGCAAGGTACATCAGGTTTAGCAACACCCACAGGAGCATTTCTTAACAATCATCCTATCCACACCAGTGTTGATGCTCCCAGTAGTAATCACTTTTTTAACCTTTGTTCCCGCAGTACATCTGTCATTCAAGAAGATTTTCCCTGCAAAATTCGGATGTTGGGTGTGGCTAGTTATAACTTTCTCACAGTTGCGACTGGGGCAGTTTTAGGTGGAATTGAAGCCACACCCAAGGTTTGGGATTTAGCAGGTGCTTGGGTAATTGTGCAAGCGGCTGGAGGTAGTTGGAATTCCCTCAAATCTGAGCCATTTCCTTTAATTGAGAGAGAAGATTACAGCGATCGCTCTTATCCTACCCTAGTTGTCAGCCGCTCCGAATTGGCTCCTGTGTTTGAACCATTTCTCAAAGACTTGAAAATTTAATCTTTATCAGCCAACTTACATAAAAGCCTATACCCCTTTATTGGGTGTAGGCTTTTAGACCTTAATTTAACGATAATTTGAACCAACAATATTTTTAGTGTAAATCAACTTGCACTCATCCTGATTGCGATCAAAGCCTGGTGAAGCTAATAAGTTACATAACCTTGTGCTTGATATAACCTTGAGTCAGTAATTACAAATAATCTTATGTTATCCAATCTAGAGCTAATTCGTGAGTTTGTAGACAAAACTATCCACAAAAAAGATATTTTATTATCAAATTCTACTTTGACAGCACAAACTGTATATAAAACTAACCAACTTACAGCAAAGTCTCAAGGTGTAATTGCTACTGCCCAACTACATAATACATTCCCTGAGTTTTTGGTTCAGACAAAGTCTTCCCATTGGGAATCGATGAATCAGACATTAGCAGAGTACAGTTATCTCATAAAAGGAGAGCTAGACAATCGCGGTTTCTATCGATATCAATATTGCGAAGTACCTAAAGGTTATCAGATGCACTGTACTAAATCTGTGTTGTTGTGGCGTGCTTGGTGGAAATATCGCAAGAATGTTTTAAGAGGTGGTATTCCTTTGGATCTGTTGATTCAAAATCGTGATTCTTGGTATCCAATCAGAGATTTAACTATTAGTGATGGACTGCTTTATATTAAAACTTTAGGAAGTGAAATTGCAATTCATTCGGAAGATTTGGTCATTTGGTTGAGTAAAACTGACGTTAATTCCCATCAGTAGATGAGTGAGTTTGCTTAGTTTTGGAAGAATTTTGCAACGCAGAGGAGTGCTGAGTTAAGTGCAAAGTCACGCAGAGTGGAGTGATTAAAAAATTGTTATATTGTTCACTTTTTATACTAAGTTATTAAAATAGGGGGAACAGATTAAAACCCCTAAAACCTAAATACAATCTAAATTTCTTAATTATGAATTACGTTAGCGTAGCGAAGCGCGAGTCGGCGAGCGTCATTACGAATTACGAATTAGTATGAGTGCAGTATACACCAGTGAAATAACGATGAAAGGACTCTGGCTCGAAAACAACCAACTGCAACTACGTACAGATATTCCGATTCCAGAACCAACGCTAGGAGACGCTTTGGTGCGTGTATTGCGTGCAGGGATTTGTAATACTGACCTAGAATTGAAAAGAGGCTATTATCCTTACACTGGGATTTTGGGACATGAATTTGTCGGTGTTGTAGAACAAGGCCCCGACAACTTAATAAATAGACGGGTAGTTGGAGAAATCAATGCTGTCTGCGGTCATTGTCGCTTCTGTCGCCGAGGACAGCCGACTCACTGCGAAAATCGCACAGTGTTGGGCATTGTTAACCGTCACGGGGCTTTTGCAGATTATCTGTGTTTACCCGGAGAAAATTTACATCCTGTTCCGGATAATGTGTCTACAGACATTGCAACTTTTACCGAACCTCTAGCAGCAGCCTTGGAAATTCAGCAGCAGGTGGCTTTAAGTGCAGATGATCGGGTATTAGTGGTTGGAGATGGTAAGTTAGGTCAACTTGTAGCACAAACACTGGCCTTAACTGGCTGTGAACTTTTGGTTGTAGGTCGTCATCAGGAAAAACTGGCTAACTTAGCGGCCAGAGGTATTAAAACGGGTTTAGTTGATGCAGTTACAGATAAAGCTTTTGATATTTCAGTAGAGTGTACTGGCAACCCTGAAGGATTTGCGATCGCTCGTCGCGCTTTACGCCCTCGTGGTACGCTAGTGTTGAAAAGCACCTATGCAGGCAACCTCAGTTTAGATGCGTCTTCTTTAGTTGTGGACGAAATTACCCTTATTGGTTCTCGTTGTGGCCCTTTTCGGGCTGCACTTGAACTGTTAGCAGCAGAAAAAGTTGACGTAAAACCCCTAATTCATGCCCATTATCCGCTTACAGATGGTCTTTTGGCTTTTGAGGAAGCTCAACGCCGGGGTGTATTAAAAGTTTTGTTGGATGTTAGTGAAGTATGAAGTGTGAAGTATGAAGTATGAAATTTATACTTCATTCTTTTGGTCAATATTTATTTGTCATTGATTACTCTCCCCTACACCCTTACACCCTAAACCCCTATACCCTCACCTTTAATACAAATAAGGATTAGTTTTAGGTTGATAGTCCATGCAGTTAATTGCGTCTTCTGTGTTAGCGAAGGACGGGTGTACCGTACATTTGAGGCGGTAGTCGGCGGTAAAATATTGGCAGCCAGAACATGGAATTTGATGCATTTGTTTGGCTGTCGCCACGCTATCTCGTGCCGCAGCCCACAGACTCCAAACGAAGATAATTGTCAAAGTCCATGCACCAACAAAACAAATGGGTACTAAAAACTTTTGAATACCGTGAATGATAAATATAAATGCTTCCACTACTGTCAGTCCTAATAAAAATTAATATTTAAAATTTATGTTATCGCAGGATAAGTGTTAAGTGCTGAATCCTAAGTAGTATTCACATCTCTGTTTTGTAATCAAAATAAGTTGTGAGTTACACACAAAGGTTGTAAGGGGGTAAGAGTGTAGGGGTGTAAAGGTTTTGCTGACTTACACCCTACACCCTAGTTTTTGATTAGACTCCGGCATGGCCCAGGGCTAAACCGACAACCAACATTCCGAGAACAAGGAATGGTTGAGCGCTGGCTTGATATTTCACGTCATTTTTTAAGGGGTCGCGCAGGAAATACATATCCTGGAAAGTGATTTGCGGAACGAGTAATAGTACCAAGATGGCGGCGTATAAATTCTCGTGGATGCTGACGAGATAAGCAGCCATAAAGCCTTGAAATACATCAATCATCAGTACACAAATCCAGGCAGCGGTGGTGACACCAAACATTACAGGTAATGATTTTAATCCTAACTGGCGATCGCCTTCAACACTCTTGAAGTCATTAACAATGGCAATCCCCAACCCTGCCAAACTGTAAATTAAGGTGAGAATCAAAACTTTCCAATTCAGTTCACCAAACAAAGCATGACCAGCCCACCAAGGTAAGGCAATGTAGCTTGCACCTAAAGCATAATTCCCCAGCCAGCCGTTTTGCTTCAGCTTGAGAGGAGGTGCAGAGTAGATGTAGGAAATGAATGAGCCAAAAATTGCTAAGACTGCGACACTAGGAAATGCGTGACCTGCCCAGACATCTAGTACATATGCCAAACTAATTCCAGATACTAATAATACTAAAATCTGGGTGACAACCTGGGGTACAGAAATTGCGCCGGAAGGAATAGGACGGTAGGGTTCGTTAATGGCATCAATTTCTCGGTCATAAAAATCATTCAAGGTTTGGGTGTAACCTGCCAACAGCGGCCCGGACAGTAACATACAAGCTGCGGCTTTCAAGACATTTTCTAATGTCCAGGTATAGTTACCAGAGGATGCCGCACCGCAGACGACACCCCAAATTAAGGGAATCCAAGTAATTGGCTTCATCAATTGCAGGCGGATTTTCCAAAGGTCAGTTTCTCCTGGTGCTGCACCTTTCATCCCCAGTAGCTGCCGAGTTTTGGCACCAGCGCTTGTGGCTACTGTTCCTGCTTCACTAGAATTATCTATTACTGAGTCTACTGCCTCAGCTGGGTTGGAATTGGGGGGTATGGGAGTTGATTCAGACATAAGATTATGTGTTGGAAAGTATGAAGTATGAAGTATGAAGTATGAAATTTTATTATTCATGTTTCAAGTTTCATACTTCATCCTTAAACTAATCTCTACGTTCTAAAAAGAAATAATCAGATAGTTATTTTGGAATTTCGCGCCTGTTACAGGTCTACCAGTCAAGGCTGGTGGTAGGAAGAGATTACGGCGTTGGTCGCCTGCTTCTACTGTTACTTCTGGGCCAACCTGGGTGAGTTTTACCTGCTTTTTATCAAATCCAGGCAAGAATAAGCGTACCTGACGGTTGTGGACATCAACTTCAATTGGTTTAGGTGCTTGGTGTGCTTGCTCTACAAAGTTGGGTAAAGCATCGATGAGCGGTTGCCAGTTACCTTGTACAACGTCAGGGACAACACTTACAGCTAACGGTACAAATTCCGCTGCTAAGTTTGCTGTTGTCTGGTCATAAATTTGGACAACACCACCAACCGTGAGACCAACTTGTTGAGCGCTACCCCACAAATAACGAGCAACTGCCACTTCAATGGGGTCATTGGTAGTTACCAAAAAGGCGGCAATTCTGTTGGGGTCAGCTAAAGCAGCTTTGCCCTTGTCTAAAAAATCGTTGACTTGGTTGGTGGGTTGAGCAAAGTTATCTGCTGTCCAATTGACGTTGAAAAAACTGGTAATCAGTGGTTGAATTAACGGCGATTCTGTAAGTGTCTTGCCTAAATCGGAGTTGACAAATAACTGTCGAAATCGCCGGACATACCAACTGAGAGATTCTGGCAAACCCAACAGTCTTAAAGTAAAAGAATCGCCAGTGCCATCGTAAATAATTGCATCATATTTGCCACTGGCATCATATTCGCGGATAGCATTTAAAGCGAGGGCGCTGTCCATTCCTGGCAATGCTACCAGTTCTTGACCGTAAACCTCTTTAAAAATGGGTGTACGGAGGTATTGTGCCTCTAGTTTTTTGACTTCTTCCCAGTTGCGTTCTAGTAGTACAGATGCTGGCAACTGTACTGCTTGCAAATTAGGAGCGATTTGTTGAGGGTCGGCAGAAAGTGTTTGATCTAATAGGATAGGTAACACTGGTTCTGCCAGACCTGCCAGGAGTACACGCTTACCTTGACTTGCCAATAGTTTAGCTGCGGCGATCGCAATTTTGCTACGAGCGATGCCGCCTTTGCCCAAAAATGTCAATATTAGGGACATTTCTTGATTTCCAATTACCGCCTGTCTTTTCTACTCCAACTTAGCACTAGGCAAATACTCTTAGCTTCCACCTTGAGTGAGCCTGACTACACTGGTTTGATTTCGTCTTCAAAAAACCAAGTGGCACTATTATCTTCAAACTTCACCACTATGCCAACGCCGCTGCCATCGGTAACTTTATAACCTTCAATAACGCCGACTTTGCCGAGTTTTTGAGCAACTGAGTTGGGTACGCGATCGCGTAAACGAAACACCTTAACCTTTTGTCCGATTTCCATGCTGCCTGATTACAATGCAATAAACCAAATCTCAGTTTAGCGGAATCTGGGACTCATCTGTTAGATATGTAGATCAGGATTTAGCAGGGGTGTAAGGGTGCAGGGGTGCGAGGGGAGCCAGTGCGTTGCGGTGAATCAGTGCGGCGGGAGGGTTTCCCTCCGCAGGCAACTGTGAACCCGAAGGGAGGTTCCCTCCGTGTAGCAACTGGCGTGAGCAAATAACTATTTCCTGTTCCCTTCTTGACAATGACCAATGACAAATCACAAATAACCATTGACCATTGACCAAAAGCTTAAAATTAAATCAACAATCACACAGGTACATCATTATGTATCAAACTGACCCACCACGTCCCCCCCAAGAAACCATGCCTACTATGTGGGATTTACCTAGTGAAGAAATTCCAGGGGAATCAGATTTACCAGATGAATTTCATCCTCGTCCGCCCCAAGAAACCATGCCTACCATGTATGATTTACCCAGTGAATTGGTGGGGGAATCAGGTTTGCCAGACGAATTTCATTGTATTCAAGCAGATTTACTCAGTGAGACTTGTCAACATCCTAACTATTCATCAACAGAAATTTTACTGGCAAGCGATTTAAATCTCTACTACGATCCCCGCCATACATTATGGTACAAGCGCCCTGATTGGTACATGGTTTTAGGAGTACCAACTGCTGATCAACAACAAGAATTACGTTTAAGTTACGTCATTTGGCAAGAAGGCGTTGCGCCATTTTTGGTAGTTGAACTACTTTCACCAGGTACAGAACAGGAAGATTTAGGTCAAACACTACGGGAAACGAACAAACCTCCCACCAAATGGGAAGTATATGAGCGGATTTTGCGTGTTCCCTATTATGTTGTCTATGACCGCTACGAAAATAATTTGCGGGCTTTTAAAATCAATGGTGCTGGTTATGAGGCTATATCTTTACCAGAGCCAAGATTTTGGTTGAAAGAATTAGACTTAGGATTAGGTCTTTGGCAAGGTACTTATCAGCAGGCTACAGGTTTATGGTTACGCTGGTATAACACCGCAGGTTGGATACCAACCCTGAAAGAACAAGCTGAGCAAGAACACCAACGGGCTGAACAAGAACACCAACGGGCTGAACAAGAACGTCAACGGGCTGATAGACTAGCGGAATATTTGCGTTCCCAAGGAATTGATCCAGATAATTTGAATTAAGTTATCAAGCTGAGTTCTGATCTATAATTTCCAGCCACCGCGACACTAATTCATCCCAAGAATAGATTGTATCAGTTGGAGTTTGGGAATGCTCATAAGTTTGCGCGGCAATTAACGCTTGGTAAATGCTACTTTTATCTCCTGGTTGATAGTAAAAAATATTTGTCCTAGATGATGACAGATAAGCAGGAGCCACAATTGGTAGTTGACAGTAACTATATTGAATAATTTTTAGACTGTCAGTAAAACATTCAGCCCCAGGGCTATATGCTAGTGTCTGAAGTGCAATATCTGCATATTTAATATAAGGAATTGTAGACTCAAAGGGTAACTCTTGATAAGCAATAATATTTTTTCTCTTAGGTAAATTATTAATTGGCCCAATAATATGAAATTGCCAATTGGGAAATAATTGACTGGCTTGTGCTAAAAAGTCGTAATCGAAATGAGCGTTACCGACAAAAACTAAGTTGGGTGTTCCCGATGCTGGGTAAGGATTGGCATACTCTTGTGTAAATAAATCTTTACGAATGCCATGTAACTCTAATTCTAAATTAGGTAAGCCAGCAAATAGACGGTAAATATGATGGCTGGGAACACTAACTAAATCAAATTTGGGGGCAATGCGTGACTCCGTTTCTAATACAACCGAGTGGTTACGTAGCAGGCGCAAGTCATCAGACACTCTATAGATAAACCGAGCTTGAGGATTGAGTTGTTTACATCTATCAAATAGTAGCAAAGCTGGCGTACTCTCAAATATAAACAAGTCAGTATCTTGTAGTAGAGGTTCTATCGTTCCTAGAGGAAGTTGACCGTATAAATTGAACAAACCACGGCTAAGATAATTGAGTAAATTAGAGCGCAGATTAGCTGGATGCCAAGGTGTAAACCAAACGTAGCTCCAGAAATTTGTCCGCATTTGCTGAAGTTGGTTTGCTTCTTGTAATACAGGATAAGCTAGGCGGTAGTCTCGACGAATTACAGACAGCCAACTCAAAGCGGCAGTGACAAAAATAACCTCCCATCCCTGATGCCAAAAAGCATCTGCCAGCCAGTGAAAACCTGCTTTGCGTTTGGAATTCCAATAGTGTCCAGTAATTAAAACTACACGCTTCATAACTTGTTGCATATCATCATGAATATTGACCTCAAACTGCTAAACTAATACATCTGTAGTAATTCAATGAATGCTGAAGTTACCCAGGTCATTCTTTATCTATTGAGTGATTTGTATGATGATAATAAATCAACTCAATGATTAAATAATTCTGCATTTGTCTGCTGCGCTTAATCTAGAGTCACTTTGATAAATTAAAAATTATTTTTTATCTAGTCTTGTTAAAATTTTTACAATAATTTTAAAAGATTTATTTTGCTGTTATCCAGATTGTGAAATATTAGAAATACTCTGCATGACAGCAGGTAAAATTTTAAATTTTCCAGGTGTAATTATTAGGTATACAGTCATGTTTGAAAAACCTTCTGTTTTATTAGATTTACAAGAAAAGATTAGAACACATACAGCGATCGTTGGGGTTGTAGGGTTGGGATATGTAGGACTCCCTTTTGCTGTCGAAAAAGCCAAAGTTGGTTATCAGGTAGTGGGAATTGAGCAAAATCCCCAAAGGGCTGAAAAAGTCAACATGGCTGACAATTACATCACAGACATTAAAGATGAAGATTTGAAACAAGTTGTCAGCAGTGGCAATTTACAAGCAGTGTTGAATTTCGATTGCGTCTCAGAGATGGACGTGATTGTAATTTGCGTCCCCACACCATTGACAAAAAATTTAACACCAAACTTGAGTTATGTAGAAAGTGTGACTCATTCTATTGCTAAACGCTTACGACCAGGACAGTTAGTAACCTTAGAATCTACCACTTATCCCGGCACTACGGATGAGGTGATGCGTCCAGTATTAGAACAAATTAGTGGTTTAAAGCAGGGACAAGATTTCTTTCTCGCTCATTCGCCAGAACGGGTAGATCCAGGTAATCAACGCTATACGACTAAAAATACTAATAAGGTTGTTGGCGCATCGGATACTCATTCCCTGGAAGTGGCAACATTATTTTACAAACAGACAATTGATCATGTAGTACCTGTGAGTAGCGCTAAGGCAGCAGAACTTGTGAAGGTGTTTGAAAATACTTTTCGGGCTGTGAATATTGCTTTGGTGAATGAGTTGGCGTTATTGTGCGATCGCATCGATTTAAATGTGTGGGAAGTATTAGACGCTGCTAATACCAAACCTTTTGGAATTATGCCTTTCTATCCTGGCCCTGGTGTTGGGGGTCACTGCATCCCGATTGACCCCCATTATTTAGAATGGAAAGCTAAAGAAGTTAATTTTAATACTCACTTTATCGCCTTGGCGGGAGAAATCAATCGCTCCATGCCTCTGTTTGTCAGAGAAAAAGCCCGCAGAGTCCTGAATGATTTGGGTTTAGCCCCAGCGAAATCGAAAATCTTAGTAATTGGGACAGCTTACAAAAAAGACCTCGGTGACTGGCGAGAATCACCAGCAATCATGGTAATTAATTATTTACTAGAAGATAAAATCACAGTGACTTACCATGATCCTTATGTGCCGCAAATTGAAGTCCAAGGTCAAAATTTCGCTAGTTTGCCATTAACTGATGAGAATATCGCTGCTGCTGACTTGGTAATTATTGCCACAGACCATAGTCAAGTAGATTATGTCAATTTAGTCGCAAAAGCTCAAGCAGTTCTCGATACCAGAGGGATCACTCGACATCTCGATTGCCTCCACGATAAAGTAACTTTGCTGTAGGGATAGGTAAAGTGGTGACAAATTCAACACAAACACAAGTAATTGTAGTTGGGGCGGGAAACTGGGGGAAAAACTTAGTGCGGAATTTCCACGCTTTAGGGTCATTAGCGGGAGTTGCCGAAGCTTATCCTAGTTTACGAGAAGCGATCGCTACAACGTACCCAGATATTACCATTTATGTTGATTTTCAAGCAGCCTTAGCAACTGATGTACCGGCATTGGTCTTGGCAACACCAGCACCCAGCCACTACGAATTGGCAATGGCAGCTTTACAAGCAGGGAAAGATGTGTTTGTGGAAAAGCCGATGACGCTGCGGACTGAAGAAGCTAGACAACTGGCCGAATACGCCGACAAACAAGGGCGGATTTTAATGGTAGGACATTTATTGTTGTACCAGCCTGCGATCGCTTGGATGCGGGATTATCTAGCCAGCGGGAAAGCTGGGAAAGTGCTGCACGTCGCCACTCGCCGCTTAAAATTGGGCAAAGTCCGCACAGAAGAAAATGTCTGGTGGTCATTTGCCCCCCATGATGTTTCAGTGGTACTCGATTTGCTAGGCAATCCCAAATTGCAAAGCATCCAAGCTCAAGGTCATGCTATATTGCAACCCAGTATTGAAGATTACGTGCAAGTAGACCTCCGCTTTAGTAGTGGTCAATCAGCCCAGATTAATTGTTCTTGGTACTGGCCGTTAACAGAACGTAGTACTGTAGTGATTGCCGAAACGCAGATGTTGGTTTACGATGAAGTCTCTCAAACGGTGACTATCCATCACAAACATATTGACCAAGATTTAAAACATTACGACCAAGGCAGTGAAACCGTGGAAGTAGCAGCATCAGAACCTCTGAAAATTGAGTGTAGACACTTCCTAGATTGTCTACAAACCCGTCAAACACCGCGTTCTGATGGGTGGAATGGCGTAGCAGTCGTTGAAATTTTAGAGGAGGCGCAGAAATTCCTACATGGCTAATTATTTTGTACATGAATCCAGTTATGTGGATGAAGGCGCTGAAATTGGCGAAGGTACAAAAATTTGGCACTTTTGCCACATCTTCGGTAAAGCGAAAATTGGGCGTAACTGCATTTTCGGGCAGAATGTTTTAGTCTCCAATAACGTAGTTGTCGGTGATTATTGCAAAATTCAAAATAACGTCTCGCTGTACGAAGGCGTTATTTTGGAAGACTACGTTTTCTGCGGCCCCAGCATGGTATTTACTAACGTCAAAACACCCCGTTGTGAATTTCCACGCAATACCAGTAATGATTACCTGCGTACTTTAGTTAAGCGCGGTAGCAGTATAGGCGCAAATGCCACCATTGTTTGTGGTGTTACCTTGCATGAATGTGCTTTTGTAGCTGCCGGCGCAGTCGTGACAAAAGATGTACCATCTTATGCAATGGTAGCTGGAGTACCCGCCAACATAATTGGTTGGATGAGTGCCTACGGGGATGTGCTACAGTTTGATGCTGATGGCTATGCTGTAGATTCTACAGGTACTAAATATCAACAAGTCTCAGAGAAAGAAGTGATAAGGGTTTCATGAGCCAAGATAAAATTCCTGTTCTCGACCTTAAACCGCAATATGAATCTCTGAAAGCAGAAATTCACTCTGCCATCTCGCGGGTGTTGGAATCTGGTCAATTTATTATGGGGCCAGATGTCAAATTATTTGAGCAAGAAGCAGCCCAATATCTAGGAGTGAAACACGCGATCGCGGTAAACTCTGGAACTGATGCTTTAGTAATTGGGTTAAAAGCGTTAGGAATTGGTCAAGGTGATGAAGTAATTACTACACCCTTTAGCTTTTTTGCCACTGCTGAATCAATTAGTAACGTGGGTGCAACACCGATATTTGCTGATATTAGTGCAGATAGCTTTAATATTGACCCAGGTGCGATCGTGGAGAAAATTACACCACGCACCAAAGCTATCATGCCAGTTCACCTCTATGGTAATCCCGCAGCGATCGCAGCAATTTTAGACATTGCCCAAGCACACAACCTCAAAGTCATTGAAGACTGCGCCCAGTCTTTCGGCGCACGTTATTATGGCACTTGTACAGAATGTCATGATAGTTGTCAAGAAAGTACACGTACCCGAATAGCAGGTAAACAAACAGGCACAATTGGCGATGTCGGCGCTTATTCCTTCTTCCCTTCCAAAAACTTAGGCGCTTACGGCGATGGTGGATTAATTGCCACCGATAATGACCAAATAGCTGAAACTGCCCGGATGTTGCGCGTACATGGGGCGAAGAAGAAGTATCATAATGAAGTTTTAGGTTATAACTCTCGCTTAGATACATTGCAAGCCGCAATTTTACGCGTGAAGTTACCCTATATTGATCAGTGGAATGAAGGTAGACGCTCAGTAGCGAAAACTTATAATGATTTACTGGCAAATGTTCCGGGTGTGATCACACCACACCTAGCCGATGGTCATGTGTTTCACCAATACACCATTCGCATTTTAGATGGCAAACGCGATATTTTGCAGCAATATTTAGCCGCTCAAGGTATTGGTAGTATGATTTATTATCCCGTGCCTCAAGATAAATTGCCTGTTTATAAAGGGCAGTATCCTGTTAATTCAGTGAGTGATTTGTTATCCGATGAAGTTCTGAGTCTGCCCATCTGGCCAGAATTAGCCGAGACCGAAATTAACCGAATTGTCGAAAAAATCAAGGAAGCATTAGTCCTTGATTCATAGCATCCTAATTAGGGTAAACTAACTTTTTGTTGATCAATCTGCCTAGGTGCATAGTGGAGAAAAATAATGGATTTACAAGGCAAGCGGCTTTTAGTTATTGGTGGCGCTGGATTAATAGGATCTCATACAGTTGATCAACTACTAAAAGAAGATGTCGCAGAAATCCGGATTTACGATAATTTCACTCGCGGCAGACAAGAAAATTTAACCGAAGCTTTCAAAGATTCAAGAGTAAATGTTTTTCCTTTAGGTGGTGAACTACTCCACAGAGATATTTTAGATCAGGCAATGAAAGACATTGATGGGGTATTTCATTTTGCCGCCCTATGGTTATTGCATTGTTACGATTATCCCCGTTCTGCTTTTGAAGTTAATATCGGCGGTACGTTTAATATCTTAGAAGCTTGTATTAATAATGGAGTGAAAAAGCTAGTTTATTCTTCATCGGCTTCTGTTTATGGCGATGCCATTGAAGAACCAATGAGAGAAGACCATCCTTATAATAATACCACTTTCTATGGTGCAACCAAAATAGCAGGAGAACATATGTGTCGTTCTCTGTACCATCGCTACAAAGGTACAGAAAAACATTTTGACTATGTGGGA
The DNA here is from genome assembly GCF_020829595.1 of Nostoc sp. CHAB 5844. GTDB lineage: Bacteria > Cyanobacteriota > Cyanobacteriia > Cyanobacteriales > Nostocaceae > Nostoc_B. The sequence goes on from NZ_JAIVFW010000007.1 coordinate 79,289, forward strand.
CTGCGTTATATGAATGTTTATGGGCCGCGCCAAGATTATCAGGGTACTTATATTGCCGTAATTATGAAAATCTTGGACAGATTAGACAAAGGATTGCCCCCAGTTGTTTATGGTGATGGCTCACAAGCTTATGATTTCATTTATGTAGGAGATTGTGCTAGAGCTAATGTTTGTGCAATGAAATCATCAGCTACAGATGCTTTTTATAATGTTGGTACTGGAGTTAAAACCACTATCAAAGAGTTAGCAGAATTAATTTTAGAAGTTACAAACTCTGATTTAAAAATTCAATATGAGCCAGGTGGTCAAACCTTTGTCACTAACCGTGTAGGTTGTCCTAAAAAAGCTGCTGCTGAAATTGATTTTGAAGCCAAATTACGACTGAAAGAAGGACTTAAGAAACTAATTGAATGGCGTAATAGTCACAAAGAAGAAGTCGCCAGTCGCCGCCGTGCAGTTGGAATAGCTGATTAAATCATCCATCAGGCGATTGCAAGGTACATCTAAGTCATGCTTAAATGTAACTTTTAATTAGCTGTTAATCCTTATGAAGTTATTTTTTCGCCAAGTCACAAATCTACTTCTCTTGTTCATTTTAGGTTTATTACCTGTATTTCTCTGGTCTGATTACGTCAACTACCAAAAGACTGAAAATTATATTAAAAATTTTCAAATTGCTAAATATGAAAGACAAGGCACAGATTTTTACAACCCCAAATATTCACCGTTAAGAATAGGAAAACCATTAAAAAAAATAGACATAACATATGATTATGACTTTGAGCGTTTATTTAAAGTTGAACAACAATTAAAAGGTGTAAATCGGAAAAAAGTACTAAAAAATATATTCTTAGAAGTTACCAAAAACGCAAAAACCAATACAGAAAAACACATTGCATTGTTAAAGTTTTTGCGTAGAAGTAGTTTGCATAATTCGTATTTACAACCAACTTATCCAGATAGAAAACCAGTCTTTGATCCGTTAGTATTACTGGAATTAGGGGAAATGCGATGTGGTCATGGAGCTAGATTAGCTGTAGATTTGTTTAAAGCTGGTGGATACAAAGCTCGCTTAGTTCAAGCAGGTTCCCATATATTGGCTGAAGTATTTTACGAACAACAGTACCATTACTTTGATACAGATATTTTTACTGATGGAGAAACAGTTATAAAAAATGGCATCATACCTTCATTTGCACAACTCAGCCACACGCCTTACTCAATAGACTCAGTAGCTGCATATCAAGAGGTATTCTTTAAAAGTTGGGTAGATAAAGACAAAATAAAAGATGAAATAGAACAGATGCCATATACCTACATTTATCCATCTTACTTTTATTTTTACCAAAAGGCTTATGAAGGTATATTACCTTATTACTATAAAAAAACTGCCAATGCAAAACAAGAAAAAGATAAATTTTATGGGTGGAATTATTATAAAAGTGTTTTAGATAAAAAAAGAATTATTCAGGAGAGTCAACCTATTTATTATGCTCCTACAGAAATTATATTTAAAAATATAGAAATTGCCCAAAATAAAGAAACAGATACAGTAGTTTTAGAGTGGAATCCTAGTAAAGATTTTGATAACGATTTACTAGGATATAAGATTTACATCTCTAAGAATCAAAGAGGATGGTCTTATAACGAATGGAGGAGCGCAAGCAAAGTAGAAAAATATTGGAACAATAAAGGTGGTTGGAAACCGGAAATGTATAAATATCTTGAGCAAGAGCCACATCATGAAATCAATTTAATTAGAACATCAGACACAAAGGTGGAATTATCCTTACCCAAACAAAATACTTATTATGTCACTGTGATGCCTTATGATGCTCATGGTGAATCTGTGGGGAAGAAAGTTTATCCGATGTCTAATGAACTAAAACTTGAGTTATGAAGAAAATACTTGTTTTTAGTCGTTATCTGTGTTGGTCTGCTCAAAGAATTAAGTAATTATCTATTGGTAACGCTTATGAAGATATTCAAAAAACAAATAAAATTGAACAATTTATGAAAGTTAATTTTGGGAATTTCGTTAGGCTTAAAAATTTATTTTATTTTATTGTTGGATTTTTAGTAATTTTACTGTTTTCTTTTCTAATTCATACATCTAAATATTATATATTTAACAATGAAAATATTCATAAAAATAAATTGGATGAAAAAACTGAAAAATATTTACAAAATATAGATATATCTCAGTTTGAAAGACAAGGTAGTGATGTTTTTAACCCTCAATACTCTCCTCTCCGGCTAGGTAAACCACTGGAAAAAATAGATATTTTGTATGATTATGATTTTGAAAAATTACTAAAAATTGAACAAAAACTCAAAGGTATAAATCGAAAAAAAGTTCTAAAGCATATTTTCACAGTAGTCACAAAAGAAGCAAAAACTAATACAGAAAAGCATCTTGCTTTATTAAAATTTTTACAAAAAATTAGTTTACATCATCGATATTTACAACCAACATATCCAGATAAGCAGCCAGTGTATGATCCACTTCTACTTCTAGAATTAGCTGAAATGCGATGTGGACATATTGCTAGATTGGCTATAGATTTATTTGCAAGTGCAGGGTTTAATGCTCGCTTAGTTCAAGTAGGAGGTCATGTATTATCTGAAGTATTTTATGATAATCAGTATCATTATTTTGATGCTGATATTTTTAGTAATGGCGAAACAGTTATTCAAAATGGCGTGATTCCATCGGTTGTGGAACTCAGTCATAAACCTTTCTTAATTGATTCGTTAAATGTTCCACATCAAGAAATGACGTGGCAAGAAGATAAAGAAAAAGTAAAGCATATCTCTAGAAACTATGGGTACTTATATCCGTCTTTTAACTATTTTTATAAAACTGCATATGGTAATGTAGAACCATCTTATTATGAAAAAACAGCAACTCAAAAGGAAGAAGAAAACCGTTCGTATGGATGGAACTACTACAAAACAATTTTAGACCAAAAAAGGCTAATCATAAACAAATTTCCTATTTATTATGTTCCACAAGCAGTAATTTTCAAGAGTATAAAGATCCAACAAATAAATAAAAATGTTTTATCTAAGATAAATAAAAATTTAATTATAGAATGGAACTCTAGTGAAGATAAAGATAATGATGTGATGGGTTACAAAATATATATATCCAAAAAACAGAGAGGATGGACATACAACCAATGGAACGGTGATGATAAACTAAAAAAATTCTGGAATAATACAGGTGGTTGGAATCCTGAAATGTATGAAAATTTATTTAAAGAACCTTCTCATGAAATAGCTCTAATTAAAACAGAGGAAACAAAATTAAATATATCTTTACCGACTAACAATGAATATTACATCACTGTAATGCCTTATGATGCTCATGGCGAATCTGTAGGTAGGAAAATATATCCTATGTCAAATGAGATAAAAATAAATCTATAAACCAGTAATTGGTCATATTCGGCAAACTCAAAATTTATGCAAGTTAAATGTGTGGAATTACAGGTATTCTCAATCTAGATGGCGATCCAGTATCCCCAGTGATACTCAAAAAAATGACAGATGCGATCGCTCACCGAGGGCCAGATGGTGAAGGACAATATACTGATAATTGTCTTGGTCTAGGTCATCGTCGTCTAGCAATCATTGATTTATCTCCGGCTGGTCATCAACCAATGTCAACAGTGGATGGTCACTTGATCATGACTTACAACGGAGAAATTTATAACTTTAACGAATTACGCATTGAATTAGAATCTTTAGGCTATCAATTTCGTTCCCGAACAGACAGCGAAGTGCTACTTTATGCTTATGCCGAATGGGGAGAAAAATGCCTGAATCGGTTAAATGGTATGTTTGCCGTAGCGATTTGGGATAAGCGACGCAGACAATTATTTTTAGCACGCGATCGCTACGGCATTAAACCTTTATATTACACAAATATAGGCAGTAGATTTATTTTTGGTTCGGAAGTCAAAGCTATCTTGGCTCATCCAGATTATCCTCAACAAATAGATTTTGAAGGATTACTAGAATATTTTACTTTTCAGAATTTCTTAACTGATAAAACCTTATTTAAAAACATCAAACTTTTACCTGCTGGAACATATATATGTCTATCCTTAGACACCCAAAAACAAGTACAAGAACAATATTGGGATTATCATTTTGTTGAACCAGATAGTCCTCTAGATGAAAGAGAATATTTAGAAGAATTAGATAGATTATTTCGCCAAGCAGTTAACCGCCAATTAATTAGTGATGTCGAATTAGGAGCTTATTTAAGTGGTGGGATAGACAGCGGTTCAATTACCGCGATCGCGGCTCAACAACTTCCATATATAAAGTCTTTCACTTGTGGTTTTGACCTTAATTCAGCTTCTGGTGTAGAAGTCAGTTATGATGAGCGAGAAGCCGCTGAATATATGTCTTATCTGTTCAAGACCGAACACTACGAAATGGTTTTGAAAGCTGGGGATATGGAAAGAGTAATGCCGCGTTTAGCATGGCATTTAGAAGAACCTCGTGTAGGACAGAGTTATCCAAACTTTTATGTATCACAACTAGCAAGTAAATTTGTCAAAGTTGTGCTTGCTGGTACTGGTGGAGATGAACTGTTTGCAGGTTATCCTTGGCGCTATTACCGTGCAGTAGTCAATGATGATTTCGAGCATTACGTTGATAAATACTATGGATTTTGGCAACGGTTATTATCTCCAGAAGAAATTCAACATATTTTTCAACCTATTTGGTCAAAAGTAGAGCATATTTCTACTAAAGATATTTTCAGCAGTGTTTTTAAACAGCATTCTGTTGAGCTAACCCGTCCCGAAGACTATGTTAATCACTCTCTTTACTTTGAAGCTAAAACTTTTTTACATGGGCTTTTAGTCGTCGAAGATAAATTGAGTATGGCGCATTCCTTAGAAACGAGAGTGCCATTTTTGGATAACGATTTGGTAGATTTTGCGATGGAAATCCCCACTCGTTTAAAGTTGGGCAATCTCACAGAAGTTGTCAGATTCAATGAAAATGAACCAGGAAATAAGACAGATAAGTATTTCCAAAAAACAAAAGATGGTAAACTATTGCTCCGAAAAGTTATGGGTAACTATATTCCCAAAGTTTTAACTGAACGAGTCAAACAAGGATTTTCTGCGCCAGATGCTAGTTGGTTTAAAGGAGAAAGTATTGATTATGTTCGTAATAAAATCGAAGATAATCGCGCTAAAATTTATGATTTTTTAGATGAAAAAACAGTAAAAAAACTGGTCAATGAACATTTAGAAGGCAAAAAAAATCGCCGTTTATTAATATGGTCACTATTAAATTTTGCAGAATGGTGCAAACAATTTATCAATTAAATATCATTTTGGAGGAATTATTTAGATTGAAGATTATTAGCGGACACATAAAAGTATTACGTGAATTTCTTTATATTCTGACTAAATATAGACAACTGACTTGGGAAATGGCAAAAAGAGAGATTACTGAAAAATATGCGGGTCAGGTTTTAGGAACATTTTGGGCTGTTTTACATCCTTTGTTTTTGATGAGTGTATATATTTTTATTTTTGTTTTTGTTTTTAAAATTAAAATAGGAGGCACAAAAGGAATGCCTCTTGATTATACTACTTATCTACTATCTGGATTAATTCCTTGGTTAACAATTCAAGAATCAATGTCAAAAGCAAGCGTTGCTATTGTGAGTAATGCCAATCTTGTTAAACAAGTAGTATTTCCTATAGAAATATTACCGATTAAAGGTGTAATTTCTTCACTCCTTACCCAGGGCGTTTTTTTACTTATTTTAATTATATATGTTGTACTTTCTCAACACTCAATACCTTTAACCTATGGATTAATACCACTAATTATTCTTCTTCAATTTTTTTTCATCATAGGCATTTCTTATATATTAGCTTCTGTAGGTGCTTATTTTAGAGATATTAAAGATATTATTCAAGTAATTACTGTAATAGGAGTATATTTAATGCCAATTTTTTATCTTCCAGAACAAGTTCCTTCAGGATTTCAACAATTACTATACTTCAACCCTTTTAGCCATTTAATTTGGTGTTATCAAGATACTCTTTATTATGGTTATTTTGCTCATCCTTGGTCTTGGTTGATTTTCATCATTTTAAGCCATGTAATATTTACAATAGGTTACAAGCTGTTTGGAAGATTGAAAATAATGTTTGGTAATGTCTTATGAGTACTTCCAAACAAATGTCTGAGACTGCTATAAAAGTCACTAATCTGTCAAAGATGTACAAAATATATCCTAAACCCAACGATATGTTTTGGGAATTAATCACAGGCAAGTCTCGTCATCAAGAATTTTGGGCATTACGAAATGTTTCATTTGAAGTTAAGCGAGGTGAAGTTGTTGGAGTTCTGGGGCGTAATGGTGCAGGTAAGAGTACATTACTCAAAATTTTAGCTGGAACATTAGATAAAACTGGTGGAGAGGTTTACTGTAACGGAAAAGTTTCAGCTATTTTAGAACTTGGTACAGGATTTCATCCAGACTATACAGGACGAGAGAATATTTACATGGGAGGTATGTGTCTTGGTATGAGTCGGGATGAAATAGACAAAAAAATAGATTCTATTATTGATTTTAGTGAACTTAGAGAATTTATTGATCAACCATTTAAAACATATTCCAGTGGAATGCAAGCAAGGTTGACGTTTTCGACTGCTATTAGTGTAAATCCTGATATATTTATTGTTGATGAAGCGTTAGCTGCTGGAGATGGTTTCTTTATTCCTAAATGTCTTCAGCGAATTAAGGAAATTTGTTTATCTGGAGCTACTGTTTTTTTTGTTTCTCATTCTACAGATTTAGTTAAACGCTTATGTAGCAAAGCCATTTATATTGACAAAGGAATAGTTCAAGAATATGGAGATGCTCAAAATATTTGTAGTATGTATGAGTCCCTAATGTTAAAAGCGGCTTCAGAATACAATGAAATTAAATCCAATACGCAAGGATTAAAACAAAGAAGTGAATTGGTAGAAATCTTGGAAATCAAGATTTTATCAGAGACTAATCAACAGAAATATGCTTTCTTCCAGCATTCAGAAGTTAATATTTTAATTACAATACAATCATACTATAGTATTTATAATCCTGCTGTTTGGATTCGTTTTACTCGCTCTGATGGTGTAGTTGCGACAAGTTGGTTAAGTCATGAACCTGAATTTAATGATATTGGGGAGTTGCAAGTAGGCTTACATAAGCTTGCGGTAAAAATCGAAAATATATTGTTAGGAGATGGAACGTATTTTTTAACGGTTGCTTTATTTCCTGAAAAAAAAGGAGGTGAATCTGTATTTTATAATGATCCTTTATGTATGTGGGATAGAGTTATATCAATAGAGGTGAAAAGAAAAACAAGACCTCTATCAACAATATTTGATCAGCCTATGAGCATTGATATAGTGAGATAAAAATGAATGATTTTGAAGAGCAAGAGCGTTTATATGAAAATGTGATAGCAAGTCGTTATAATCGTGATTATCACAGCTACCCTATTATGAAAAACCATGATAGAAATTTTGCTAGTTTTGTTGCACAATACTATCGTCAAGGAGATAGAGTATTAGATCTAGGATGTGGGCCTGCTTCTTTATGGCATTTATGGAAAGAACTATTACCTTCACCTGATTTTATTATTGGAGTTGATATTTCAGAGGGGATGATTAGCGAATGCCAAAAAATGTACCCTGAAGATAATTATAATTTTAAGGTAGGCAGTGCCTTAGATATTCCTGTAGAGTCGGGAAGCATTGATTTAGTTATTGTTTCTAGTATTTTGCATCACATACCAGATGAATATTTACCTCAAGTTTTTCAAGAAATGAATCGAGTTTTAGATGAACATGGAACAATAGTTGGTCGTGAACCTGTTTCTCAAGGAAAGTTGGGTGATCAGCCAGGATGGTTCTCTGGTGCGTTGATGTCTTTTCGGCATTTAGTTTATCGTTTAACACATACAAGAGAATATCCAGAACCTGCTATTGGCTCTTATCATCATGCTTATGTACCAATGGAATTCATGCAAATACTCAAACAATTTTTTTCTCCAAAAAGTTTACTGTTTAGACATCCTATTAGTTCTCTGGTATCAAGGTGCGATTATCCATTAGTAGAAAAAATTGTGTACTTATTAGATAAATCATTAAATCATTATGGTGGACACGAATTTTATTATGTTGCAACAAAAAATTATACCGATGCAGAAGATGTCGCCTATTGTATTCAACAAGAACTACTAACAGAGTTCACTGCTGACCAAAAAGTTGAGTTTATGGCTTTACTACAAAAAGCTTCCGAAATTCTTGAAAAAGAGTTGGATAAAAATTAATTTTTTATAGAGAAAAATTTAAGATTTTTAAAAAAATAATCAATAACAATATGGCAATACTACCAGAAAACGAAAATTTAATATGGCTAAATGAATTCCGGAAAAAATATGGAAGATCCCCTCGTATTTTACATATCGGAAATATCGCTAATAATGCCTATAATAATGCAAAGCTACTTAACCAAATCGGGTTAGAATGTGATGTAATTTGTTATGATTACTATCATATTATGAGTTCTCCGGAATGGGAAGATGCTGATTTTGAAGGAGAGATAAAAGATCAATTTTTCCCAAATTGGAATTCGGTTAAATTGCAAGGGTTTCAACGTCCTAAATGGTTTGTACAAGGCCCCTTAAAGTTATGTATTTATTATTTAATAGCAAAATCCAAAAAACAACCTATCAAAACAAGCTTATATCGATTCATCTTAAATAATTGTCGTTATTTATTTTATAGAAAAAATATTTTAATAAACACTATTTTCATTTTTAAAAGTAAGTTTTTTGCTTTAAAAAGTAAGTTTTTTCCTATTGGAAGTATAATATTTTATACGTTTTTATGTATTTTTTCAGCTACATTAGCAATAATTCACATTTTAATTGCACCAATTGTTATACCATACAAAATTGTGCTTAAGTATCAAAAATATTTTGATTTGTCTAAAAATAATGAAAAACAAAATCAGTCTTATGAGTTTATTTTTGACAATCGTACAAGAGAATTAGTTCAATCTTTTGAAACAAATTTTCCTCAAAGAGAAGATAATTTAAAATTAGATGATTTAGAACCCTATCGATACATTATCAAAGATTGGATTAAATTGTTTGAATGCTATGATATTATCCAAGGCTACTCTACTGATCCAATCTATCCTATGATTGCTGGTTGTAAGCCTTATGTTGCTTACGAGCATGGCACAATAAGGGATATACCTTTTGAAAATCAACCAATTGGAAGACTAACAGCATTAAGCTACAAATTAGCCTCACACTCATTTATTACCAATCCTGATTGTATTTTTGCCGCCAAAAACTTAGATTTATCTTCTTTTAGCTTTGTACCGCATGTAATTGATGAAAAATACTATGACTCATCTCTGATTTTTGAACATAAAAATTCTCAAAATAACCCTTATATTATCTGTCCATCACGTCATGATTGGGCAGTCAAGGGAACTAATATCACAATTTTAGGTTATGCGGATTTTGTGAAAAATTATCCAGAATACCGTTTGGTTTTGACAGCCTGGGGTCTAGATGTTAATAAATCCAAAAATTTAATATGCGAACTTGGAATTAATGATAAGGTTGATTTTTTAGAACCAATGTCTATTACAAAATTAATTAAATATACACGGGGAGCAGCAGTTCTTATTGACCAGTTTAAGGGATATTTTGGTGGGATTGCTCCTACTGCATTATCAGTAGGTACTCCATTAATTATGCACTTAGATTATAACAAATATTCATGGTGTTTTAAAAGCTTACCTCCTTATTTTGAAGCTGTTAATAAAGATGAAGTTTCTAAATGCCTTTCCCTTGCCATCAAAATAGATAAAAATAAATACAAATATCAGGCTCTAGCTTGGCTAAAAGAAAATTATTATTATCAAACAGTCATCAAAGAACATTTAAATGTCTATAGTAAAATCTGTTCCTAAAATAGAGCGAGTAATGTTGATGGGAAATCGCTTACTAGCTCGAAATATTTTTAATTTTTTGTATTATGAAAATGAAATTACTCCTCTAGTAATTGTCAATTTTTCTGATCAAGGAATAGATAATGAAGCTGGAGTTTCATTACTTAAAACAGTCCAAGAAAAGAATGTAAAATATTGTCAACCAAAAAATATTAATCAAGATGAAAAAGTATTAAAATTAATTCAAGAATATTCACCTCAAATTGCTATTTCATGTTCTTATGAGAAAATTTTAACTAAGAAAGTACTTAATTTGGTAAAAAATCATTTTTTCAATTTTCATTATTCTTTATTACCAAGACACAGAGGATGTTATCCTATTATATGGGCAATAGCATCCTCTGATCCAGAAATAGGTGTTACCTTACATCAAATGAGTACTGGTATTGATGATGGAAATATTATTAATCAAGCTTCTATTCCTTTGGTTATAGGTGCTACAGCCAAAGATATGTATAATAAATGTGCAGAAATAGGAACTAATTTATTTAAAGAAGTTTGGGAAATTCTCAATCAAGGAAATTCTCTACCAAGTTACCCTCAATCTCCAAACAAAGTTATCTATCATACATTAAGATACCCATTCGATAGATGGATACCTTGGTATCTCTCAGCGACTAAAGTAGCATCTATTATTAATAGTTTAACATTTTTCCCAAATCCTTCAGGGCGAAGTATTTATAATGACAATGAGATAGGAATTTTAGGCCCATCTTTTCCAAAAATAAGTGATAATTGCCAACCTGGATTAATTAAAAAACGAGATGATATGCTAACAGTTGATTGTCTTGATGGCTATATTACTTTTGACAAAGTTCGTCAAGATAATGCATTATACTCTCCAGAGATGTTATTACACAAAAATCATTATCTATATAGTCCAGTTTTACCAGAATATAATCCATGATTTGCCTAACTTTTGATACAGACTATATGCTTGAATCTGACATGAGGCAATTTCTTGAAAAATTTCCCATATATGGTGAAGCAACTTTTTTTCTTTGGAAATCATTTGAAAATATAAACTGGGGAAAACATGAACTAGAACCTCATCCTTATATTTCAGAAACTAGAAAATGGTCTGATGAAGTTGAAACTTTAGTGAATAGTTTACAAATTAACCCGCAAGGAATGCGCTCACATTCTTGTTTTTATTCTCATACATTCGGAGTTTACTTAAAAAAACATAATTATCTTTATACAACTATGACAACCCCACTTTTACAGGATAATCTTTATCCTTATCGTCAGCCTTGGGGAATTTGGGAATTACCCATTTATTATATGGATAATATGGACTTTTGTATGCCTCTAAATTGGCTAAAAATCAATTATATTCCCTTCGATGCCAATATTATTAGTAAAGCAATTAAAGGCAAATCTTTATATGTATTTGATTTTCACCCTTTGCATATTATTTTAAATACAAGAACTTATAATGATTACTCTTTAGTAAGAGACGAAATTGTTAAGGAAGGTAAATCACCTTTTAATTATAGTTTTGAAGGTAGAGGAACGAGAACTTTTTTTGAGGAACTCTGTCAAGCTATGTTAAATTTTAAAAATCCTAGTTTAACTTGTTTAGATGCTTTAAAGCAATTCGAGTACCAATTATCTAGATAAAGAATAAGTTTAATAAAATACCTATTACTTAAATTTTCAACCTTACCTATATCATTATCATTATGAGCAATTATGAAAAAAGAATTATTGAAGTGTTTTGATCATAAGTTTTATTCAGACTTTTCATCATTAGTAACCTTTTTAGACGAGAATAATCAAGTTATTGAAGGAGTAATTTTGGATGAAAATCAATATTGGTATCCTATTGTAAAGGGTGTTCCATGTCTTTTATCTGGTTCGTTAAGACCAGATTTTTTTTGGTTTCAAGAAAAATATAATTTGCCTAGTGTGATTAGTAGTAGTGATCAATCTAGCAAACAGCACGAGCAAGAACAGCAAATAAAAACTAATAAATCTTTTTCAGACAAATGGAATCGTTTCAAAAATTATGGTTTAGAATCTAGCCATCAAGAATTTTTATACGAATGGTATTGCAAAAAACTTGGTATTCCAAGTCTAGAAGAACTTCAAGCTTTTTATCAAAAATTTGATCGGATTTTAGAAGTTGGCCCTGGTTCTGGCTTTAACACGAAATTTATTGCCGAAAATACAAAAGGGCAAGTTTTCGCAGTAGATATCTCTGAAGCAGCCTTCACAACATTTGAAAATACAAAACACCTACCAAACTGTCATGTGGTTCAGGCTGACTTAATGGATATGCCATTTAGCGATAACTTTTTTGATTTTATTATTGCAGATGGTGTACTTCACCATACTCCTAATACTAAGAAAGCTTTATTTGCCATTTATAGCAAACTTAAGCCTGGTGGGCAGTTATTTTTTTATGTTTATAAAAAAATGGGAGTAGCCCGTCAATTTTGTGACCAATATATTAGAGAATCATTTACTAACCTTGATCCAGAGTCTTGCTATAAAGCTTGTGAAAGTCTGACTGAGTTAGGGCGAGAATTAAGTCGTCTCAACGCTAAGATTACTTTAAATCAACCGATTTCTATTCTCGGTATACCTGCTGGAACTCATGATGTCCAAAGACTGATTTACTACAACTTTGTGAAATGTTTTTGGAACGAAGCATTTGACTTCGAGACTAATAATATGGTCAACTTTGACTGGTATCATCCTCACAATGCTTGGCAACATACAGAGGAAGAAGTGCAAGAATGGCTGCAAGAATTAGGAGTTCAAGATTATCAATTTAATCCTGCTAACCCCAATGGTATTTCTGTTCTTTTAACTAAGCCAGTCGTGTGAAAAAAATCTTTAGGCTTATTTATGAATTTTTATCTATTTGGGTGATATTTCTAGTCATACTTTTATCACCCTTAAGATTTATTTATAAAAAGTTAACTTCACATCAAATAAGAAGCTTATGGTTGGGAACTCCCATTATTACTTTAGCTTTTAAAGCCAAAGCAGAATGTCTGTTGGGAGTAAAAGCTAGATCATTAGTCTACGAAACCTATTTTATTACCCAAAGTTTTGACTACAATTTGAGCCAATGGACTCGAATTCCATTAGTAGGTAAGTTAACTTCACTATTTATTTTTTTGTGGGCTTGTATTTGGGCTGATAGACTTCATTTATACTGCGATCGCGGTTTACTTTTATCTTGGCAACCTTTACAAATAAATTTTAGAGAATTATTTGTTTATAAATTACTCGGTATACATATGTTTTTCTGGACATATGGTGCTGACGTTCGCAGTCAGCAAACTACACAAAGATTAGGAGAACCTAATTGCTGTACAGAGTGTAATTTAATTGGTCAAGCCTGTGTATGTGATGAAAATAGACGAGTAAGTTATATAGAAAAACTTAAACAGTATTCAACAGCCATTTTCTCTATGGGAGATATGATTGAATACACTCCTGGTAGTCGAAACGATTTATTCTTCTGGCCTATAGATTTATATGGGCCTAGTAGCCATAAATATCAACCTGCTTATCCTCAACCAGATAAACATAAACCTCTGCGTATCGTTCATGCACCTAATCATAGAGTATTTAAAGGAAGCCACTTCTTAATTAAAGCAGTGGAAAATCTTCAGCTTGAAGGTGTTTCTATAGAACTGATTCTTGTGGAAAAAGTGCCTAATGAGCAAGCATTAGAAATATATCGTACTGCTGATGTTATTTTTGATCAGTGCTTAATTGGCTTTCATGGCTATTTCGCTCTTGAAGGTATGGCAATGGGTAAACCTGTGATGTGTTTTATTAGAAAACCTCAAGAGTATTTATTGCACCCAGAAGAATGCCCAATTATTAATACGCATATCAAGACTTTAGAAAAAGATTTACGTGAATTAGTTACAAATAGGGAAAAGTTACAAGAAATTGGCGTAAAAAGTAGACAATATATAGAGAAATACTTTACTCTCGAAGCCTTTGCCCAGAGGTTACAAAAAGCTTATCAAGATTTAGGAATAGCCACATGAAAGTTCTAATTGTTGGGTCTAAAGGTTTTATTGGTAAATATTTATTTAATCACCTCAAATTACTGGGAGCAGATGTTTATGGTATTAGTTCTACCGATGACAATGGTATTAATCTAGAAACTGGTATTTTATCTGAACAATTTTCTATTAGCCCAGGTACTGATGCTGTTGTCTACTTAGCACAATCACCATACTATCGCCAAGTTCCAGAAAAGGCTGCACATTTATTGAATGTGAATGTAGTCAGTGCTGTGAAAGTGGCGGAAATAGCACGTAAAGCTAAAGTGCAGCGATTTATTTACACTTCTACTGGTAATGTTTATGCACCAAGTTTTCAATCTCTAGTAGAAACATCTCCTTTAAAGAGAGATAACTGGTATTCTTTCAGCAAAATTTGTGCAGAGGAAGCACTAGCTTTGTTTCGTAATGATATGGATATTACGATAACTAGGTTGTTTGGTGTTTATGGCCCTGGACAAACGGATAAGCTTATTCCTCGGTTAGTTAACACCGTCTTGCAAGGAAACAAAGTTTTCATCGAAAGAAATGAAAATGATATCTCTGATTTGGATGGGTTAAAATTATCAGTTATATATATATACGACCTTGTTGAGATTTTAACACAAATTTTAAAAAAATCCCCAAATTATTATTTCATTAATATAGCAAGTCAAGAAGTTATAAATTTAAGAAAAATTATTAATTCAATTGCAATTTTAACCCAAAAGCAAGTCAATATTGAATTAACAGATAAAATTCGCTATTTTGATTTGATTGCTGATATTACGTTATTAAAACAAACATTCAATCCAGTTTTTACACCTTTTAATGTTGGCATTGAAAAAACAATTATGCAAACCCTGCATCAAGCTAATAATTCTGGGAGGTGATATGTTATCGTGAAAGTTCTGCATTTACCTACATCTGTTGGTGGCAATTCTTGGGGTTTAGCCCAAGGTGAAAAAGCATTAGGATTAGATAGTACAGTTTTAATTTCTCAACAAAATTGGTTAGAATATCCAGCTGATATTAATCTTAATATTCAAAATATAAAACCTAAAGCTGGGCGTTTTTTAAAGCTGGCATTAGCTTTTATGAAAATTAGAAACAAATATGATATTTTTCACTTTAATTTTGGTTCATCATTAATTCATTTTCCTAATAGTCGCCTCAATCAGTTTGAACTGCCATTTTACCCAGATAAAGCTAAACTATTTGTTACTTATAACGGTTGTGATATTAGACAGAAATATCCCACTATGCAAAGGACACAAATAGCGGCTTGTCACAATCCCAACTGTTATCAAGGACAATGTAATTCTGGTCAGCTAGATCATTATAGACGTGAAGGCTTAAAAAAAATTGAACCTTATGTCAAACATATCTGGGCATTAAATCCTGATTTACTTTATTTTTTACCATCAGATAAATCATCATTTCTACCTTATTCAATTAATTTTGAAGGAATTAATATATTTCTTCCCCAATTAAATAACAAAAAACTCAAAGTTGTTCATGCGCCCACTAACCGAGAAGCTAAAGGTAGTGCTTATATTTTGGCAGCTTTAGAAAGATTACAACAAACCCATGCTGAATATATAGAGGTGTGTCTAGTAGAAAATCTACCTCATGCACAAGCTATACAAATTTATCAGCAAGCAGATTTAATCATTGACCAAATTGTGATTGGCTGGTATGGGGGATTTGCAGTTGAAGCAATGCAGATGGGAAAACCTGTAATAGCAAGAATTGCTGAGGAAGATTTACATTTTTTACCTCAACAAATGGCATCTGATGTGGTAGACACTATAATCAATGCTGAACCCAATAATATTTATGAAATTATCCGACAATGTATAGAAGATAGAAAAAAGTTACAAAATCATTCAGCAGCTGGTTTGGAATATGTGAATAAATGGCATGAGCCAAAATATGTTGCTAGTTTAACCAAGGAAAAGTATGAATCTAGTTGATTGTAAAATATGTGTGGGATTGCAGGCATACTGTTAGGGAGTAAATCACAGGTAGATGTCAGCATTTTAAAATCTCTTAGTCATTTCTTGAGCGATCGCGGCCCTGATGACTTAGGTTTCTTAGGTTGGTCAAAAACTATACCTGTTCGCATCTCCCGCAATCCGCAAACTGTAGAAAATAGTCAACTTTATTTATTACATCGTCGCCTATCTATTCTTGATCTAAGTCCGGCTGGCTGGCAACCAATGGCAACAGCTGACGGCAGATATTACATTGTCTTTAACGGCGAAATCTACAACTACTTAGAACTACAAACTCACCTACAAGCTTTAGGACACCAATTTCAATCTCATTCAGATACTGAAGTTTTGCTGAGTGCCTATGCTGAATGGGGTGTGAATGCTTTGAGCAAATTAGTCGGAATGTTTGCCTTTGCCATTCTTGATACTTGGGAACACAGCCTATTTTTAGCCCGCGATTTTTTTGGCATTAAACCTCTCTACTATACTTACTGGCAAGATGGACTAGCTTTTGCTTCCGAAATTAAAGCCCTGCTTCAACTTCCTGGTATTAACCGCCGTGTCAATCCGCAGCGACTATACGACTACCTACAATCTGGACTGACAGATTATGGTGGTGAAACTTTGTTTGCTAATATCCAGCAGCTACCGCCTGCTCATTTTCTGAAAATCTCTTTAGAAAATCCCCAGCAACCGCAAATTTCACGTTACTGGCAAGTAGAGTTAAATCAGACTTTAGATATTACATTTCCCGAAGCCACAGCACACCTACGCCACCTATTTTTAGAAAGTGTTGGGCTGCATTTGCGTAGCGATGTACCAGTAGGTGCAGCCCTTTCTGGAGGGATAGATTCTTCAGCAATTGTGATGGCGATGCGTCATTTGCAAGGCAACAACTTGCAAATACATACATTTAGTTATATTGCTTCGGAGCCATCTCTGAGCGAAGCAAAATGGGTAGATACAGTCGCACAAGCAGCGACAGTCATAGGACATCGAGTAAAACCATCTCCTCAAGAGCTAATAGCCGATCTTGACAAACTCATTCAACTGCAAGATGAGCCTTTTGGCAGCACCAGCATTTATGCTCAATACCGAGTATTTCAAATGGCCAAAGCTGCCAATATCAAGGTGATGTTAGATGGACAAGGAGCCGATGAACTTTTGGGTGGCTATCGCGCCTATCTGGCTGCGCGACTGGCTTCTTTATTACGTCAAGGACAGTGGGGAAGCGCCAGCCAATTTTTCCAACGAGCTGCAAAGCTACCGGGAACTAGTCAAAAGACACTCTTGTTCCGCGCTATGGGACTACTTCTCCCGCCTAGTTTGCAAGCATCAGTCAGACAGTTAGTTAAAAAAGACGTTATACCTAGTTGGTTAAATAATCACTGGTTTACTAAATATGGGCTGGAGCCTAAACTTTATCAAAGCAAACAAGGTCAAGAAATATTACGAGCAGAACTTCATCAAGCCGTGGTAGAAAATAGCTTGCCGATGCTGTTGCGTTATGAAGACCGGAACTCTATGGCACACTCAATTGAAAGCCGAGTTCCTTTTCTTACGCCTGCTTTAGTAAATTTTGTTTTTTCTTTACCTGAAGAATTTATTATTGCCAATAATGGCACTTCTAAAGTTATTTTTCGTGAAGCAATGCAAGGTATTGTTCCCGACATCATATTAAATCGCCAAGATAAAATCGGCTTTGCTACACCAGAACAAAGTTGGCTAAAAATTTTAAGTCCTTGGGTGGAAAGTGTGTTAGATAGTGAAATGGCAGCCCAAATTCCTGCACTGAATTTAAAACAGATGCAAACAGATTTTCAAGCAGTTGTAGAAGGAAAATCTGCTTTTGATTTTCGGATTTGGCGTTGGGTGAATTTAATTCGCTGGGCTGAGAATTTAGCTGTTACCTTTGAGCAATAAATAACCAAATACACAAATAAAAGTATTATGAAAATTGTCACAATTGTTGGCGCTCGTCCTCAATTTATTAAAGCAGCCGCAGTTTCGAGAAAGCTACAATCTCACGCTGCTATTCAAGAAGTATTAGTTCATACAGGTCAGCATTATGACGAGAATATGTCTGATGTGTTTTTTCAAGAACTAGAAATTCCTGCACCTAATTATCATCTGGGGATTGGTTCATCAAATCATGGCGCACAAACTGGCAGGATGCTAGAGGCAATTGAACAGGTATTACTCAAAGAATCACCAGATTGGGTGTTAGTTTATGGTGATACAAACTCTACTTTGGCAGGAGCGATCGCCTCTGTCAAACTACACATACCAGTAGCTCATGTAGAAGCAGGTTTGCGTTCTTTCAACCGCCGAATGCCAGAAGAAATCAATCGCGTACTCACAGACCACGCCGCAGATTTATTATTTGCGCCTACCACTGCGGCTGTCGAAAATCTCCAACACGAGGGAATTGCCCAAGAAAAAATTCATTTAGTTGGTGATGTGATGTATGATGCTGCCCTTGACTACGCAGTGAAAGCAGAAGCAAAAAGCCCGATTTTACAGAAGCTAAAATTGACTGCTAAAAATTATATTTTGGCAACCGTTCACCGCGCCGAAAATACTGACGATGCTTCACGACTACAAGCACTATTTATAGGACTAGCAACAGTTACCCAAAAGATTCCAGTTGTATTACCACTTCATCCCCGCACTCGTGCTGCCTTGTTACGAGAAGGACTATTAGAAAATGTCAGCAACTCTGTGCAAATCATAGAGCCAGTGGGATATTTAGATATGGTGATGTTAGAGAAGAATGCCAAACTCATTACTACCGACTCTGGTGGAGTTCAAAAAGAAGCATTTTTTTACCGAGTGCCTTGTGTCACCTTGCGAGATGAAACAGAATGGGTGGAGTTGGTGCAGTTAGGCTGGAATCGCTTGTTACCGCCTCTAGATGCGACGGCGGTAGCTAGTGGAATATTAGACGCTTTGGTTAGTAGTTTTGGTAGCGAAGTTCCCGAAAAACTGTATGGTGGAGGACTGGCAACATCGCAAATTGTTGAGTTACTTTCAAGAAATGCGGGTGTAAGAGTTTAAGGGTGTAGGGTAAGAAAATACAATCTAAAACAACAAGTTAAAAGCCAACATCCTCTAATCTAAAATGGTATAACGTGCAGCATCGTTTACTCATTAATCTGTCATTTTTGCTAACTCGTCCCACAGGCACTACGACATACGCTCTAAACCTATTACCTTACTTACAAAAACTGCAACCGACACTATTAGTTGCCGAAAATATTTCGGGTTATGACTGCTATCCAGTTCCAGCAGGACAAACTGCAGAACAAGGCGCGAAAGGTCATCTGCGTCGTTTATTGTGGACACAATTTCAACTGCCAAAAATTTATCAAAAGCTGAAATCCCAAGTTTTGTTTTGTCCTTTGCCGGAAGCGTCTTTATCTAACGAATGCAGTTCTGTTGTCATGTTTCATGACTTGATACCGTTGCGCTTTCCTAAACGCTTTTCGCCCATAACACTTTATCAGCGTTACTACGTTCCGCAAGTTCTTCAGCAAGCACGGCACATTGTTTGTAATTCCCAGGCTACGGCTGACGATATTGTTGATTTTTACCAAATTCCAGCTAGTAAAATTACGCCTATTCCCCTAGCACACGATCGCATCCATTTCCGTTATCTCAACTTACCAACTCGCAACTACTTTCTCTACATCGGCAGACAAGACCCTTACAAAAATTTACATCGACTCATCGCCGCTTTTGCCGCACTCCCCAAAGATTACGAACTGTGGTTAGCAGGCCCCACCGATACACGTTACACTCCAGCCTTGCAAGCGCAAGTTGAGGAATTAGGCATAACTCATCAAGTCAAGTTCCTTAATTATGTTAATTATCAGGAATTACCATCAATTATTAACCAAGCGATCGCACTTGTTTTTCCTAGTCTCTGGGAAGGTTTTGGTTTTCCA
Organism: Nostoc sp. CHAB 5844; assembly: GCF_020829595.1. GTDB lineage: Bacteria > Cyanobacteriota > Cyanobacteriia > Cyanobacteriales > Nostocaceae > Nostoc_B. The sequence goes on from NZ_JAIVFW010000007.1 coordinate 99,315, forward strand.
GTTCTCGAAGCGATGGCTTGCGGTACACCAGTAATTACGTCGAATATTTCTTCTCTACCCGAAGTTGCCGGTGATGCAGCAATTTTGATTAATCCATACAACATTGAGGAAATTACTGAAGCAATGCGATTAATTGCTACAAATTCTGAATTGCGATCGCATCTTTCTACTCAAGGTATCGCCAGAGCAAATTTATTTAGCTGGGAAAAAACCGGAAACGCGACTGTTGAAGTGTTGTCACGTTACTTATAAAAAGTATGAAGTATGAAGTATGAAATGTAAGGTATGTAGTTCATCCTTGAGTTTTTCAATTTCGGCTTTTAAACTTTTTTCAGACTTCAGACTTCAGACTTCACACTTCTCGTTATTCTTGAACAACCTCAACTAATTCCTCAATCATCACATCAAAAGTCCTAGCTAACTTCTGAATCGCAGTAAAATCTACAGTTGCTAATCCAGGCGATCGCGCGTAAGTTCTCAGAGTGCTGTAAACTACACCAGAACGGTCAGATACTTCTTTCAAACTCCAGCCCTTCTCCGCAGCAAACTCTCGAATCTTCAGCCGAATCATGCCCATAGGTTACTTGACAACTGACTGATATAAGTCTTTTAATAATTATACTATATAAATAAAAAGACCGCCTTCCGGCCTGGAAAACTGAAAGGCGATCGCATTGTTTACAAAAAGCATCCCGTAAACACCGATAGGGTAAATTCTACCGAAGTTACAGGTATTTTCATGGTATCATCACTCAAGCCAAGAGCGCTTGTCATCCGTGCATCAAAAATTGTTCATAAATCTTCATTTCTTAACTCCCTAGCGCGATTTGTGACAGAAGAAGCAATTTGTTTGATGTTTCGCATTGGCTTTGGTGATATACATACAATCGAATGTTGGCGTTATGTAGTTTATGTCCACGCTAAAGGTATCAGTAGATTTGTCAGTTATGCTGATTTTCCGCCGATTTTAGGTGTAGCACCACCTAATCCGTCCGAGTTGATCAAATGGCGTAGGCGGTGGCGCAAACAACATGATTATGCGGAAAGAAATCAAGCGCCTGAGTGGTGGACAGAATTTTTTATGAATGAATTTTGGCAAGCTCTTTCTGAATCTATGTTGCAAAGCTGGGGTGAACTAGTGGCTTTAATCAAATTTGCCTTTCCCGAAGAAACTTTGCAGGAATTACGAAAGAGCTATCGCCTAGAAAAATCATTATTAGGCTGATGTGCGTTCAATTTGTATATTTTCTGGTTGAAACGGTCATTAGTCACTTGTATTTACAAAAGACACAGCGCAAAGTCAAGCCAGCGTTGTAGACGGGTTTCCCGTCGCAGGCGACTGGCGTTGAGCGGAGGCTTCCTCCGTAGACGCTTTTAGCGGTGAAGCAGTGCCTTGGGGAGACAGCACCGTGGGCGGCTCTGCCGACTTGAGGTGACTGTCGTCGGGTTCCCCGACTTGAAGCAACTGCTGAACCCGAAGGGCTTGCCGCAGGATCAGAACTTTGTAAGAGAGGACAAATGACTAATGACAAAGGACAACTATTCAGCCGTCTTGTTAGCCGCACGATGAGCGCGTGCTTCTGCTGAAGCCATCACTTCATCCATATTTTCTAGCACTTCGCCAGGGAAATTTTCGAAAATTCTCGTAGAAAGTGCGACTCTACCTTTGCCTTCGTCCAAGTCAATAATTACTGCTTTAATTGTTTGACCAACTTGGAAGAATTTTTCTAGAGATTCAATGAATTTTTGGCTGACTTGCTTAATATGCAACAAGGCACTCATCCCATTTAAATCGACAAAAACTCCAAATGGTTTAATGCCAGTTACTTTACCTTCAACCAACTGACCAATTTCTAACAAGCTGAAATTACTCGAACGAGTTGCTAAACGTTGAGAAAGGATAAGTTTTTTATTGTTGCGGTCTACTTCCAAAAAGCCAGCGGTTAAAGTGTGACCTTTGAGAGCTTCTAAATTATCACGTTCAGCTAAATGCGATCGCGGAATAAACCCCCGCAAAGATTGAAAATCAACTGTGACACCACCTTTATTCACACCTGTTACCCGGACTTCCACCGTTTGGGAATTTTCTTGCATTTGCGCTACTTTTTCCCAGATATGTTGAATTTCTAACTGCCGTCGAGATAAAGTTACTTGACCTTCTGCATCCTGTTCTCGGATAATCAAGAACTCTAATTCTTGATGCAACGGCAGCACCTCCGATAAATCGGTTACAGATCTCAAAGAAGCTTCATCGCGGGGAATATAAGCAGACGACTTGCCACCAATATCGACATAAGCGCCATCAGGGTCAAGTTGAAACACTTTGCCATGAACCACCTGTCCCTTTTGAAACTGGTAGTCGTGTTTTTCTAGCGCTTGGGCAAAATCGTCCATTGTAAACGACGAATTGGCTTTTTGAGATAGATTCGATTCGGAATTCATGACTAATGAAAATTAATTGTTATTTAGCTAACACCACTGGATTTTTGGATGGTCATTTGTTATTCGTCATTTGTTATTGGTTATTGCTAATGACTAATGACTAATGACCAAGGACGTTTATTTCAGTTGAATAAACAATTGTTTGACTTCCTCCCAAGCATCAGCAGCAGCTTTTGGATTATAGCTGCCACGCTGATCGCAAAAAAATCCGTGGTCAGCTCCATCGTAGCGGAAGACACGATGCGGAATTTTGTATTTTTCTAACTCTGCTTCCATCTCGTCTGTTTGTTCTTTTGGAATGCTGGCATCTACTATCCCAAAAAAGGCGTAAAGTGTACCTGAAATTTCTGGGGTACGTGTCAAAGTGGCTTCCCCGCCTCCTGGTGTGCTAGTAGTAATCCTCGCGCCGTAAAAAGATGCAGTGGCTTTGATGTTAGGAAGAGTGGCAGCCAGATAAGCTACGTGTCCACCAAAGCAGAAGCCAATACAACCAATGGCATTCTGTTTTACTTGGGGCAGAGTTTTGAGATAATCAATGGCTGATTGAATATCGCTGAGTAATTCTGATGCTGTGGTTTGCTCCCAAGCATATTTTCTGCCAACTTCTATATCTTCTGGGGTGTAGCCTGTTTCAAAACCAGGAGCAAACCGATCAAATAGTGCAGGTGCGATCGCAACATACCCTAGTTTAGCAATTCGCTCAGTCACATCTCGAATATGGCTATTAACGCCAAAAATTTCCTGCAAGACCACAATTCCTGGGTAAGTACCTAGTTCTTGTGGTTGTGCCAAGTAAGCTGAGATTTGCAGATTATTTTGTGAAAGTTTCACCCATGAAGTGTCTATTGCTAGTTCTGTCATAATAATTTCTACTAATGCTCCGTGATTATTTGATATAACTATGCCAGTATGTTTAGGCTATTTCCCAGCAATTTATCAACTACTTAAAGTAAGTACACTAGAGATTCCTTAAAGATTGAAGAATTCAGAAGTCAGAATCAAGACGCTCGAAGACTCGCTAACGCTTCGCTATCAGTGGTGAAAAAGACCCACCACTTAGAAGCACCACTAAATCAAAGATTTAGTAGGTGTTTTAAACAATTCCATTCACCACTCGCACAGAATTCAATTGGAGAATTCTGGCTTGTGACTTCTGAATTCTGTTTTGATAAATATTGTTACAAATAAAAAATACTACAAGTAGCAAATGTAGCTAGTTACTGAACGCTACTTGATTTAGGAGTTTTGGTAATGATTCAATTTCGTATTCAGCCAGACAGCGAAATTCCCGCATCTACACAGTTATTTAATCAAATCCGGTTTGCGATCGCTTCCCGGCAATATCCACCCGCTTATAAATTGCCCAGCACAAGAGCATTAGCCATGCAAACTGGATTACACCGCAATACGATTAGCAAAGTTTACCGTCAGCTAGAAGATGAAGGTCTGGTGGAAAGTCTGGCTGGTTCAGGAATTTATGTCCGCGCCCAAGGTCATGAGGGCGGTAGCAGATTGCAATCCCCAATTCTGCAAGCACACCCAGACGCATACAAAGTTGTCCAGCAAGCACTCGACCAACTCCTTGCCCAAGGCTGTTCTCTCAGTCAAGCTCGTGAGCTATTTTTAGCAGAAATGGATTGGCGTTTGCGCTGTAGCGCCCAGGTGTTGGTTGCAGTTCCTTCTCAAGACCTCGGCGCTGGGGAATTGATGGTTTATGAATTAGAGCAATCTCTCAAAATACCCATCCAATTAATTCCGATGGAAGAATTAGCAGCTGTGTTGGATAAAACGAACTCGGCTACAGTTGTCACCAGTCGCTATTTTATCGGTGAAGTAGAACAAATTGCTGCACCAAAAGCTGTCAGAGTAATTCCTTTAGATATCTACGACTACAGCAAAGAACTTAATTTAGTCAAAAACTTGCCCAAGGAAAATTGTATAGGCATAGTCAGCCTGAGTACAGGCATTGCTCGTGCTGCTGAAGTCATCCTTCACGGTTTACGCGGAGATGAACTGCTAGTAATGACTTCGCAACCAAAAGATACTTATAAACTTCAGGCAATTGTAAAGCGAGCTGAAGTTATCATCAGCGACGTAGCCAGTTTTAGGGCAGTACAAATAGCCGTACAAGCTGCGGCTGAAGATATTATTCGACCACCCAAATTAATTAAAGTAGAAAATTACATTGGTATGAATTCAATGAATTTGCTGAAACGAGAACTAGGTTTGAGTTAACCCACGGATAGAAGATACACACTGAAACATAGAGGGACAATAACATAGGCAGACACACCTAACCAATGTCCTGAGATTATGTTTGTAGAAATGCACCCCTATATCGGCTTAATAGAAGCAATCAAGCAACGTCGAGCAGCCAGAGCTTTTAAAAGCGATCGCATTCCCGAAGTTATTTTACAAGAAATTCTCGAACTTGCAGCACAAGCACCATCAGGGTTTAACCTCCAACCTTGGCGATTTATCGTTGTCCAAAACCAACAAAACAAAGAAAAACTTCAAGCTTGTGCTTTTAACCAACGCCAAGTAGGCGAAGCACCAGTTGTCTTAATTTGTTGTGGTGACAGGCGGGCAGCAGAAATGGCAAATATCACCTCTGTCATCCATCTAGGGGAAGATGAAGGAATTATGACACCTAGCTATGCCAGCTATATGCGTTCCAGCATATCTCCTGGAATCCAAGCTTTACGTGACGCTGGTTTGTGGCTATCCGATACTTTGGTCAATTTGCTAAAACAACAAGCAGGTGAATAAAGAATTATGTAAAAAGCAATCGCTCTTAAATTTTCTCGTAAATTTAAAATTACTATTAATAATTATTCTTCCTCTATGAGAGCCGCATCAAAAACATGTTGTGCAGTAAAGTTAAGGTTTGGAAGAGAAGGTGAGACAATCACATCATTGTCAAGTTTTCGGTAAGAAGTACGGTAATTTTAACCGTTTGTATTCTGGCACAACCTCTTCAACTAAAAAACCAACAACTCCTTCATGACCTCCAACGGGTTGTGCCATTTCAACAATCATTCCATCATGCAATTCGTAACGTCCCCCTTCGGGTCGCCACGCAGCAAATTCTTCAAATGTTAATACTTTAGGTAAGGCTTGAGTCATAGTTACAACCTCCACATAATATATAGAAATGCTATTTGATTTTTGAAAAAAATCAGTACACTTCTATTCCCCTATTCTCTGATCTTTTCTAAGCAAATAATTTCAGGAATCAAATCGGATTGCTATTTATACAATTGAAGGAATTTGCAAAAACTCTCGTACCCGTTGTAAGTAAGTCGGCGCATCTTCCAACATCGGGAAATGTGCTGTATCAAGAATTAGCACAAACTCAACCCTTTCATTGAGTGCTGCTGCTTGTTTTCCCATCGCTGCCGGAATAATTTGGTCATATTCTCCAGCCACTAGCAGAGTCGGGACTGTTAACTTAGCAAACTCTTGCGGCATCAATTCTGACTGTGCCTTGCTAACAGAAGTAAAAATTGTGCCTAAAGCAGCATCATAATCTGCTTCGAGAAAATCTTGTAAAAAAGCCTGACGTTCGGCTTTTGGTATAGAACGATGTAGGAATCTCGCCATAAACATCCAGTCAACAAATGGTATTTTACCTAACCATTTGGGACGGAATTTAACTACATAACCACCAAATTTATGAAAGGCAGTAAAGGCTTTCTCGTCGTATTCAAAAATCCCGCTACAAGTTAAAATCCCTCGTTCTACTTTTTGAGGATAGCGGTTGAAAAACAAAGTTGCAACAGACGCACCCATTGAATGAGCTTGAATGTAAACACGCCCAAGATGCAACTCATCTAAAAGTACTGCCAAATCATCAGCGTATTCTTCCAATTCGTAGGTTAACTCTTGAATTGCCGCTGATGTTTCTTGGCTTGATTCAGATGTAGCAACAGACTCACTAGCTTGGATGATAGTTGGTTTACCTTGTGAGCGGCCAAACCCTCGCAAATCATAGAGTAAACAATCAAATTGGTCTGATAAAGCATTTGCAGTACTGTTCCAGTACCTAGCTGAACCAGCCCAACCGTGAACGAACACCATCACTGGTTTTGTCAAAGCAGCAGATGATTGCTTCACCCACTCGTAGTAATGTTCAATACCACGAACATTAATGTAAGGCATTTTTTCAAAGTCAAAAGTCAAAAGTTAAAAGTCAAAAGTCAAAAGTCGATGGACTAATGACTAATGACTAATGACAATTATGCTGATTCTGGTTTGGGTAGTGAAGATGGATGTACTATGAGTTCGGCAGTAGAGCGTTTTTCTACCATTTCCCTTGTTACTGTGCAGCGAGTTACATCTTTACGGGATGGCAATTCGTACATGACATCAAGCATGAGTTCTTCCACAATGCCTCGCAATGCTCGCGCGCCCGTTTTGCGGCGGTAGGCTTCTTGCGCGATCGCCCGTAAGGCATCTTGTTTAAAATCTATTTGGACGTTATCCATCTTCAGCAGTTTTTGATACTGTTTCACCAAAGCACTGCGTGGTTGGGTAAGAATTGCCATCAGTGCTTCTTCATCCAGCGGATCTACTACCGCTACCATTGGTATCCGCCCAATAAATTCGGGTATCATGCCGAATTTTACCAAATCATCAGGTTCCAGATTGTGCAGCACATCTGCGGCTCGTTTTTCTTTTGATTGGCCGTCTCCTGGCTGCACAAAACCTATTGACTTTTTACCCGCTCTTTGTTCTACAACCTTTTCTAAGCCAACGAAAGCCCCACCACAGATAAATAAAATATTACTAGTATCAATTTGGATACAGTCTTGATACGGATGCTTACGTCCCCCTTGCGGTGGTACGTTGGCGATCGTACCTTCAAGCATTTTTAGTAAAGCTTGCTGTACGCCTTCACCAGAAACATCGCGGGTAATTGATGGGTTTTCACTCTTGCGGGCAATTTTGTCAATCTCGTCGATGTAGATAATTCCTCGTTGCGCTTCTTCTACATCTAAATCTGCCACTTGCAACAGTCGCAGTAAGATATTTTCGACATCTTCGCCGACATAGCCTGCTTCTGTTAATGTAGTAGCATCAGCAACCGCAAAAGGTACATCCAAAATTTTGGCTAGAGTTTGCGCTAAGAGCGTTTTGCCGCAACCAGTCGGACCAATTAACAAAATATTTGACTTTTGCAGTTCTACTGCGTCATCTGCGCCGTTTTTGCCACTGCCTTTAGACTGTAAGATTGCCAGTCGCTTGTAATGGTTGTAAACTGCGACTGATAAAACCTTTTTGGCTTCGTCTTGGCCAATGACATGTTCATCTAAATACTTTTTAATCTCTCTTGGCTTTGGTATTTGATTGAATGAGAGATTAGCAGAACGACTACGACGTTTTTGAGGTGCTTCAGACTTTGGTGCTGGTTGCGACGCTACACCGTTGGTGTCCAGTAACTCCTCATCTAGTATTTCATTACACAAGTCAACGCATTCGTCGCAGATGTAAACTCCCGGCCCTGCGATCAACTTACGTACCTGCTCTTGAGACTTGCCACAAAACGAACATTTTAAATGGGAGTCGTACTTAGACATACCAGCCTCTTATTTCAGAATTGTGACGTTTTCCCCTGCTGTGGGAAGATTTTGTCGGGAGATGACTTGATCAATCAAACCGTAGTTTTTAGCTTCTTCTGCCGACATGAAAAAGTCGCGGTCTGTGTCTGCTTCGATTCTCTCTAAAGGTTGACCAGTATGATGAGCCAATAACTGATTCAACTGAGCCTTAATATAAAGAATCTCTCTGGCTTGGATTTCTATATCAATGGCTTGACCTTGAGCGCCACCTAGTGGTTGATGGATCATAATCCGAGAATCAGGTAAAGACATCCGCTTACCTGCGGTTCCTGCTGCTAACAAAAATGCCCCCATGCTTGCGGCTAACCCAAAACAGATAGTAACTACATCGGGACGAATTTGTTGGATTGTATCATAAATTGCCATTCCTGCGTAGACGGAGCCGCCAGGAGAATTAATGTACAGTTGAATGTCTTTTTCTGAGTCTTCCGAATCTAAGAACAGCAACTGAGCCACAATTGAATTGGCGACGGTATCATCTATGGCAGTTCCCAAAAAGATAATCCGCTCGCGCAGCAGGCGGGAGTAGATGTCAAACGCTCTTTCTCCCATACCAGACTGCTCTACCACAGTTGGCACAATGCTGTTGGGGCCATTCATCTGGGAGTTAATAGCTAGGTGGCTGGAACTAATAATGGGGTAATTTCCCGACTGCGATAAAAGCATAAGAGAACATTTGACGATTAGTATGACTTAGTTTACGGCAGCGATCGCTGCTTTTTTAACGGATGAGATTTTATTTGAGCTATGTGTTAACCATTATGCCTCATCCAGATTTTTCTCGTGTAACACTGTATCAAGCTCAGGTATTTACAGATATCGGATTTTCTTGAAAATTCCAGCAATATTAAGCCTCCATTAAATCTTAACGACCCAGTGCTGAGTAATAATTGTTCATACTCAAACAAGCACTAACTACCCTAGCCTACTCTACGAATCGCCGGATTGCGATCGCCCAAAAGTAGAGATAGCCGAAAGTAGTAGTTAGAGACTAGAGGCTAGAAGCTGGAGACTAGATAACAGAAGAAAGATTCAATCCCTAATTAGTCCACAATACTAGGCTCTAGACCCTAGTCCCTAGCCTCTTCTTTATTCCCCTGCTTCCGATTCCGCCGTAGCTTCGCTGCTGCTTGCCTCAGTCTCAGGTGCAGTTGCTTCTGCTGTTTCTTCTTTGGCGCTTAAAGTTCCTTCTGGTACTAGTTCAACTGATGAGTTGTCTAAGAGCCAATTGATAATTTTTTCACTCAGCAGTTCGTTTTCTACCATAGAACTCAGTCTATCTTCGTCAACATCTTCCTCGGAATACTGCTGCAAAAGTTCTGTAACTCTGGCTTGTAGTTCTTCTGGTGTGACTGTGAGAGACTCGCGTTTGCCGATTTCTCGCAAGGCTAGAGAACGTTTTAGGCGTTCAATTGCCTCAGGGCGCGATCGCTCCCGCAACTGCGGAATAATATCTTGAGTAAACAGCTTTCTCACGTCCAGTCCTTGTTGTGCAAGGCGCATAGCTGTTTGTGTCAACATTGCGTCTACTTCTTGGTCAATTAAAGTACCTGGCAAGTCAATTTCTATATACTTGAGCAGTTCTGCCAGTAGCGCTTCTTGCTTGTTAGTTTTAGTTTTATCCTCAGCTTCTTTTTGATACCGCTCTTCTAGAGATTTCCGCAGTTCTTCTAAGGTTTCAAAATCGCTGACTTCTTGGGCAAAGTCATCGTCCAATTCTGGCAGTTCTTTTTCCTTCAGTTCTTTGAGAGTGACTGTAAAAATTGCTGGCTTGCCTGCTAACTCTTGGTTAACATAAGGATCTGGGAACTGCGCTGAAATTTCCTTGGTTTCACCAGGATTCATCCCCACTATACCCGTGACAAAACCGGGGATAAATTTATCTTCCTGTAACTCTACTTGAAAATCAGAAGCTTCACCACCAGGAATTGGTGTTGGTTCTGCATCGGGGTTTTCGCCTTCAGCTTTCGCTATTATTCCTTTAAAATCTACAACGGCGACATCCCCAATTTGGGCTGCCCTTCCTTCCACAGGGATCAATGTTGCCATTTGTTCACGTTCTTTTTCTAGAACACTATCTACCTGGGCTGAGTCGTACTTGACTTCCTCCGCTTGGGCTTGTAAACCAGTGTACTGCTTGAGATTTACTTCTGGTTCGACATCAACAGCAGCAGAGAAAGTGAGGGGTTTTCCCGGTTCATAATTATTGATCAAGTCATCAAATGAAGAGCGCAATTGCGGCTGACCAATTGCTTGGATATCTTCTTGTTTGACTGCTTGCTCTATACCATCTTGAATTAATTCTTCTAGGGCTGCTGCCTTAACGCGAGTTATGCCTAAGCGCTGGAGCAATATTTGCCGAGGCACTTTACCTTTACGAAACCCAGGAATATTTACAGTACTGGATAAGTTTTTAATAACTTGATCGTAGGTTTGCTGAGTGATTTCTGGTGTAATCTCTATTTCTAGCCCTATTTGGCTGGCGGGAAGTTTCTCCTGGGTAACTTTCATGCTGCGTCTCTATTTGGTATTTTTAACTCCAAGTACACACAAGCGACAATTTAACGCTTGTATGGTTTGATATCTCTAGGTTGGAATGGCAAGTGCCTTCAGTAGAGATCCAGTTTACTGCCAATGGCAAAGGACTTGACACTTTACCACAATAATATTTATCTATACACCCTCTAAACTGAACAAAGACGTGATATCTCACATCTGTAAAGATTTTCTGATGAGCTAACAACCAGTTAATCTTTAGTCTGTTGGGAATTCACTCTTCACTTACTGCTAGAGGTAGAATTTCAGAGCGCAAGGCTGACACCGTGATATCTTGTGGTTCAACCAGCAAATCTTTGTACTATCGTTTTTGGGGTCTGTTTGCCTGACAAGTCCGAGTTTGATCTATGCTTACCGCATAGCTCGGTGGTTTACTGTCCTGGCTTGATTCCATCTCGGATCATAGTACATTGATCGCCTGCCTCAGTCCAAGTCACCGTTAAGGCAAAAGATTTGTTAAATCATCAATAATGGTTGAGCAGCAATGGCTGGTCGTTTTTCCTTGAGCAGTAATTTGTTGTACAATAATATATACTTTTTTACTTGGTAGGAAATTTAGTCGGAAATTATAAAAGATTGTAAATTGCTCAATTATTTATTAAGATATGTAACCTAAAAATTAATCTACCTTGATCAAAAAGCTGAAATAAGATTAAAAAATTATTCAAAATCTGCTACTGCTATTTCAATATATTTAAATTTCCAAACATTACTCATCACCTCTTAAGTTAAAGGAGGAAGTTCATTTGTCTAAAACATATCGTGTAGCTATTTTGGGTGCGACTGGTGCTGTGGGTACAGAGTTGCTGGAATTATTAGAAAGCCGAAATTTTCCCATTTCGGAATTAAAATTACTAGCATCTGAGCGTAGTGTGGGGCGATCGCTGACATTTAAAGGGGAAAATTTATTAGTAGAACCAGTCAGCGATCGCGCCTTTGAAAATGTAGATTTGGTATTAGCTAGTGCGGGTGGTTCCACATCGAAAAAATGGGCTACCGTTGCCGTCCAAAAAGGTGCAGTAGTTATTGATAACTCCAGTGCCTTTCGGATGAATCCAGAAGTCCCCTTAGTTGTACCAGAAGTTAATCCCCAAGCCGCAGCTTCTCATCAAGGTATCATTGCCAATCCCAACTGCACGACAATTTTGATGACAGTGGCAATCTGGCCATTACATCAAATCCAACCAATAAAGCGTATTGTTGCCGCCACCTACCAATCGGCTAGTGGTGCTGGTGCCAAAGCAATGGCAGAAGTCAAAACTCAAGCAGGTGCGATTCTGCAAGGACAAGAACCCGTCGCAGAAGTACTACCTTACCCATTAGCATTTAATTTATTTCCCCACAACACCCCGATTAACGATTTTGGGTACTGTGAGGAAGAAATGAAAATGGTGAATGAAACTCGAAAGATTTTTGGCACGCAGCAAATTAGGATTACTGCAACTTGTGTACGGGTTCCCGTACTGCGCGCTCATTCAGAAGCAATTAACCTAGAATTCGAGACCCCATTTAGTCCAGATACCGCCAGAGAAATTTTGAGTAACTCCCCGGGGGTGAAATTAGTAGAAGATTGGCGGGCCAATCATTTTCCAATGCCAATAGAAGCCACTGGTCAAGATGAAGTTTTAGTGGGTAGAATTCGTCAGGATATTTCTCATACCTGCGGTTTAGAACTGTGGGTTTGTGGTGATCAAATTCGCAAGGGTGCAGCTTTGAATGCCGTCCAAATTGCTGAATTATTAGTGGAAAAAAATCTCCTCAAGTCAGCAGCATACTACGTATCTCAGTAGTTTTGCGTCATCAGTCAAAAATAGATGACAAAAGACAAATGAGTGCATCACTCTTGAAAGTAATTGGCGAATAAGCTATTACATTATAGAAAACCACCAAAGCAAACAAAACCAAGCAGGTAATCAGGAGTAAAAAAGGGTGGGAGATTTTGGCAGAGTTTTAACCGCTATGATCACACCGTTCAAAGCAGACGGTAGTGTTAACTATGGCGTAGCGGCAGAACTAGCAGCGCATCTAGCTCACAATGGAACGGATACGTTGGTGGTATGCGGTACAACAGGAGAATCCCCCACCATAAGTTGGGAGGAAGAATACCAGCTATTTGTAGAAGTATTGCAGGCCGTGTCCGGCAAAGCCAAAGTGATAGCAGGATGTGGTTCTAATTCCACCAAAGAAGCGATCGCAGCTACCCAAAAGGCGGCTAAAATAGGAGTACATGGTACATTACAAGTTGTACCTTATTACAATAAACCGCCACAAGCAGGTCTATATCAACATTTTCAGGCAATTGCCCAAGCTTGCCCCGATATTCCATTGTTGTTATATAACATTCCTGGTCGCACCGGTCAAAATCTCAGTGCCGAAACAGTTGCCAAATTAGCTGAAATTGATAATATTGTTGGAATCAAAGAAGCCAGTGGTAATTTAGATCAGGCAAGTGAAATCCGTCGCTTGACATCACAAGAATTTCAGATTTACGCTGGAGATGATTCCCTAACTTTGCCCTTGTTAGCGCTGGGGGCAAAAGGAGTCGTCAGTGTAGCTTCTCATCTGGTAGGCAACCAACTACAGCAGATGATTCAAGCTTTTAGTGCGGGAAAAATTGCCCAAGCCAAAGACATTCATCTTCAACTCTTCCCGTTGTTTAAAGCTTTATTTATAACTACAAATCCCATTCCCATTAAACAAGCACTCAAACTTCAAGGTTGGGAGGTTGGTTCAACACGTCCGCCGCTATGTGAAGCTGACTCAGAAGTTAACCAAAAATTAGAGGTGGTGCTTCAGAAACTGAACTTAATTTAAAAAAGTAATGGTTGGCAATTTGCCGTAAATGCATATGAATAATGGGCAGATTTTGAGGATGCACTTTCCATAGATGTGCTACCACTGCTAAAAAATATTTACGATGAATCATTCAGTGTAAATTTCAATTTTATTGAACAAACAGTTGAAAATCTAAATGAAATTTGACTGGTTTCTAAAAGAAAGCCAGTGTTGTCTTTAATACAAGCTTGCTAACCTTCAATTTATTAACACTAAACAATCTAACTAAGGAGAAAATGGCTAAAAACGAAGCTAACTCCGCCCTAAAAATTATTCCGTTGGGCGGTTTACATGAAATTGGCAAAAATACCTGTGTTTTTGAGTACGATGACGAAATTATCTTATTAGATGCGGGTTTAGCTTTTCCCACAGAAGCAATGCATGGTGTAAATATTGTGCTACCTGATACTAGCTATCTCAGGGAAAACAGGGAAAAAATTAAAGGGATGATCGTTACCCACGGTCATGAAGACCATATCGGTGGCATTGCTTTTCACCTCAAGCAATTTGAAATTCCGGTGATTTACGGGCCAAGACTCGCAATGGCCATGCTGGAAGGGAAATTAGAAGAAGCAGGAGTACGCGATCGCACTCAGTTACGTTCAGTTCTACCGCGTGATGTAGTCAGGATTGGCAAACATTTCTTTGTCGAGTACATCCGCAACACCCATTCAATTGCTGATAGTTTCACGGTCGCTATTCATACTCCCCTGGGTGTCGTGATTCACACAGGGGATTTTAAATTCGACCACACCCCAGTCGATGGGGAAAAATTTGACTTGCAACGCTTGGCAGAACATGGTGAAAAAGGCGTACTTTGCTTACTGAGTGATTCCACCAACTCAGAAGTGCCTGGATTCACCCCTTCCGAACGTTCCGTCTATCCCAATTTGGATCGAGTATTTAGTCAAGCCACAGGGCGATTATTTGTTACGACCTTTGCCTCTTCTGTGCATCGCATCAACATGATTTTGCAACTGGCACAGAAACACAACCGCGTGGTGACAGTAGTCGGACGTTCAATGCTAAATTTGATTGCCCATGCCCGGAATTTGGGTTATGTCAAATGTGAAGATAACTTACTGCAACCACTGCATATGGTTCGCAGTCTTCCGGATGAGAAAGTGTTGATTCTCACCACAGGTTCTCAAGGTGAGACGATGGCAGCGATGACCCGCATTGCCAATAAAGAACACCCCCACATCAAAATCCGTGAAGGTGATACTGTTGTCTTCTCTGCCAACCCGATTCCTGGAAATACGATCGCAGTTGTGAATACCATCGATAAGTTGATGCTTCAGGGTGCGAAAGTGGTCTATGGACGCGATAAAGGAATTCACGTTTCCGGCCACGGCTGTCAAGAAGACCAAAAATTGATGATTGCTTTAACTCGTCCCAAATTCTTCTTGCCAGTTCACGGTGAACATCGGATGTTAGTCAAACACGCCGAAACTGCCCAAAGTATGGGTATCCCTGCCGAAAATATGGTGATAATCCAGAATGGGGATGTTGTAGAACTAACAGAAGATTCCATCCGTGTCGGTGATAAAGTGCAGTCTGGTATTGAACTGGTGGATACTTCTAGTTCCGGTATGGTGAGTGCCAAGGTGCTGCAAGAACGGCAACGCATGGCAGAAGAAGGTATTGTGACGATCGCAGCTGCAATTGATTGGACTGGTAAACTCATGGCCAAGCCAGAAATTCATCTGCGGGGTGTTGTTACCAGTGTAGAGCGATCACTGATCCAAAAATGGGTACAGCAGCGCATCGAAGAAATTCTCAGCGTGCGTTGGTCAGAATTTGCATCTTTGGAAGGTGAGCAACCAGAAGTAGACTGGGGTGGATTGCAAGGAACTTTAGAGCGAGAATTAGCGCGTTCAATTCGGCGGGAATTGCAATGTCAACCAACTGTGACATTATTAATGCAAATTCCTGACGAACCACCTGTGAAAGTTGCCGATGGGAGAAGACGACGGACTCGGACGGCGGCTCAAGTCGCATCATAATTATCAACTAGAGACGCTGTATTGCAACGTCTCTATTCACATCTTGCACGTAGCCCCAACGAATGGAATTCGCGCACCACTTGCTTCAAGTCGGGAAACCCGCCCAACGCAGTGGCTTGGCTATACAAACGAAGTCCGCCTACGCGGAAAGCGCGCAAAATCATGGGTTGGGAACCCGCGCAGGCGGTGAGACCAGTGCTGCGGGAGGGTTTCCCTCCGCAGGCAACTGGCGATCTTCGAAGCGTTAGCGACGCTCTTGAGCATCACCCGAAGGGGTTTTGTCTGTGTAGCTGTGACTTCAGTCGCTTGGTGCAAGATATGTCTCTACTAAATCAATGGTTTAATTACCTGATATAACAAAACAATCACAATTGGGACGATAATTGGGATAGTTACTAGCAGTCCCCATTTGTCAAAGCGAATTTTTTGGACTTCTGACTTGAATAGCGCAATGACAGCAATGGCTCCCATCGCTACCCAGATCAAGCCAAAGACAATAAAGATAATAAATGCTGAGTCTGGCATTCTTTTACTAGTGTGTGATATGGCACCTAGTATCTAGGCTATCGGAATACTAAAGAAATTGCACTCTGGCATTTAAACCTTTGGAGCGTAACATTTTCGTGAGATTTTCGGCAACGGTGCGATCGCTAAATGCCCCAGCATTTACATAGTTTCCTGACGTAGATACATCTGGGAAAGCATTGGGAACAAAGCGCCGCACTTTGTCGAGAGTATCGCTATTTTGCAGCGGCACGGCTGCTACATAATAACGATTAATCACAGGACGACTCAGCGCCACAGAATTATCAAACCCCAATACTTGCCAAGTTTGCCCATCCACTTTTCCAGTGGGATTTAATCGATAATCTTTTTGGAATGCCAGTACAGCAGCCTTGGTATATTCGCCAAAAATACCATCCACCGAGCGGTTAAAGTAACCTAATTGGGACAAACGCTTTTGAACTGTCCTAACATTCTCACCTTTCGCACCTGTTGAAAGAACCGTCCTAGTTGGTTGATTAGAATATCTGGCTACCCAGACTTGGCGGACTGCATTCAAAAGTTGAGCATCAATAATTCCATCTGCCGCGAGTCCATTGTCTCGCTGAAACTGCACCACTGCATTTCGTGTTAGAGTGCCAACAGTACCAGTAGGAGTGCCATTATAGTATCCTAAATCGCCCAGTAGTTGTTGCACATCTCTGACTTGCTGAGTCGAGCCATTGGTTCTGTCTGGAATTTGAGCAGAATTATATAGTGCATCCCAAGTTTGGGCATTAGCTACGCCAGTTGCTGATAGGCCAGCTTTTCGTTGAAATGCAATGACAGAATTTTTAGTGATGCTTCTAAAATTCCCTGTGGGATTCATCTTAAAGTAGCCTAAATCTCGTAAACGTTGTTGTAATTTGGTTACGGCTAGGCCACGGCTACCTTCAGCAAGGGTAGGATATTCACCACCCACATTCAAATTACTTTGTAGTGCTTGTGCAGTTCTACTATCAAAAACTCCGTTAGCTGGAATTCGAGAAGCTTGTTGAAATCGGATGAGTGCCTGCCGAGTTTGTGAGCCAAAATAGCCTGTTTTGGGACCGTTAAAATAGCCTAACTGTCGCAAATTTTGTTGCAACTGGGAAACTGCTTGACCTCTGCTACCGACGCGCAATTGGCCATTGGTACTGCCACTAGAAGTTCCACTTTGGCATGATTGTTGCAAAGCTTGCTGGGTGTTAACACCTACAATTCCGTCAACAGTTAGACCTTTAGCTTTTTGAAAACCAATGACTGCTTTTTGAGTTAAACTTGCAAATCTGCCAGTCACTGGGCCAGTAAAATAGCCTAAATTTTTTAAGCACTGTTGAATATTTGTGACTTCTGTGCCACGACTACCTACTTGCTGGAGTGCTAAAGTTTGGTCTGCTAGGTTCAAAATTCCGATAGTTAGTGCTACAGATAATAGACGCATCGCAGCTTGGCTAGACAGTTTAGGCCACTGCAAAAATTTGAACTCCAATTTTCTTGGCACAACCTCGATGTTTTCAGGTGCTTCGTAGGCTGAGGCAACATGAAGATAACCAATGGCTTCCATGATTTTTTCCCAAGTTTTTGGCTGATGACAATTCCCTGAGTCAAAGAGTTTTTAGGCTGAGCTTTTATCTACTGTTATGGCGTGTAGTATTGATTTACAAGTTTTCCGGCAAGAGCGTAAACTTTTTATCTTATTAATTAACTCTAACTAACTTAAGATGATAAATTTTTTAACGCTAACTACACTAAATAGCATATATAAAAATATACTACTTTCGGTAAGTAATAATTGTGACTTTTACTAAAAAAGTATGAAGTTTAGGGAGTAGGGAATAGCAGCTAGTACTTTTTACTCAGCATTTTTTTGAAGCTAGATGGTTTCAGACTTCAGACTTCATACTTCAATTGACACGTTCAATATTGCCTACTTTTACCCAACCTTCTTGTTCGCTACCTTCTAGGCGAATCTTGACCCAAGTTTTATCTGGGTTTTCTTGCAAAACGATGATTTTTTGATTGAAAGTCACCCCGCCTACTTTTTGGGCTTCCTGGCTAGGTTCTGCGCGTAAACTCAATCCTTGAGACCAAGTAACACGCCCTTGGTAAGCTCCAGGTGGTAATTCTTCAACAGATTTTGTCGGAGTTGGAGAAGTTTCCGGCTCAGGTTCAGTTGTGGATGTAGGTGCAGATTTGTCGTTGGCTTCTTTAGCGGCTTGGTTTTTCAACGAGGGGTTATCGTTAGCAAAAATAGGTTTAGTGGGCGGTATAGCAGTTCGATTGACGAAATAAAGCGCCACTGTCAGACCTGTACCTAATAAAACAGCGATTGCTAACACAAAACCTAGTATTAACTTTAGTAAACCAGAAAGCATAGTTAAATTAATAGTCAATAGTCAATAGTCAATGGTCAACGGTCAATTGTCAATTGTCAATTGAAGTATGAATTATGAAGTGTGAAGTATGTAGCCGTGCTTGGCGCGGCTTTTCATAGGCTGTATCCTTTATACTTCATACTTTAGCCTTCACACTTCATAATTTTTTAGCGTAGCTTGCCGAAGGCATCACTCAACGGACTGTGTTTTGAGGCTAGACGCGCTCTGCCAGCCGCAGCCCATTCTTGCAGTTTTTGAATTTGTTCGACAGCAGTTCGCGCCAAGGGAATGATTTGGCTAGCGGCTTCTAAAATATCGTCGGTATTAAAATCACGGTTTTGGCTAAATCCGATGTGCATAGCTTCAATCAAAGTTTGCTCAATCTCCGCCCCAGAAAAATCGGGTGTTTCATAAGCTAACCTATCAATGTCATAGCTTTTCAAGTTATGGGGTCGTAATCGGGATAAATGAACGTTAAAAATGGCTTTTCTTTCTTCTTGAGTAGGTAAACCAACAAAGAAAATTTCATCAAACCGCCCTTTTCGCAACATTTCTGGCGGTAAGGCTTGGATGTCATTAGCAGTAGCAACGACAAATACAGGTGAGGTTTTTTCGGCTAACCAGGTAATAAAAGTCCCAAACACACGGCTAGTTGTTCCCGCGTCACCTTTGCTACCCAGCCCAGAAAAAGCTTTGTCTATTTCATCAATCCACAATACGCAGGGGGCGAGGGCTTCTGCAACCTGAATCATTTGACGTGTGCGCGATTCTGATTCACCTACCAAACCGCCAAATAACCGCCCAACATCTAAGCGTAGCAGGGGTAAATGCCAGTGATGAGCGATCGCTTTTGCTGTTAAAGATTTTCCAGTGCCTTGAATTCCTACCAACAATAAACCACGGGGATGAGGTAAACCATACTGACGCGCCCTGTCAGTAAATGAACCACCACGCCGTAACAGCCAATCTTTTAGGTTATCTAATCCACCAATATCAGAAATTTGCTCAGTTGCCGGGTAAAAATCGAGAATTTGGGTTTGGCGAATAGTTTGGCGCTTTTCTTCCAACACTAAATCGACATCTTCTGGTTGCAATTCGCCGTGAGTCGCAATGGCTCTCGCCAAAACTCGCCGAATCCGCTCCATCGAAAGCCCTTGACAGGAACGTACCAAATCATCTAAAACTTTGCCAGAAAGCGAATTACCAGTGGTTTGGAGTAAACGTTCTACCTCGGTTTTAATTTCCGGTGCAGCGGGTAGAGGAAACTCCACCACTGTTAAAACTTCGGTTAAATCGTCAGGAATGGCGATGCGGGGTGACAACAAAACAATATTTTTCGGTTGCGACTTCAACAGTCGGGCAAAATTACGGAGTTTACGCGCGATCGCCACATCATCTAAAAATCGATGGTAATCTCGTAAAATTACTACCGCTGGCGCGGCAGCTGGTAATTTTTCCAGAAACTCCAAAGCTTGCAGGGGATTGCGCCGCCCGAATCCCGCATCATTGGGGTTTCCTTGATAGCCATCGACAAAATCCCAAGTATAAACTGGGCGATTACCTTGATTGGCGGCTTCTTCCCGAATAGCTGCTTCTAACCGCTCCTCTTCATAGGTAGGAATGTAAATTAAAGGATAACGGGCGCGTAGCAGCAATTTAAACTCGTCACGGAAGTTCATATCTAGCTGTTAGTTGTGAGTTGCTCTTGATGGCAATGTACAACTTTCTTTAACCAATGAGCTATAAGTTCCGCCAAGCCCTTGTAGAGTTTTTTAACGCGAAGGTACGCTAAGGTAAGCGCAAAGGTAAGCTAAGTGATTCTAGAAAAGAGAGGACTGGAATCAATTTCTCGTTGAGTCCTTTTGAGAGGACTTGCGCTGTGAGACTCTCAATTCATTCCGAGGCGGGATATCAACTCCAAACAATACTGAATTTTTCTTCTTCAACATGAGGTCTAACCGAGATTGATAGAATTGAGTTAGTAGGAATTTGCACAATTGAGCCATCGAAATAATCATGCCCTCTGAAATTGCTGTTGAGAAAAAGAAGTTAAAAAGTCCGCCGTTGAAGCTGCACTATCTGGGCGATCGCGCGTTGCGTCAACCTGCAAAACGTATTACAAAAATTGATGATGAACTGCGTCAACTGGTACGCGAAATGTTGCAAACTATGTACAGCAGTGATGGCATTGGTTTGGCTGCGCCCCAGGTAGGAATTAATAAACAACTAATCGTCATTGACTGCGAACCAGATAACCCAGCAAATCCACCACTGGTATTGATTAATCCCGTAATTAAACAGATAAGCAAAGAAATCTGCGTTGCTCAAGAAGGATGTTTGAGCATTCCTAACGTTTACATGGATGTGAAGCGTCCTGAAATCGTGGAAATTGCTTACAAAGATGAATATGGTCATCCCAAGACATTAAAAGCTGGCGACCTACTTGGACGCTGCATTCAACATGAGATGGATCACCTCAACGGTGTAGTATTCGTTGACCGTGTAGAAAATTCCTTGACTTTGGCACAGGAGTTATCTAAAAATGGCTTCTCGTATCAAGCAGTGAAACCAGTAGCATAGGGGACTAGTAGTGTATTTAACTCCAAAAAGCGGTTTGTTCCTAGCTGGGTCTTGTATAACAGCGATCGCCGCCGTCGGTTCGGTGTTTGAACTCAGTTATGGACAACCAGATTTAGGCTTCCAAACCACAGCAATTATCTTAGGATTAAGTATTCCTCTGACAGGATTATTTTTTATTGCCGCAGTGAGGGACGCAAGGGCTAACATTAAATAAGCATCAGGTATATAAAAAGGTAAAAGGATGACAAACAACCAAAGTTCACCCTTTTACCTTTTATTTTTCTGAATAGCAGCTCCTAATAATATTGGGTATACCTTCTCTAGCCTCTAACCTCTAGTCTCTAGTCTCTGTTCTCAACTTCGGTAACTCAGCACTCAATTCTTTTCCAGTGAGCAGGTAAAATTTAACTTGTGGGTAGGAAAACGCCCTAATTGGAGAGGAATCACTGTGGAGCAGAAAATAAACTGCGCGGAAGCTTGTGTCAACGGTTGCGTTTTAGGGGATAAATGCCCCAATATCGAGTTTAGAGAAGCCGCCTCACAATTTATTCAAGAGACTTCTTTAGACGATATGCTGGCAATTGCGGAAGAACGTCTGCGGAAAAAAATGATGGAACCACCAAAATGGGTGCTACCTGAAGATTCGTAGCTGCTAAATCGTATCTGGGTCGATATTTAATTCTCGCAGTTTTGCGGCTAGGCGATCGGCACGCTGTCGCTCTTGTTCAGCACGCTGTCTTTCTTGTTCAGCACGTTGTCTTTCTTGTTCAGTACGCCGTACTTCCTCTTGCACAGCTTCTTCTGGGGAGATGATGAGTTGTCCTTCAGGAGTATAAAACCGTAATTTTCCTTCAAAAACTCCCAAATATAAATTAAGCTGTTCACTCCACAACCAACCTTGAGGATTTGGTTGAATTGGTTGATACTTACCAGCTAACAACACAAAGCCAGCAAATTCTAAATTGTGTGGGTCAAACCAGTAATATTCTGGTGTGCGAAAAGTATCTTGATAAATTTCTTTTTTCAAGCCTTTGTCAGTGGCAGCCGTGGAATCTGACAGAAGTTCAATAATTATGTTGGGATACTTACCGTTTTCTTCCCATACAACCCAACTATTCCGAGCTTTGCGTTCAGTATCCAAGACTACAAAGAAGTCTGGCCCCCGGAAGTATTCTGATTTACGCTGGCGTGGACTGTAGTAGATGGTGATATTGCCAGCGCAAAAAAAATCGTTGCGATCGCGCCACCACCAATCAAGGCACTTTAACAACAACAGCATCTGCTGTAAATGCTGATAACTTTCCAACTCTGGTTCATCACTGTAGAAATCTCCAGAGGGAAATATAACATCTTCTGGTGCGGGTAAATCTTTAGCAACAGACATAGTAGCAAGTGTCTCAGTAATTTAAGTTTAGCGTAGCAGTGATGAATAATTGCTGTTAGTGAAGAAATAGGATATTTTATTAAAATTGTAAAAATCTACACTGCGTTAAATAACTCTGTTTGTTTAGTCCAGTAGTTTATATTTGGATAATTTTATCAATTTAATAATAACTCGCAAAGTTTCAATTCTAGATGTTTCTACTTCTAGCTCAACAGTTCCATAATTTTTTTCAAAACTATTATTTTTTTCTTCATGTATAGAAGGAATTAAGCCATCTGGTATAGATAGGCTAAGTTCTTCAAATAAAGCTAAAGTTAATTTTTTAAATTGATGTACAGCAACTGACTTACTTGCTTTATTATTAATATTTAAAACTAGTTTGAGAGTTTGAACAGTATTTGCAACTTTTGATTCTGCATAGAAAGCCATATTATTTGCTAGACCAAAGATGCCTTTGCTTCCAATATCAACATAGGGAGTAGAACAGTAATAACCCAATCCATCATATGTCCATGATTGTGACTGAAGACCAAAGCCTGCAAGTGCATTGCAGACTTTATTAGGTTTGTTTAAGATAAATTGGGGCGATTCTTCATAAAAATCAGAATTAGACAAAATATTATTAATATTAGGATTAATTTTCAAAACTGGAGTCAGATGCTCTTGAATTCCTTGTAGTTTAATCTCAGCACAACCCAACTTGTAAGTTTCATCCACTGAACGATTTGCACCTATTGCTTTGTAAAAACCAACTGCAAATGCGATTGCAGCCTTTCCTGAATATCGCGCAACTCTTGCCCTAAACGCAGCCGGGAAGCATCACTAGGATCAGATGCTAAAAACAAAATCTTAATAGAATTCTTAGTGTTCATTCAGACAGAGGCATCATACTATTAATGCAATTTTTTACAACTATAGCGTTTTATACAACAATTAAGCTTAAGTTTACTTGGTGCTAAGTATCAAGCTATCTCATGTTGATTTGGTCAATATCTAAATATCCAACCCAACCACCGTTAACTCAGGCGGATGTTCAACAGTGAATTGATAATATATCTCTCGTCGCTCTTGAGGTAAAACGTTTAACTCCCATTCTAAAATTCCCATTTCACCAAGCTGAATTTGAGGCTGGATGCGAGTCAGGCGAATTTTAATTTGCTCGTTGTGGCTAACAGGTAATTGATCAGTGATTTTTAAACTAGCTTCTTGATTGAGTAAGTTAGTAATTGTTACTCGATAAGCATAGGTAGTTCGACGTTGATTTACAATCACTTTTTTATCTACTAAACGCTCAACTAAGCTACGTTCTATTTTTAAACCTTCATCAATTCCTAAGTTCAAGATAAACTCTTGTCCAGGGGCAATATTTTCTATTCTAGTTGCACCTACAAAAACACTATCTCGAAAAATATTGGCTTTTCCTGGTAATAGAGTTGCGCCATCAGAACTATTTTTTACATGAGCTTGCAAATAAGCAAAGCTCACCAAGCGCGGCATTGCTACATAATCAAAAGTGCAGGGATAATTGTCATTAAAAATTGTTGTTTTATGAGGTGTGCCATCACTAGGGATGTTGCCACCACCATTGAGTTTAAACGTAACTACACTTCCTTCTTTGGAGACTGCTGCTCCCACATTTTCTATTGGAATTAGAGCATAATTGGCTGATTCCTCTGGGGTTTCTGGAAAAATACCTTCAGCCGCAGGTATAGCCGCTATGGTAGGCAGTGATGGACGAGGTAATGCTCGTTGTCGCGCTATGCTGGGACGTAAAATGTCAATGTACCAAGGTTCTGGTTTGGGTGGGAGTGTACCCAATCCTGGTTTAGCAGTTGAAAGGGTAAGAGCTACGTCTAACCAATCTTCGCCAGTATTTTGGGTGACTTCTGCAAGGTAGCTTAAATGTACTGTCTGACTCTTACTATCAACTCGCAAGTCATAAAGTGGAGTCCAACTGGCACGATTTACAATGTACGATACTTCTAGCTCAAACTCGCCTTCACCAGCAACTTCTACACCGACAACCAAGCTAAAACTTTCTTTGGGATGGGGTGTTTGAATATTGTGCAATGTGGCGTGGAGTACCTCTAGTTGCTTGTCTAGTTCTTGCTGTTGGCTGTGGCAATCTCCAGAGGCGATCGCATATTCACTATACTGGCTGCCCAAAAAGTTCAAAAAATCTAAAGTCTCGCTGAGGCTGAGATTTTTGCGCGACAAACTTTGAGCAAATGGTTCTTCTGTTTTTTCCCGCAAGCCTTCAATAAATCTTGCCTGTAATGCTAATGCATCGATTTGCGCTTGCAGATTGCGTTTTTCTGCTTCTATTTGTTGGATTTGGCGTGTTAACTGTGCTACGCGTTCGGCAACAGGTTCCGTTGTGTAGATGCGATCGCTCCTAACTCCCAACAAGCTTACTCCTACCGTACCTGTACCGCTCACCCTAACAGAGTCAGTTTCTAGAGTCACTGGCAGTGAAGTAATGACTAATTCCTTTTCCACCCCTGTTAAAGAAACTACACCTCTTCGTTTAACTAAGGCTTGATCACTGTATACCGTCACAGCGACTACCTGCGTTGATACTGTTTTTCTCACAGAAGGAGTCTCCGGGTATGTCACTGCCAGCTTTGCTCCATATCAAATGATGCTAGTTAACTTTGTAATGGTTCAAGTTCTTCCAGTCAAGCAAGTCGAAGCGTAATAACTACAAAAATGCC
Organism: Nostoc sp. CHAB 5844; assembly: GCF_020829595.1. GTDB lineage: Bacteria > Cyanobacteriota > Cyanobacteriia > Cyanobacteriales > Nostocaceae > Nostoc_B. The sequence goes on from NZ_JAIVFW010000007.1 coordinate 124,353, forward strand.
AAAACTTATTCAACAGCACTATAAGCAGCCAGTTCTGTCTGCTCAACAAACGTCTTAGCAGCATCCAGTAAATACTCATAATAAGTACGAGCTACGATTGATAACTGTTTACCAGCCGGATAAACCATATACCAAGCTCGTTTAATGGGAAAGTGCTGCACGTCTAAAATACTGAACTCCGATGCATCTGAGAGTAAAGTATGACGAGATAAAACCGAAATTCCTAAACCTCCGGCGATCGCTTGCTTAATTGCTTCGTTGCTGCCTAATTCCAGCTTGACGTTCACTTTTATTTCGTGTTCTTCTAAGAGACTCTGCACAGCACGGCGAGTTCCTGAACCAGGTTCACGCATAATAAAAGGCTCATTATTTAGTTCTTGAATGGGAATATTTTTCTGCTTTGCTAGGGGATGATTAACTGGTGCAAAAACTACCAAAGGATTATCTAAAAATGGCTCACAATTCACATCCAAATGTTCTGGAACCTGACTCATAATATACAAATCATCCAGATTATTGATCATCCGCTCAATAATTTTTTCGTGGTTTGTTACTTGTAGTGAAATATCAATTCCTGGGTAACGCTGACAAAATGGCCCTAACAAACGCGGAATAAAATACTTGGCTGTGGTGATGACTGCTAAACGTAACTGCCCTTGTTTTAGCCCTTTCAAATCAGCAACCTTCATCTCAAACTGAGCTATAGTCTCAAAAATCTGCCGACAAGTAGCAAAAAGTTCTCTGCCTGCCTCTGTCAAATACAAGCGTTTCCCTACCTGTTCAAATAAGGGCAACCCCACAGATTTTGTCAATTGTTTGATTTGCATGGAGACTGTAGGCTGGGTAAGAAATAATTCTTCCGCAGCACGAGTAAAGCTACCATGCCGAGCCGCCGCTTCAAATACCTTCAACTGGTGTAGCGTCGCTTGGTTCAAGGGTGATTCTCCTCTAATAGCGAATCTATAGATATAAAACTAGTATCACTGAACACCTGCAAATGATGCCGTGTCGCTCATATAAAGTTATGAGTTTTAGTATAGAGAAAAATCTATTTTCGCTATTAAAAGAAAGATATTTGACTTATAGACTGTAAAAGTTATGATTAACACAACAAGCGAAGCGTAAGATGCCTTCCAGCCAAAGATGAATGCTGAATCCTGAATACTGAGAAGAATTTTCCCACAATTCATTCACTCACAATTCACAATTCATCATTCATCCTTCCATAATTCTTCGGTAACTTTTGCAGGTAACTTAGCCAAATCTGGTAACTGAAGTACCTCTAATTCAGCGACTTGCTCCTTAATATTAACTGGCATCTTGATTGGTTGACGTTCTTCTATCCAGCAGCTTGCTACAGGCAAGGTTTGTTCCAACTCATCCAACGGCCGAGGAATCACCATTACTGCGTTCAATTCCCCAATGCGTTCTGCCTCATACATTCCAGCTTCCACTGCTACCGCGACATTAGCCACAGAGCCACGAATAATGGCTGTACACAAACCTGCACCAATTTTTTCATACGCTGCCAACTGCACATCAGCAGATTTCAACATGGCATCGCAAGCTCCTACCATCGCTGGAAATCCTCGCGTTTCTACTAGTCCAATAGCTAAGTTACTCAGACGACTATAATCTCCTTCCTCCATATATTTACTTAATCTATTAGTAATTGGCAGCACTACATCAAGATTAGGAAAAGGGCGAGGAATTACCAAACTAGAAACCAATTGACCAAACTGTTCAGCAGTTTGCACACCTGATTCAACTGCTAGACGTACATCCGCAATGCCACCCCGAACAATTGCTGTACAGTGACCACTACCAATTTTTTCATATCCAACTAGATGAACCCCAGCTGATTTCAACATCATGTCAGCAGTTCCAACTATTGCCGGAAAGCTGAGGGTAGATACCAGACCCAAGGCAGTATCCTTGAGGTTATCTCGCTGACGCGATGCCCGAACAGTGCTAAAGGACTGTTGATTATATGTCTCCATGTGAATTCTCCAGGATACTCACAGTCAATGATGTAGATGTCCTTTTAACAGCTTCCCTAAAAGTAAGCTAAAGGTTGAAACTGAAAGGGTGAAGAATAAAGCATAAAGGATGAAATCAGTTTTATCATCCTTCATAATTCATAATTCATACTTCATACTTTAGAGGACAACTTACAATTAACACTTATTTAGGCGGTTCGTCAGAATTGGGATTGTTTAAGGATTGCCTGTGAGGGAATAACGTAGTTAACAGCCTTTGAATACTCCCTTGGCCATAAATTTGAGTGCCAAAAATATCTGAGGATTCAGGGTTTTCCGAACTTAGTTCTGATGAACTAGCAGCAGTTTCATCTTTTTGCTCTGGTGGTGGTTGAGCAGAAGGCGTAGGCGAAGGTTGGGGAACAGAAACAGACTGGTGCTTTAACTCCAAGAACGCTGAAGCTGAGAGATTGGTTGAGGAAATGGAAATTAGCTTTTCTTCACTTCCTCCTAAATTATTGCCTTCTAGTTGTTGCTGTTGGGCATTAGTAGAAGCAGCGTTATTCCTAGGTGGTTCTTGTGGTTGAGATAGACTAACCTGACGACTAGTATCTCCCAACACTGAGCTTGGTGGTACTACTGTTCCCGGTGCTACAGAACAGTTAAAAACTGTTGTCGCTGCACCAATACAAGCATTAGTACCAATTTTGCCCCTTCCCACCATCAAAAAACCGGCTCCTAGGTTAGCGCCTGCTTCTACTTCCAGGGTTCCTTCATTGACTTGGAGAATTGACCCCATACCAATACAGACACCAGGGCCAATAATGATTTTGCTGTTGGTAGCCGCTTGGAGTATCACACCAGGTGCTAGTACTGCACTGGGATGAATAATCACCTCGCCACTAATATAAGGTTCAAAGTTATTGTGGAGGCGCAGTGGCGGCACAGACATGGAAAGTTAAACCTCGGAAGATAGAAGTGCTGAGTTCTGAGTTCTGAGTGCTGAGTAAAAAGCATCTTCAGTTGAGAAATTAAGATGACTAGTTTACTAAATTGACTTGTATTTAACTCAGCAATGCCAGTTGCTACAACGCGGGGAACCCAGCGACAGTCGCGCGACTGTCGGGCATTGCCTTTCGGCAGTTTCTCCTGGGGGAAACCCCCAAAACCGGACTGCTGACGCTGCTACGTCGCTAACGCTACGCTAACACCACAGCGCTGTCTCCCCAACGCACTGGCTCCTCAGCACTTTCAACTCAGTACTACTATGGACGTTGAATAATTGTTTCCAAAACTCGACGCTTGGCTTTGGGGTCAATACCAATTAACCGCACGTATTCACCTTGGTATTCAGAGAGGTATGCTTCTAAAGCTGCGATCGCATCTCTTTCAGATCTTGCCTCAATTTGACCGCAACTAGCCCAAGAACCTGTACGGAAACGTCTTTGGTCTACGTGTTCGGCGCTAATTTTATAACCACTAGCTAGTAATTGCCGCAATTGGTTGACCACTTCCGCATTCAAGCGGTTGCTGCTAGTCGGTGCTTTTGCTTTTGCTGTTGCTGTTGTCGAAGTACTACTACTTGCACTAGCGTAAGATTTTTGACCACTAGAAGCCGCAACTGGGCCATTAGGTCTTTGAATAATGCTTTCTAATACTCGGCGTTTAGCTTTCGGGTCAATGCCAATCAAGCGGACATATTCGCCTTGATGGTTGTTAATACATTCTTCTAATGCAGCCACAACGTCATTAGTCGAAGTAGCTTCTATCGGCTTACAACTAGCCCAAGAACCAGTCCGAAAACGACGCTCATCTACGTGTTCTGTACCAATTTTGTAACCACCAGCTAACAGTTTGCGGATTTGGTCTACGGTTTCAGCACTAATTGTGCCAATACCAGCACCGTTACTATTTCCATTACTATTACCGTTGTAGCTGGCACTACCTGTACTTGCAGGTGCTTTAAAGTTAGCTGCTGCTTTCACTACGCCATCCGGGCGTTGAATAATTGTTTCTAATACCCGACGTTTACCTTTGGGGTCAATCCCAAATAAACGCACATATTCGCCACTATGATCAGCCAAACAGCTTTCCAACGCTGATAAAGCTTCATTCACAGATCGTGCTTCAATTGGCTGGCAGCTAGTCCAAGAACCAGTACGGAACCGTCTTTGGTCTACATGTTCTGAGCCAATTTTATACCCTTGTTCCAATAGATAGCGCACTTGATCTATTATTTCTGTACCCAAGCTATTGCTTGCCACTTCTCTACTCCTTTCCAACTCTAAAACAGTAACACCATTGCTTGTATAAGATTTAACCATTTCATCCCGGATGGGGGCAATACATTTGCTATCCGCAGCACAGCGATAACCAGCCCGCAGTGCTTGGTTAATCCCTACTACGTGATGAGCAAATTGCTGGTCTTGGTCTTGCACATCTGGCAGACGGTCAGCTTGCTGCTGGCTGGTAATTATCGCTCCCGAAGGTACATATTTCCCAGGGGGAATTTCTACGTCTTGAATTAAAGCGTGCATCATGACGATGCAACCTGCACCCACTCTGGCATTAAATACTGTGGAGCGAAAGCCAATAAAGCAATTATCCCCTATGTAAGCTGGGCCATGAATCAGAGCCATATGGGTAATGGAAGCATTATGACCAATCCATACTGAGTATTCATTGCCATCATCGCCAATTACTCGACCTTGCTCCAACCCATGAATCACTACACCATCTTGGATATTGGTATTTTCACCGATGTAAAAAGGTGTACCTTCATCCGCTCTAATCGAAGTCCCCGGAGCAACGATTACATTTGCACCTATCTGCACATCTCCAATAATGTTAGAGAAGGAGTGGACAAATGAGGTTTCGTGAATTTCTGGCTCAGCTAAAGTTCTTGACCACGGGGTTGGGGGTGCCGCCGTGCTGCTGACTGCCATCGCGAGATTCCTCCTGAATTAAGCTTTTTGTCAATGGTCAATAGTGAGCCAGTGCGTTGGGGAGACAGCGCTGTGGGCGGGCAATGCCCGACAGTCGCGCGACTGTCGTCGGGTTTCCCGACTTGAAGCAACTGGCGAACCCGAAGGGTCCATAGTCAATAGTCCATAGTTTTCTGACTGTTGACTGTTGACTGCTGACCCTTGACTAATGACTATCTATATTGGTCTTTCTTACTGTAAATCAGGCGATCTTGAACATGAATAGTATCAATTATCGCCACTACTGCTGCATCCAAAGGGCGTTGTTCGTTGCCAAGAATTTGACGAGCGGCACTGCCACAACTGACTAGTACCCACTCATCTACTCCAGCTCCTACCGTATCCGCTGCTACCTCGTATTGCGGTAACGTATTTCCTTCTTCATCCACTAATTGCAACATCAGTAGTTTCACACCTCGAAGACTTGGATCTTTTTGGGTGCTAACTACTGTGCCACGTACTTTGGCAATTTGCATTATATGTTATGGTCTTCTGCCACCGAAAGGTCGAATTGCGTTGACATTTTCCCGGAATTGTTCCACGTCTTCTGTATAACGAATTGGCAGCACGTATTCCAAGTTTTCATGGGGACGCGCAATGATGTGAGTAGACAGCACTTGCCCACCATTGACGCGTTTAACTGATTCAACACCTGCTGCTACAGAAGCTTGCACTTCGGAAACATCACCCCGAACGATTACTGTCACCCGACCACTACCGATTTTTTCGTAACCTACCAAGGTCACACGCGCAGCTTTTACCATCGCGTCAGCAGCTTCCACTACTGCTGGAAAGCCAAGCGTTTCTACCATTCCCACTGCAATTGACATTAGCTCTTATCCCTAATTAAAGTTTCTCAAACAAAACAAAAGCGCAACTCAAGCAAGCAACCCCGTCAGTCACTTTGTATTATCAGCTTTTAAGTGCGAAACTGTTCCACAGCTTCTGTGTAACGAATCGGCAAGACATATTCCAAGTTTTCATGGGGACGCGCAATGATGTGAGTGGAGACCACTTCACCACCATTAACTCTTCTTGCCGCTTCAATTCCAGCTGCGACTGAGGCTTGCACTTCGGAAACATCACCCCGTACAATCACGGTGACACGAGCGCTACCAATTTTTTCATATCCTACCAGAGTTACACGGGCGGCTTTTACCATCGCATCAGCAGCTTCTACTACTGCTGGAAAGCCCTTAGTCTCAATCATTCCAACTGCAATTGGCATCGCAGAAACTCCTAAAAATGTAATCCAATCAGTACCGTGGTTTGAAAATTTTGACGGGGAAGCTCATCTTGAGCTAAAAGACACTTCCAAAATAAGCATAGGAAAGCTTGGCTCCCCTGGCAATATAAATTAGTATAATAGTTTATAATAAAAAAGTTTTAAAAAACTTAATTCTTTGTTATACCCTGTTTCTGCTCTCTTTAAGTCCACTGATTACAAGAGCAGCCACTTATGCTTTATAATTTCTTTATTACATATACAAAACGCTATTAATAGCCAAGACTAATTCTGTCTGGTGAGTAAGGGAAAACTACTGTATCTTTTACAGTTCCTAGATTTCCTCTATTTTGTAGTATGTCAATAGAAATATCTAGAAAAAATATAACTTTTTTAAATATATCTTATAAACTTATTTGCTCAAAAGTAGAAATATAAATTTATAAATGCACCCAAATTAAGTAAAAGAGGGAGAATTTAAATATATAAATTAAGTCTATTTGCAGTTTATTTAAAAGTATTTAAGTCACAAATACGCAAGGCAAATCTAAATAAAAGACTAATTTAACAAATATTCAAGTTATTAAAAATATTTTTTAGTCAACAACCGTTTTCCAAATGGTAAAAAATCAAGGCTGAGTCGTAAAGGTAAACAAATTAAATGAATCAGTTTCTATTTTCAACAAGTTGGTATGTGCCTTTGTATAGCTTAATAGGCGCACTTTTAACTCTGCCCTGGGGGATGGGCATAATTAGAAGAACAGGGCCTAGACCCGCAGCCTATATCAACTTGTTGACCACAGTTTTGGGTTTTGCTCATAGTTTATTTGTCTTCAAAGATGTTTGGGACAGAGAACCAGTAAATTTTCTGGTTAATTGGTTTCAAGCTGCGGATTTAAACTTATCCTTTGCTATAGAACTGTCGCCTGTGAGTGTTGGGGCAACAGTTTTAATCACAGGATTAAGTTTATTGGCGCAAATTTATGCCTTGGGTTATTTAGAAAAGGATTGGTCGCTGGCACGCTTTTTTGCGCTACTTGGTTTTTTTGAAGCGGCACTGGCTGGTTTGGCAATTAGCAACTCTCTATTTCTCAGCTATGCTTTGTTAGAAGTCCTCACCCTTTCTACTTACTTGCTAGTAGGATTCTGGTATGCTCAACCTTTGGTGGTGACAGCGGCGCGGGATGCTTTCTTAACTAAGCGTGTGGGCGACTTGTTATTGTTGATGTCTGTAGTGACACTTTCCACTTGGGCAGGCAGTTTGAATTTTTCTGATTTGTATGAGTGGGCGCAAACAGCTAATTTAAGCCCAATGGCATCAACTTTACTAGGGCTGGGACTAATTGCTGGGCCAGCCGGTAAGTGCGCTCAGTTTCCCTTGCACTTGTGGTTAGATGAGGCAATGGAAGGGCCAAACCCCGCTTCAGTCATGCGAAATTCGCTGGTGGTAGCTGGTGGTGCTTACATACTGTACAAACTCCAACCAATCTTGGCTTTATCACCAGTGGCATTGAATGCGTTAATAGTGATGGGTTCAGTGACGGCGGTGGGTGCGACGTTAGTATCACTGGCACAAATTGATATTAAGCGGGCGCTGTCTCATTCCACTAGTGCATATATGGGACTGGTGTTTTTGGCGGTAGGCTTGCAGCAAGGGGGTGTAGCTTTGATGTTGCTGTTAACTCATGCGATCGCCAAAGCGTTATTATTTATGAGTTCCGGTTCGATTATCTACACTACCAGTACCCAAGATCTCACTGAGATGGGCGGTTTATGGTCGCGGATGCCAGCTACCACCACCGCCTTTGTTGTGGGTTCTGCTGGCATGATTACATTGCTACCACTAGGAAGTTTTTGGGCAATGTTGTCATGGGCTGATGGTTTGGTAGCAATTAGCCCTTGGGTTCTTGGTATTTTAGTCATCGTTAATGGCTTGACAGCCTTAAACTTGACACGAGTATTTAGATTAATCTTCTGGGGTACACCGCAACAAAAAACTCGCCGTGCGCCCGAAGTAGCTTGGCAGATGGCATTTCCCATGGTGACACTGACCATACTGACATTACTCTTACCCCTCATGCTTCAGCAATGGTACTTACTGCCAGATAGAGCCAGTATTAACTGGTATGTAGTATTAATGTTACTGACTTCCACTGTATTAGGAGTAGGTATCGGGTCTACAATGTACCTACATAAAGCTTGGTCACGCTCCAGAATTTTAGTGTGGCGATTTTTACAAGATTTGTTGGGTTACGATTTTTACATAGACCGGATCTATCGGGTGACAGTAGTTGGAGCAGTAGCATTATTGTCTAGGATATCTGCTTGGAGCGATCGCTATCTAGTTGATGGCTTCGTAAACTTGGTTGGTATTGTCACCATTTTCGGCGGACAAAGTTTAAGGTACAGCATTTCTGGCCAATCCCAAGGATATATGTTGACCATTCTCGTAGTCATAAGCGTCCTGGGTTTCTTCATTAGTTGGTCATTAGGGCTTCTCAACAACTTGCATTTTTAAAAGTAGAGACGCGATTAATCGCGTCTGTGCTGAGGAGCCACTGCGTTGCGGAGGTTCCCTCCGTTGAAGCAAGTGGCGTTGCTGAGTAAAAAATACTAATCTCCAGTCTCTAGTCTCTATTCTCTCTAAACTATGCTGAGTGCATTAATTTTGCTGCCCTTGTTAGGCGCAACTATCATCGGTTTTTGGCCTGCTGTCCTTGACGGGAAACTTGCCCGTGTTACAGCTTTTGTCTGTGCAGGCATTACCTTCTTGTGGTCAGTTTTTCTGGCAATTCAATTCAACCCAGGAGAGATTAGTCAACAGTTTAGCGAGTTTATTCCTTGGGCTGATGCTATAGGGTTAAGTTACAACCTGGGAGTTGATGGTTTATCTTTACCGCTGCTGGTTTTAAATGGACTATTGACTTGTATTGCCATCTCTAGCAGTGATAGTTCCCAACAACGTCCACGATTGTATTACTCACTTATACTCTTGTTAAGCACTGGCGTAACAGGAGCCTTTCTGGCACAGGATTTACTTTTATTCTTCCTGTTTTACGAACTAGAACTGATTCCCCTTTATCTGTTAATAGCCATTTGGGGTGGAGAGAAAAGAGGTTACGCCGCAACAAAGTTTTTGATTTACACAGCCATATCTGGCATTTTGCTTTTAGCAAGTTTCCTGGGTATAGTTTGGCTGAGTGGCGGTTCTAACTTTGCCTTAGCCAACTTGAATACTGCATCTTTACCACTAGCAACTCAACTATTACTGTTAGCAGGAATTTTGGTTGGTTTTGGGATTAAGATACCCCTGGTTCCCTTTCACACTTGGTTGCCTGATGCTCACGTTGAAGCCTCTACACCCATTTCTGTGCTGTTAGCTGGGGTGTTGTTGAAATTGGGGACTTATGGCTTATTGCGGTTTGGCATGAACTTGTTACCCGCTGCGTGGAATTATGCAGCACCTTGGTTAGCAACTTGGGCAGTAGTCAGTGTGCTTTACGGTGCATCCTGCGCGATCGCTCAAACTGACATGAAAAAAATGGTAGCCTATAGTTCAATTGGACATATGGGCTATGTGCTGTTGGCAGCAGCGGCAGCTACACCACTAAGTGTATTGGGCGCTGTCATGCAAATGATCAGTCACGGCTTGATTTCTGCCTTGCTGTTTTTGTTGGTTGGCGTAGTCTATAAAAAAGCTGGTAGCCGTGATTTAGAAGTCGTCCGCGGACTGTTAAATCCAGAACGAGGAATGCCAGTTATTGGTAGCTTGATGGTTTTGGGAGTTATGGCCAGCGCAGGCATACCAGGCATGGTCGGTTTTATCTCGGAATTTGTGATTTTTCGGGGCAGTTTTGCTGTGTTCCCGCTACAAACCCTACTATCCATGCTGGGAACTGGTTTGACTGCGGTTTACTTCTTAATTCTGATGAACCGAGCATTCTTTGGGCGCTTATCTGCCCAGGTAGTTAATTTACCACGAGTGTATTGGAGCGATCGCCTGCCATCTATAGTATTAGCTCTACTAATTGTGATTTTTGGCATTCAACCCACTTGGTTATCACGCTGGACTGAACCAACAATCACCGCCATGATGAGTGTAGATCAGGTAGTAGCAACAGTTTCTGTAAAAAAATTAAAGTAAAAAGTAAAAATATTTTTACTTTTGCCCTTCGGGTGCGCCATTTGCTTTATGCCGGGAAACCCGTCCACCGCAATGGCTTACCTTTTTACTTTTTACTTACTTATTCCCAATTTGGAGAACTGGCAATGGTAACTATTAAAAATAAACCTGGTTTACATCCTTTATCTGAGTATGTAGAAAGATTACAAACAGGTGGGGCATTATTACCTGATAACCCAGAAAATGTTCTAGAAGTAGTTGGCATTCTCAAAAGCTATGGTGTGGTTTTAGATGCTTACTCAAACAATCTGATCTACATTGCTAATCATCAATTTTTAGTATTCTTTCCCTTTTTTAAATACTTTAACGGCGAATTTTCCTTTGCGAAATTATTCCGCCACTGGTGGCACGATCGCATCAATTATGAATATGCTGAATATTGCATGAAAGCCATGATATGGCATGGTGGCGGTGGATTAGACGCTTATTTAGATACAAAAGAATTTCAAGAACGAGCAAAAGCAGTTATTACCGCTAAATTTAAAAATAATCCCTTTATTTTGGGATTGAACCAATTGTTTCCCGACTTTTTAATTGAACAGTTGCGCGTTTCGGCTTACTACAGTGGCTTAGGTCAATTCTGGCGAGTCATGGCTGATATTTTCTTGAGTTTATCAGACCGTTATGACAAAGGCGAAATCAAATCAATTTCCCAAGTCGTAGACCAAATTAAAGCAGGCTTGGTAGCAGATGCCCTCAAGCCAATTACATACTCTGTGAAAATTCAAGATAAAGTCTACGAACTTATCCCAGAAAAGACTGGTTTAACATTCTTAGCTGATACAGCAGTACCTTATGTCGAGGCAGTTTTCTTCCGAGGAACTCCGTTTCATGGCACAGTTTCTTACAATGCCCAAGCTTATCAAATTTCCCCAGATCAAGCCCGATTCCAGTATGGTGCATTGTATGCTGATCCTTTACCTATTGGCGGTGCTGGTATTCCGCCTACCTTGCTAATGCAGGATATGCGGCATTATTTGCCAGAATATTTGCACGCTGTGTATCGTCGCCGCCTTCGAGGTGAAGATGATTTGCGGGTACAAATCTGTATCACTTTCCAAAAGTCGATGTTTTGCGTCACCACAGCCGCAATTCTAGGATTGATGCCTTATCCTTTAGATACTCAAGATCCATCCGAACAAAATGCTAATCGAGTGTATTTGGAAAAATGGATGGATAGATTTACTACTTCACGCTTAAGTGATGTCAATGAATAGATTAAAAGGAAACAAACAACAGAACAAACTAAACCATTCATTTCCTACTAATTTCATACTTCATAATTCATACTTCATAATTTACACTTCATACTTCAACCAACACATCTAGTAGTCTCGATTTCCACTGCATCAGAAATAAAACAAGCCCCGCCAAACCTACTCAGTATTTGCCGGACATTTGACTCTACCAAAGACAATTTTTCTGGGGAAAAAAAGGCAATGATATAAACGTTGTCTAGCATTGTCATGGCTAAATCGTTTGTAATTCTGTCTCTTGTACCTTTGCCAGCTACATTTTTTACAACTGAGTGTCCAAGTACACCTGACTTTTCTAAGGCTTCCAAAATCTTACCAAGTTCGACATAATTGGCAAAGATTTCTATCCGTTTTACAGGCTGCATTATCTTATCTCCAAAATAGGTTTATGCCGTATAGATATAGGGGTATACCTACAATGATATTGAAAGGGAAGGTCACAGCTAGAGCAGTGGAAACATACAGACTAGGATTAGCTTCCGGGACGGTTAGCCGCATAGCAGCTGGTACAGCAATGTAGGAAGCACTGGCACATAGTACCGAGAATAATAGGCTATCTCCTTGGGGCATTCCGATCGCTTTTGCAATTAATAAAGCTATGCCAGCATTGAAAATTGGTACTAGTATCGCAAACAAAATCAAGAAAACCCCGGTTTTTTGCAAATCTTTTATTCTTCTGGCAGCCAATAGTCCCATATCTAACAAAAAGAACGTCAGCACACCATAAAACATATCTTGGGTAAAGGGTTTTAATGTTTGCCAACCGTGTTCTCCGGTGAGGACACCCATGAATAAGCTACCAACTAACAAAAATACAGAACTATTTAAGAAGGCTTCTTGTAATACTTCTGACCAATTAAATTCGCGATCGCTTTCATTTACTGTGAAAACATTAACTAATATTAAACCTACTACAATTGCTGGTGATTCCATTAGGGCAAGGGCTGCAACCATAAATCCATCAAAACTCATTCCCAGTTGAGTGAGGAAGGAACTAGCAGTAATAAAAGTCACAGCACTAATTGAACCATAAGTAGCTGCGATCGCTGCTGCATTGTAAGTATCTAACTTGATTCTAAGAATAAAAAATGTGTAAACCGGGACAACGCACGCCATTAACATCGCTGCCAAAAGGGTGAGGATAACTGCTTGATTAATGCCACTTTTGACCAGTTCCACACCACCTTTAAACCCGATCGCAAACAGTAAATATAAAGATAATAGTTTAGGTATAGGCGCAGGTATTTCTAAATCCGATTTAACTAATACTGCCAAAATCCCTAAAAAGAAAGCTAACACAGGTGGATTCAAGATGTTAGATACGATCAAGCTGACATCCATATTCCACCATTCCTCCAAAAATTAGCTAAATACTCATAAATAAGTTTAGGGTAATATCGTACACATCTAAAATTTTTTTGATGATTTGTACCCATTTGCAAAATAATTGCATCAGATGAATTCCTCAAAAGTTTATCCTACAAGTGTTTTACAATCCCAAATTGGATTAACGGCGATCGCGTTGCAGTTGCCAAATTGCTTTATCTATGCACCAATCAAGGCTGCGGTCTGGGTTTTTTCGGCGTTCACAATCAATTAGGCGGTTAGCTGTAGCAACATCGCCATGAACCAACCTCAGCAATTTTCGCCATTGCGGATGATGAATATTTCTGCCGCTAGATGGACGCGGAATTAGAAAGCTTAATATAGTTTTATCTTTATGTTGATGTATTGAGGTTTTTTTAGGGTAGTACTGTCTGGATGTTTTTTGATGGGTTTGTAAAACAAAGTAAGCTAACCGCAAAATGAATAACATGAGCATGAGCCAAAAAGACAAAATCACAAGTTCCATCAAATTTTCCAGGTAGATGCCTGATTCCACCATGCGAGCATTAGTTTGGTAAAAGCATCAGGAAATCTTCGCATTTGTTTTTGAAGCTTTCTTTGTAAACATCTTGCAGCCAGAAAAAATATTTTTTACTACAATCAGCACTTAGTATGGTATAATAACAGCCTTTATTTATATGAGCATTGCATAAATATGAGGTTTTTACCTAAAGCCTAAATAAATAAAACTTATGAATTTTCTCACAAATTTCGGGGTTAGAGGCACAAAAGCCGATATTTGAGCGATCGCTACTATCTGACCTCGTTTATACACTTTTTGGACTCACACATATATAATGCAAGCAAGTACTTGCATGAAACACAATAACTTAGCATCAAAGATAAATTAACTCATGCAAGGTTGATCAAAGTGACAACCGAGGTATTTGCAAATGCAGATTTAACGAAAGCTACCACCCATGAATTTGCTCTTGTGGCTGCGGTGAATGAAGGTAACTTTGCTTTAAAAGTGCTGAGGAGCCACTGCGACCTTGCGGGTTTCCCGACTCCCTCAGTGGCGTTGCTGAGTGAGAAATATTAACCTCTAGTCTCTAACCTCTAACCCAAGCACCCCGATTTTTAGCCAAGTTGCTCAAGTTTAAGTTTATCAATGAGAAAACGAAAATGTCTCAATCTGAGTTTCCTGATTCACAGTTTACGGTTGAAATAGAAAAGCCTGTGACTACGGACTTTAATCAGGCTCAACAAACAGATTCTTCATCAGACCCAAAACCAATCTCCATACTAAATAAAAAGCGGCCTTGGCCTATCATTCTAGGCGTTGTTCTGTTAATTGCAGGTGTTGGAGCGGGTTGGCGATGGTGGCATCAAGCAAGTAATCCACCAACTGAGGCGGGAGCAGCGGCAGGTCAACCGATGGGAATTCCTGTGAAATTAGCCACTGTGAAAAATGCAACTATCCAGGAAAGTTCTGAATTTGTGGGAACTTTAGATGCACCACGCTCAGTTACTCTTAAACCAGAGATTGACGGACGAATTACGCAGATTTTATACCAAGAAGGCGATCGCATCTCCCAAGGGCAAGTAGTAATTCGCCTGCAAAGTGATGATGCTCAAGCTCAGTTACTGCAAGCCAAAGCCTCACTAGAACAAGCCCAGGCGCGTCTAGCAGAACTCAAAGCAGGTACACGTTCTGAAGAAATTGCCCAAGCCAGAGCGCAGTTAGTTCAAGCTCAAGCTCGTTTGCGAGATGCTCAAACAGGAGCGCAGCCAGAAGAAATGGCGCAAGCCGAAGCCCAAATTGAGGCTGCTAAATCTGACCTAGAACTAGCAAAGTCACGCGCCGAACGTTACGGAAAATTACAAAAACAAGGCGCAATTTCTGAAGATTTGATGGCAGGATATCTGAAAGAAGAACGTAGTGCCGCCGCCGCCTTAGTTGTAGCCCAGAAACGCCTTGAGCAACTCAGTAAAGGTAGAAGTTCAGATATCAATGAATTACAAGCAGCGGTTGAACAACAAAGACAGAACGTAAGGCAATTAGAAAATGGCCCGCGTCAAGAAGAAATTGCTCAAGCGCGATCACAAGTTACGCAAGCAGCTGCTCAAGTCAAAGCCGCTGAAGTCCAGTTGCAATACACTAATGTCCGCGCTCCCTTCACAGGTGTTGTTGGCGATATTCCTGTCAGAGTCGGAGAATTTGTTAGTAAAGCAGACGACCTCACCACCTTGACCAGAAATGATTCCTTGGAATTAAACATATCTGTACCACTCACTCAAGCCAAGCAATTGCGTGTCGGCTTACCTGTACAAATGCTCGATGCCCAAGGTCAACCCACCGCTACAGGTAAAATCAGTTTCATTTCCCCCAATGCCAATTCTAATTCTCAAACAGTTTTGGCTAAAGCCACCTTTAGTAATGGCAGCAGACAACTACTGAATCGCCAGTTAGTCCAAACTAAAATCATTTGGGATGAACGCCCTGGAATTTTAGTTCCTGTCACAGCTGTGTCGCGCTTGGGTGGAGAAACATTTGTGTTTGTGGCGCAAGCACCAGAAAATCCCAAACCAGGAGCGCCATCCTTAGTAGCTCTCCAAAAACCAGTAAAGTTAGGAGCCATTGAAAGTAGTAATTACCAAGTACTGGAAGGACTGAAAGCAGGAGACAAAATCGTAGTTTCTGGGATTCTCAACCTCACCAACAACGCTCCTATAACTCCCACTCCCTAATACAAAAAGGCAAAAGGCAAAAGGCAAAAAGCAAAAGATTCTTGTCTTTTTACTTTTACCTTTTAACTTTTGACTTGCAAATCCTCACTTCCTAATACCTATGTTTGTTGATTTCTTCATCAAGCGACCAGTCTTTGCTACGGTCTGTGCAATCATTATCCTGCTGGTGGGATTAATTAGTATTCCCACACTGCCCATCGCCCAGTTTCCAGATATTAGTCCTACACAAGTCAGTGTGACAGCAAACTACAGTGGAGCCAGTGCCGAAATAGTAGAAAGCGGCATCACTAATATTTTAGAAAGACAAATTAATGGAGTTGAAGGTCTAAGATATATGACCTCCAGCAGCAGTAACGATGGTACTAGTAACATTACAATTACCTTCGATGCCTCAAGAGATAAAGATTTGGCTGCTGTTGATGTGCAGAATCGGGTTTCCATTGCTGAAGCACAATTACCAGACGTAGTGCAGCGTACAGGAGTTAGGGTAAACAAGCAATCTGACAATATTCTTTTAGGAATTGGTTTATATACAGAAAATAAAGAGTATGACAACACGTTTTTGAGTAACTATGCTGACCTGTACGTTGCAGATACGCTCAAAAGAGTTAAAGGCGTAGGTGAGGTACGAATTTTTGGTGAACGCCGCTATGCGATGCGCCTGTGGTTAGATCCGAATCGGTTAGCTTCTCGCGGATTGACAACAGAAGATGTGACTACAGCGCTGGCGCAACAAAACTTGCAAGTTGGTGCGGGGAGAATTGGACAAGAACCTGCTCCCAAGGGACAACAGTATCAAATTGATGTGCGTGCTGCCAGCCGACTCACAGAAACAGCAGAATTTGAAGAAATCGTCATCAAAACAGAAGATGATGGGACTTTAGTCAAACTCAAAGATGTCGGTCGAGCCGAATTAGGAGCAGAAGATTACAACACATTTCTGCGATATCGGGGTAAGGATGCTGTAGGGTTGGGTATCAATCAAGTTCCTGGGAGTAATGCTTTAGATGTGGCCAAGGGAGTAAAAGCTGCAATAGCGGAACTTGCTCCGAGTTTTCCACCAGGGATAAAATACGAGGTCGCTTTTGACACAACTATGTTTGTGGAAGAATCTTTAGCAGAAGTAGTTAAGTCTCTTTTTGAATCAGTGGTGCTGGTTGTCATTGTCATTTTCTTATTTTTACAAGATTGGCGAACTACCCTTATTCCTGCACTCACGATTCCCTTTTCTTTAGTGGGGACGTTTGCTTTTGTTAAAGCTTTTAATTTTTCGATTAATAGTTTGACCTTGTTTGGTTTGACTCTCGGAACGGGGATGGTGGTAGATGATGCGATCGTTGTAGTTGAACAAATCAGTCGTTTTATTCAAGATAAAGGTATAAAACCCCGTCGCGCTGCTAGTGAATCAATGGCGGAATTAATTGGTGCAGTCATCGCTACTTCCTTAGTGTTGATGGCAGTGTTTATACCAGTGGCGTTCTTCCCAGGAACTACAGGCGCACTATATCAACAATTTGCGCTCACAATCGCCTTTTCCATTGCCATTTCTACTTTTATAGCTTTGACGCTCACACCTTCGTTGTGTGCTTTGCTACTGCGTCAAGGACAAAGACCTACAGGTTGGATCGGTTGGATTTTTGACCAGATTAACAGATTTTTGGAATGGATAAGACAGGGATATCAGCGATCGCTCAGTTTTCTCACACGCATTAAAAGCGTCATTATTGGACTATTTATCGTTTCTTTAGGAATGACAGCTTGGCTTTATACAATAGTGCCGACAGCCTTTCTCCCCGAAGAAGACCAAGGTTATTTCATCACAATTATTCAAGGGCCACAAGGGGTTTCACTGCAATACACCAGTGATGTGATGGCCAAAGTCGAACAGGAAATTCTGCAAATTCCCGAAGTACTGGGAACTTTTGCTGTCGGTGGCTTTGGTTTCGGTGGTAGTACTGCTAACAGTGGTATTATTTTTACTACATTAAAGCCTTGGGATGAGCGGGAAAAACCAGATCAGACGGTACAAGCCCTCATCGGCAAATTGCAGGGCAAATTATTTGGTATCCCAGAAGCGAGAATCTTTGCGGTGAATCCTCCAGCAATTCAAGGGTTAGGCAATTTTGGTGGTTTTACCTTTCAACTGCAAGACCGCAGAGGTAATGGAGGTTTAGACAACTTAGTCCAAACGATGGGTCAATTGCTAGGCCGTGGTAATCAAACACCAGGATTACAAGGTGTATTTACCACCTTTGCCGCTAATACACCCCAGTTACTTGTAGAAGTAGACCGCAACAAAACAAATGCACTGCAAGTTAATGTAGACGATATCTTTACCACCCTACAAACTGCTTTAGGGTCGCAATATGTCAACGACTTCAACCTCCAGCAACGTAACTATCGGGTGTATGTCCAAGCAGATGAACAGTTTCGTTCTAACCCTAAAGATATTGGGCAGCTATATGTTCGTTCTCTCAAAAATCAAATGATTCCTTTGAGTAACTTAGTAAAAATTACGCCTACCACAGGCGCACAAACAATTAATCATTACAATCTGTTTCGTTCAATTGAAATCAATGGTGCTGCTGCACCTGGCTTTAGTTCTGGAGACGCTATCCAAAAAATGGAACAAGTAGCTCAACAAGTTTTACCAGCAGGGTATGGTTACGAATGGTCAGGCACAGCACTAGAAGAACTAGCATCTGGCGGTTTAGCACCAATTATTTTTGGTTTAGGATTGGTCTTTGTGTTCTTAGTACTAGCTGCTCAGTATGAAAATTACATCGACCCTTTGATTATTATGCTGTCAGTGCCTTTAGCGATTTTTGGCGCACTGTTAGCACAGTTAATGCGGGGTTTTCCTAACGATGTGTACTGTCAAATTGGTCTAGTAATGTTGATTGGTTTAGCAAGTAAAAATGCGATTTTGATTGTGGAATTTGCTAACCAGTTACGAGACCAAGGACTTTCGATTACCAAAGCAGTAATTGAAGCTTCTCAAGAACGGTTACGTCCAATTTTGATGACTGCTTTTTCTACTCTTTTGGGGATTTTTCCCTTAGCTGTGGCTACAGGTGCAGGTGCAGGAAGTCGTCAATCTTTGGGGACAGCTGTATTTGGTGGAATGTTAATTGCCACATTCTTGAGTTTGTTTGTAGTACCTATTTTGTACATTGTGATTAAGTCACTGACAGAACATTTTATTAAACCGCGTCAAGATGAAACAATGTACGAATAAAGAAATAGAGAGGATGTTAAAAATTTCCAACAAACAAATTGTCCATCTTGTGGGGTGGGACGGAAAGCCCGCCGTAGGACGTGTGGGGACACCCATCCCACAAGAAAATTTAGGATATTTTTTATTTGTCATACCTGGTATGACTCTTTTATTTTTACTCTGGTGACTCCAGCCATGAATGTCTGCTCATATTTATTCCTTATTTATCTCTATCATTTTTTTAGTAAAAATACTATTCCCCTGTTTCATGCGTCCTAGTGTACGCAGTTTATGATGGCTACTTAATTCTTCAATTCTGTTCGTAATTGATTGACAACACGATCCAATCCCACAGAATGAGCAGCTTTAAATAAAACCCGATCGCCTGCTTGAATAAATGTTTTGAGTCGCGCTGCTAAATCGCCATGACTTGCGAAGCACTCTGAAGGTATGCCGGCGGCACTTTGAGCGATCGCTTCGGCATCTTGTCCATCTACTAAAACTAGTAAACCATCTAAATTCAAGTTGCGTACAGTTTCACCAACTTTTTGGTGTAATTGTGGCGATCGCTCTCCTAATTCTTTCATTGCTCCCAAGACGGCAATTTTCCGCTTTCCGGGAGTGTCTGCCAATAACTGCAACGCTGCTAACATTGCTTCTGGTGCAGCATTATAAGTCTCATCTAAGAATACAACATCATTAGGCAAAGCATAACGTTGCGATCGCCCGCTAGGCATATCCACTATCACACCAGTTTTTAAGGTAGACCAATCAATTCCCAGCACCTTCGCTACTGCTAAAGCTGCTAAAAAATTCGTCGCATTATGCCGACCAACCAGAGGTAAAGGTAATTTGATGCCTGCGACTTCTATTGTTTCGCTATCAATCAAGTTTCCTGGGATGTCACCGCCAGATAAACCATAAGTTAACACTTCACCCGACCAAACTTTTTTAGCTGTAGCGATTAATAAAGGATTATCGTAGTTGAGAATTGCCACGCTATCTTTGGGCATTTCGGCTAATAACTCACATTTTGCCGCAGCGATCGCCTCTTCTGAACCCAGCAACTCAATATGCGCTGTGCCAACATTGGTAATTACACCAATTGTCGGCTTGGCGATGTGCGTGAGTTCGGCAATTTGCCCTCTACCTCGCATCGCCATCTCAATCACGGCATAGTTGTGTTCTGTATTTAGTTCTAGGAGAGTTTTTGGTACACCAATTTCATTATTGAAATTCCCGTAAGTCTTATGTACTCTGCCTTGGGTAGCTAAAACTGCCGTGATTAATTCTTTGGTTGTAGTTTTACCCACAGAACCCGTTACCCCAACGACTGGGATATCAAAGCGATCGCGCCACCATCTGCCGATTTTTTGATAAGCTGCTAGAGTATTTTGTACCTGTAACACAGGGAATCCAGGATTTTCGTAGTCAAAATCGACAATTGCTGCTAATGCACCTTTAGAGATCGCTGTTGAGACAAAATTATGTCCATCAAACTTTTCGCCACGTAAAGCTAGGAATACTTCGCCTGGTTGAAGGATGCGTGTATCTGTTTGGATACCGCTGCTGACTTGTGCTAAAGCAGCTTCAGATATATTGCTAGATTCAGCAGAGAGAATTTGCACCAATTGGGAGAGGGTAGTATACCAAGGCATGATAACTATTTTGCAATGACTTTATAACGAAATGATTATCTGTTTTATTGCCTAAATCGTCCACAAAGCAGACAACCACAAAATTTTTTTATCGTATAATTCTTGTGTCAAAAATATAAAGCAACATACTTTTTTCCTAATGGTGTAATTTTAGGCGATCGCCATTGAATAACTAATTTTCATGCCCAAAAGCCTTTTGGTCTATATAACCGGGACAAATTATACATCACTGCCTAATTTTTTCATGAGTTAGAGGCTTGACAAAGGGTTACTAAATAATACCTATATTCAATGTTTTGTCTTTAACTCTTCGCGCTAACTGAGTACTCAAAAATTCAAACACAGCATTACTTACCTACATCAACGACAGAGGAAGACATGAACGCAAACAGTTCAGGGTTGTATATTCTACTAGTCAGTATTCACGGCTTGATCAGAGGTCACAATCTAGAATTAGGACGAGATGCTGACACAGGTGGACAAACAAAATATGTAGTTGAACTTGCCTGTACATTAGCCAAACATCCCCAAGTAGAAAGAGTTGACTTAGTGACGCGTTTAGTAGACGACCCAAAAGTGAGTCCAGACTACGCTCAACCTATAGAAGTTCTTTCAGACAAAGCCCAAATTATTCGTCTTGCTTGTGGTCCTCGTCGCTACCTGCGTAAAGAAGTTCTCTGGCCGCATTTAGATACCTTTGCTGATGAATTGCTCAGATATATTCGCAAAGTTGGCAGAATTCCCAATGTTATTCATACCCACTACGCCGATGCTGGTTATGTCGGTTGTCGAGTTGCAGGTTGGCTGGGAACACCACTGGTGCATACAGGTCATTCTCTCGGACGAGTCAAGCAGCAACGATTACTAGAACAAGGAACTAAACTAGAAGCTATTGAAGATCACTTTCATATCAGTACTCGTATTGAAGCCGAAGAAATTACTCTTGGTGGTGCAGCATTAGTTGTTGCCAGTACTAATCAAGAAATTGAAGAACAGTACAGCATTTACGACCAATATCAACCACAAAGAATGGTAGTGATTCCGCCTGGAGTCACTTTAGAAAAGTTTTATCCCGCACCAGAAAATTGGCCAACCCCCCCCATTCAACAGCAATTACAGCGATTTCTTAAAGCTCCAGAAAAGCCGATGATTACGGCAATTTCTCGACCGGCGATTCGCAAAAACGTGAGTCGGCTAATCAAGGCTTTTGGAGAAGATCCGGAACTGCGTCAGTTAGCCAACCTTGTCGTAGTCCTAGGACAACGACAGGACATCTCAACAATGGAATCTGGGCCACGGCAAGTTTTTGCGGAAATTTTTCAATTAATTGATCGCTACGACCTCTATGGTCACATAGCTTATCCTAAACACCATAATTCTGATGATGTACCTGATTTATATCGCCTGACAGCGAAAACTGGCGGTGTGTTTATTAATCCCGCACTTACAGAACCATTTGGACTAACTCTGATTGAAGCTACTGCTTGTGGTGTGCCAATTATTGCTACATCTGATGGTGGGCCACGGGATATTATTGGCGCTTGTCAAAATGGTTTATTGATTGATCCTTTAGATATTCAAGACATCCAAAAAGCATTGCGTTATGCTTTGACAGATGCCGAACAATGGCAAGGCTGGTCTAGCAATGGTTTGACTAATGTCCGCCAAGCTTTCTCTTGGGAAAGTCATATAGAACAATATTTAGAGAAAGTGCAGCGATTTCCTCAACAAAAAGTTCAATCTTTACTCAGTCCGGTGCGAGAATTTCCGACAAGCGATCGCCCAAACTGGAAAATTCCAAACACAAACAACCTGCCAACTGCCGATCGCTTTCTTGTTACCGAAATTGACCATACCTTATTGGGCGATCACGAAGCTCTACAAAAGTTAATTGAGCGGATTCGTACCGAAGGACGTACAACTGGTGTTGGCATTGCCACAGGCCGCAACCTCGAAAGTACCTTAACTATGTTAGAGGAATGGGAGTTTCCCATGCCAGATTTGCTAATCACCTCAACAGGTAGTGAAATTTACTATGGCCCAAAAATTGTCACAGATACAAGTTGGCAAAAACACATCAGCTACAATTGGTATCCTGCGGCAATTAGAGAAGCTATGAAGGATATTCCTGGGGTGGAATTGCAACCACCAGAAACTCAAAGCAAGTTTAAGATTAGCTACTTTGTTGATCCTGATAAATCCCATAGCTCCCGAGATATTATCCGCCATCTGCGCCAGAAACAGCTTCCCGTCAAAGGAATTTTTAGCCACAATATGTATCTGGACTTAGTGCCATTCCGGGCTTCTAAGGGTGATGCTTTGCGCTATGTTGCTTTGAAGTGGGGATTACCTGTAAAACGATTTTTAGTCGCAGGTGCATCCGGGAATGATGAATCGATGCTGGCTGGCAATACCTTGGCAGTTGTAGTCGGAAATTACAGCAAAGAAATCCACAAGTTACGCGGTTATCCCCAAATTTACTTTGCTCAAGGGCGCTATGCTTGGGGGATTTTAGAAGCTCTAGATCACTACGACTTTTTTGGTAACTTACCTGCAACACAGCCAGAACCGGAGCCGGAAATGGTAGCAGTATAATTTTCAAGTTTCACGCGTATGTAGGGGCGTAAGTTTTTGCTTCTTTACATACGCGGGATTCAACTTTTCAGAACTAAACTAGTACAACTTGACGAAAATCAGCAGCCTATCGCAAATGCTGAAAAAGCTTGCAGTATAAGTATTCTTTCTTTTACCTTTTGCCTTTTAACTTTTGCCTTATTGTACTAGCAGGCTGACGACAGCGGTGGCTAATTGTGCTGGCTCAATTGGTTTAGGCAGGTGTTTTTGAAAGCCGGCAGCTAATGCTTGCTCGCTGTCTTCATTTTTAGCATAGGCGGTGAGAGCGATCGCCGGAATTCCTCCTTGTTGTGCTGCCAATTTTCTAATTCTACGAATTAAACTGTAGCCATCTTCAACAGGCATGCCAATATCGCTAATCAACACATCTGGCTGGAACTGTTGCAGTATTTCAAAGCCAGCTTCGGCATTCTCTGCGGCTATCACTGTTGCGCCATATTGTTCTAGTGCAAAAACTAAGAATTCGCGGGAGTCATTGTCATCTTCCACAACTAAAACGCACACACCTGTTAAATCCAACACAGCATGAGTAGATTGACTTTGCTGATTTTGTTGTTGAATAGGTAGTAATGGTAACATTACTGTGAAGGTAGCACCATTACCTTCACCAGGACTAGCAGCTGTGACTTTACCACCATGCAGTTCTACTAAGTGCCGCACGATCGCCAGTCCTAGCCCCAAGCCGCCAAATTTGCGCGTGATGGAAGCATCAGCTTGGCGAAAATAGTCAAAAACATAAGGTAAAAACTCTGGCTCAATACCTTTGCCAGTATCATTAACAGTAATTTGAGCGTACTTGCCAACTCGTTGTAACTGAATTGACACCTGCCCATCGTCTGGGGTGAACTTGATCGCATTGGAGAGTAAATTCCACACTATCTGCTGTAACCGCGCTGAGTCACCTGCAACTTGACCTACTGGCTCTAATTGGGTTTTAATCACAATTGATTTGGCAGCAGCAGCAGTTTGCATCGTTTCAATTGCTGACTCAATCACAAATGACAAATCAACTGGCACTACATTCAGGTTGAGTTTACCACGCAGTATCCGCGAGACATCTAGCAGATCGTCAATGAGTTGAGTTTGTAATTTAGCATTGCGCTCGATAGTTGCTAAAGCTTCAGCCGTCTTGGCTGCATTTAATTTTTGAGTTTGCAATAATCTTGCCCAACCTAATATTGGGTTAAGTGGGGAACGTAGTTCGTGAGACAGAATGGCTAAAAATTCATCTTTAACTCGGTTTGCTTCTTCTGCTTGGGCGCGGGCAGCTTGTTCTCGACTGAGTAAGCTATTGCGTTCTTCTTCAACTTGTTTGCGTTCGCGCAGCGCAGCTTGCTGTTCGTGAATATCTGTGTCTGTGCCAATCCATTCCCGTACTGAACCATCTGCATTCAATACGGGAACTGCACGGGCTATTATATAACGATATTCACCAGTTGCATGATGCCACAATCGTGCTTCTGTTTCGTAGTATGTTTTCTCGGTTAATGCTTGTTGCCATTGTCTTTGAATTCGTTCTTGATCATCTGGGTGAATCATTTGCAACCAACCCCACCCAGCATATTCATTCCAGCTTTGCCCAGTGTATTCTGACCAAGATGGCTGTAAATCAATAAATGCACCTAGGCGATCGGTAATCCAAACGACAGCTGATGTTGCGGCTACAAGTGAACGGTAGCGTTCCTCACTTTGTCGCAATGCTGATTCAGCCTGCTTGCGGTCTGTAACATTTGTAAACATCCCTAGTGCGCCGATAATATTTCCTTGTCCATCTCGCATTGGGCTGGTACAAGCTAAGACAAACAATTCTTGACCATCTTGGCGACGGAAGCGAAAATCAAATTGGTCAACATGACCATCCAAATTTCTGTCGATGCGTTGCTGTACAGATGAAACATTTTCAGGGAAACAAAACTCGACCACTGAACTACCAATGATGTCTCTGGCAGCATAGCCAAGCATGGCCGCCATTTGGTCATTGACGTAGAGTGTCTGAGCATTTTTATTAATTAACCAAATTCCTTCATTGGCTGTTTGGATAATATTACGGAACTTCTCTTCACTCTCACGTAGTGCTAATTCTGAGCTTTTACGTTCTGTGATGTCTCGGAAATAAACGGCTAGTCCATCAAGTGAAGGATAAGCATGGATTTCTTGCCACATACCTAAAGGCTCAAGAAACTCCTCTAAGACGACAGCAACCTGTTCGTTAATAGCACGATGAAGTTCTTGGTAAACCACATGTCCTACTATTTCCGGAAATACTTCTTGCCAAACGTGCTTGCCCAGCAATTGTTCGCGGGTTTTTTGCAATAGCTTTGTAGCTTGCTCATTGACGTAGGTGTAACGCCATTCGCGGTCAAAAGCGACAAAAGCATCTGTAATGCTTTCAAGAATAGTGGCAACTTGATTGCGGGCTGCCTCAGCTTCTAGGCGTAGTCTTTGCTCATAATGGGCAACTTCTTGGCGTATTTTTGCCATTTTGAGGTTAGAGTCCACGCGAGCTAATAATTCACGGGCAGAAAAGGGTTTAATTAAATAATCATCTGCCCCAGCATCTAATCCGGCAACACAAGATTCTTCTTCTGCACGGGCAGAAAGCAGAATAATCGGCAAAGCTTTTGTTTGGGGATCAGCCCTTAGCTCTCGTACCAAGCCAAAACCATCTAATTTTGGCATCATAATGTCGGTAAGTACGATATCCGGCATTTTTTGGCGAACAGATGCTAAAGCCGCTAGTCCATCGCCTACTGCCTCAACTTCATACCGCAGACTTAATAGACGCTGCACATAATCGCGCATATCTGCGTTGTCGTCTACTAAAAGAATGCGAGGGGAATTGGGCGGAGGAGCGGAGGATCTGAGGGGCAAAGGAGGGAAATCCCTCTCTGCTCCCCTGCTCCCCTGCCCCCTTGCTTGCCCTAACGAAGAAACATCTGTTCCTAACAAATTTGCCCCTGCTCCCCTGCTCCTCTGCCCCCCTGCTTCTTTTGGTAGCCAACGTAGGGCTTCTGCAACATAGGTGTCACTTGCCTGAATTGTTGAGGGTGGTGTAGATGTAGTTGTATTACGAGGGATGCGATCGCTCGGTAAATGATCGCATCCTGTAGGAATGGAGATAATAAAGCTTGTACCGCGATTGACAATACTATTAACTGTAATTGTGCCGTTATGCAGCTTAACTAGTTCTTGAACTAATGACAGACCAATTCCTGTACCTTCATAAGTACGTCCTTTTGCAGCTGGTACGCGGTGAAATCGCTCAAATATGCGGGGTAATTCTGCGGCAGGAATACCTGTACCTGTGTCTCGCACTTCCAGTTCTACATGATCTTGGCAATAACGCAACTCCAGAAAAATTTCGCCAGCAAAGGTAAATTTGAAAGCGTTGGAAAGCAAGTTAAGTACTATCTTTTCCCACATTTGTTGGTCAACATAAACCATTTCTGGCAAAGGAGGACAGTTGACCAAATAACGTATCCCGGCTTTTTCAATTGCTGAACGAAACACAGCCGCCAAATCAGCGGTTAAGATGGCGAGGTCGGTTGGCTGGTACTCGGCTTGTATCCGTCCTGCTTCAATGCGGGAAAAGTCTAGCAGGGTGTTGACTAGCTTGAGTAAGCGGAGAGAATTACGATGGGCAATTTCTAGTTTTTCGCGATCGCTTGCCAAAGGCCCGCTAGGATTAGCTAAAGTTTCTTCTAATGGCCCTAGCATGAGTGTTAGGGGTGTGCGAAACTCATGGCTGATATTACTAAAAAACGTTGTTTTTGCCCTGTCTAATTCTGCTAATGCTTCGGCGCGTTGG
This sequence comes from Nostoc sp. CHAB 5844, assembly GCF_020829595.1. Lineage (GTDB taxonomy): Bacteria > Cyanobacteriota > Cyanobacteriia > Cyanobacteriales > Nostocaceae > Nostoc_B. Next base: position 151,374 of record NZ_JAIVFW010000007.1, read on the forward strand.
CGTTCTGCTTCGTAAGCATCGGCATTGGCGATCGCTGTGCCAATATTATTTATTAATAAATCAAAAAATCCCTGGTATTCATCATCAAACAGCCGTCGAGGACTAATGCCAAGTACAACGATGGTGGCTAATTCTAGCTTTCCTGATTCAGCAATGGGGACTACTAATGCCGATGATGCGGAATTTATCTCCATTTCTGCGGGCAAATGATGAATCCTCTTGGCTTGCTTTGTCTGCTTAACTTGTGTCAGATGCCAAGGATCTGTTTGTTGGGTTAAGTCAATTTGTTCAGGAGTGGCAATTCCTGCTGCTATGCCAACAGTATCTACCAAACGTGCTTGTTTGCCTGCTGATTCTACTCGATAAAGTAAAGCAAAAGGAATATCTGCCGGATTTTGGGCGAGGGTTTCTGCCACAATACTGTAAGCTGCGGCTACTGTTTTTGTTGCTGCTATATTAGAGGCTAGTTCTCTAAGTGTGCGGAGACGACGTTCACCAATTACCCGTTCGGTGGTTTCTATAACTGCACAAAAAACTCCTCCCACGCCCCCCGTTTCATCTCGAATTGGACTGTAGGAGAAGGTAAAGTAAGTTTCTTCGAGGTAGCCATAACGATCCATCATCAGTTGCAGATTATCTGACCAGGTAGGCTGCCCTGTATTCAGCACGCTATCAGCTAACAGTCCGACTACATCCCAGATTTCTGCCCAGCAATCTTTAGCCGACTGCCCTAAAAATTGCGGATGTTTACTAGCACCAAGTATTGGACGGTAAGCATCATTGTAGAGATTGGCATACTCTTTACCCCACCAAATAAACATTGGGTAGTGAGAATTCAAAATGATACTAACCGCAGTTTTTAAACTTTGCGCCCATGCTGACACTGGCCCTAATAGAGTTTGCGACCAATCAAGCGATCGCATCAGTGAACCCATTTCTCCACCGCCTGCAAAGACATCCTCAGAAATATTTGTTTTCATTGGATGAGTCACGGTGTCTGCTCCACTGTTACAAAATATCGACAGTATATATCTTGAAAGTGCCGCCTTAGACTTATTTGTAGAGAATTATTACAATTGCTGAACGCTGTTTTAGACTTTCGGTTGTTTTGGGGAAAATTCTCGGTAGAACATACTAAATTTAACGTAATTGGCAGTAGTTGCTCTCGTGTTAACTGTCGAAATCCACCAATTAGTTTACTTGCTTTTGTTAGCTTGAGTATTTTGGTCTTAGTATTAATAGATTTCACTGCTTGCAGGAAATTTTGCATCTGCCTTGAGTGAGCAGGAAAACGACATTACATATTGTAATACGAATTCTTCAATTACCTATCTACCTTAAGATTTAATTTTGTGTAGCAGGAGGCAGTAGGCTTTAGTCAGAAGGTAAAAATCTGACTGTTATCTAGATGAAAACTCGCTAACAGTTCTAATAAATGTGTTTTTGACTATAAATGGTAACTCTTGAATGATGCGCGATCGCCTCAACCGCTTAAACAAAAGCTGAATCCACTTTCAAAATTAGCTTTTGTTATCGTTTAACAGTCAACAGTCAACAAGAGGCAGAGGGGATGGGGAGCAGAGGGGCAGAGGGGAAACCCCATACTTGAAAGTAAGGGCTGGCAAAATTGACGCTTTGTGCCTCGCACTACGTGCCTGGACACAATTGTTTTCTTTGTCTCCACGGATAAATCTGGGGGCTTGTAACCATGTGGCAGAGGGTTTTGTTCTTCCTGCCCCTCTGCCTCTTCGGTCAACGAAATACAGCAGATTTCAAGAAGCGTGAAGTACACCCTTAAAGTCTCAAAATTAAGTACAAAGCCTATTCTTATTCTAACTTCTGACTCCTGAATTCTGCTTTAACTTACTTACTATCAACAAAATCAGCATCAATCACATCTTCTCCGCCTCGTGGTTGCTGACCACCATTACTGTTGGCTAAAAATATTCCGAATTGCATTAAAGTGAGAACCGCTATAAACGTTGCTCTGTTTATAATAAACGTCGTGTCGTTTTCAATAAACGCCTTGATGTTTTCTATGAATGTCGTATCGTTTGTAATCAAGAAGATGGTACTGCAACTTTCAACCGTTTAAACATGGCTTCTCGTGCTTGCATTGCTAAATCATCGTTTAATGGTTTCAAGGTGACGGGTTGTTGATACTTTAGGCGCAATGCTGTTTGAATTAACCAGTCAGCGACAAAAGGATTTTTTGGTAACAAAGGGCCGTGAGAATAAGTAGCGATCGCATTCTGATAAAATGCACCTTCTGTACCATCTTCGCCATTATTGCCTAAACCGTACACCACACGCCCCAAAGCTTCTACCTTTCCTAACTTGGTACGTCCGCCATGATTTTCAAACCCAACTAGATAGGGTTTGCTACCTGTCATTTCTGCTAAATCTCGTGCTAGGCGGGAAGCTGTCACTTCAATTACCAAGTTACCGATACAACGTTTGGTATTTTCCCCAGGATGGACAGAAACTAAATCGAGTATTCCTAAACCTTCAATCCGCTGTCCGAGTCCTGGTTCGTAGTAGTGTCCTAGCAGTTGGGGTGAACCGCAAGTAAATACTCCTGGTGTACCATTTTCAATTTTCTCACGCATGGCATCAGCTTTTGCGCCTTGCAAGTCACGCATGACAATTTCTTGCTGACGGTCTTGTGCGCCACCACCAACAATCACATCTACAAATTTGATATCTTCGGCTGTAGAGTTTTGGTCTAAAGGTAATACTTTGACACTGTATCCCCGCCATTGAGCGCGACGTTCTATCGTGATAACATTACCGCGATCGCCATAGGTACTCATCAAAGTCGGATACAACCAACCAATCGTTAATTCTAATTGTTCAGAACTCATAACTCTTTACTCATAACTGATAATTTATAACTTTTTTCTCCCTATGGTTGCAGAATCCGTTACACATCCAGAACCGGAGGCGCTGGGATAACTAGGCGTGTAGGGGATAGGGGGGTCACGGGTGTAAGGGACTCCAAGAAAGGATGGAGTTTTAAACAAGGACACCGTATTTTTCGCGCACATAGCGTCTCAAAACACATCTTTTTTTCTTCCCCTTGAAAGGGGAGGCTTCTAACAATATTCGCCCTGGGGTTTCCCCTACACCCCTACACCCTTATACCATTTCACTTTAAAATTGATACATTTAGGCAAGCAGAGGAGCAGGGGAGCAGAGGGGCAGAGGAGAAATTATTTGTATCATTTATTTGGTGAAATGGTATTACACCCGTCCCGAAGGGACTTGGTCAGCATATCGTAAATCTGACTTCAGTAATGGGTTTGGTAGTTAAAATTTTTGGATGGACATATAGCAATTGTCGCCTGGCTTCAGTATTTTAGGTCACAGTTTTGTGATTGTCAGACAGTCATAATCTCCACAGGTAACTGTAAGTTTACTAAATACTGAGTAAACAATTACACTGTTTTTTTTAAATTCCGAAAAAGTTAACTTTGTTTAACTAAGCAACAAATTGTGAATATCTAAAATGGAGATTATATGCAAGGGATTGAAGCTCCCAATTTGACGGTAATTGCATTTGAAAATGCAGTTCCTGTGTCTCAACTACCTTCTGTATGGCAAGATATTGCTAAAGGATTGGCAAATGTGGGAATCCCTGATCCACAAAGTTATGTTGAGATGGCACAGTTATTTCAATATAAGTTAGAACAGGGTGATGTTGACTTATTTAACGAACGTCCAGAACTAGAATATCTCAAATCGTCATTCTCCCAGCTATTTGGAAAGTTAGCTTGGGAAACCCTAGAATTTTACGGTTATGACTTTATAAAAACTAGTTATCCAGATTTTGCGACACTGCTTCAATATGTAGAATTAAAGGGAGAAGAGTTTGCAAATGAAGTAAAAGTAGCTCGGATAGGAATAGAACTTTTCCAAGAGTTTGGCTATGAACTACCAGCTAGTTTTTATCATGTGCATCTAGCACCAATTTACCGCGATCATGTATTTGAAGAACGCGCTTTAAGGTTTGATAAGCGTGATATCAAACATAAGCGTTATTGGGATGCGATATTACACGCAGGTAAGGTTTTTGCGATGCAAATGAAGGTGCAAAGTATAGCCTCTAAATATGGCTTTACTTATCAACATGGTTGTGGTTGCAATTCTCATTTATCTTCTATTGATACATCTCGTGGGGTATTTGAGTATGAATTCAATTCCGAAAAGCGTCAACGGTGGTTGAGAAGTTTTATCTGGACTGCTTGGTATGAATACGCTTTCTTTCCTATTGTCCCGAATACCATTTATTTAGTTTAGGGAGAAACAAATTTTTTGTAGAGACGTTGCAATGCAACGTCTCCACAGATTTTATGTGCATCAAATTTTTTGTGAATTGGTATGAGAAAGATGAGAGAGATTATTTCCCAATTTCCCATTCCCTATTCCTAAAGAATTTTCCGACCAGTCAATACTTCACGCACTTCTAGCATGGCGGAATAAGTGGGGAGAATGTGTAAGGTTTCGTTGTCTGGTGTATGATTAAGGGCAGTTGCGATCGCTTGGCGTAAATCTTCTTCAACAATTAAGTTGAGTTGACTTTCCCCAGATTTTTCGCTGTAGCGTAGACGTAAGGCCATATCATAGACGCGATCGCCACTCACTACAATCGTTCCGCCGCGTTCGACTAATTTTTCTGTATCAACGTCCCAAATCCAGGATACATCAGTGCCATCGGGTGTGCGATCATTCAACACCATCAGTGTAGTTTTATCGGTACTTTGATTTACTACTCTAATAGTTTCGTTTGTCCCCACAGGATTTTTTGATAATAAAATTCTGACCTTTTTACCATCAATTACTAAATCTTCCGCACGACCAAAAGCAGCTTGAAAGTTATTAATAGTATCTTTAATTGTTGCTTCATCAACACCCAATTCCATAGCAGCCGTCGCAGCAGCTAAAGTATTATATTTGTTGTACAAACCAACAAGAATTTGTCCCCATTCACTGCTGTCTAGAGTAGGCTTACTCTTACTAAAACCGCAATTTGGACAAGTAAAATCTCCCAAGTGAGACAAGTAAACGCCTTGGTAATCTAAAGAATGTCCACAACTAGGACAATAAATAGAATCAACAGCGTGCTGAATAGCTTCAAGATATTGTTCTGGCTCATTCAAACCAAAGAATAACACCCTTTGCGGTAACTGCTGACCAAGGTGCGATAAAGTCGGGTCATCAGCATTAGGAATTACCACTGTTTCTTGAGGAAGAGTAGAAATCACCTTCGTCCAACGTTTACTGATGGTATCTACTTCCCCATATCTGTCAAGTTGGTCGCGGAACAAGTTTAAACACAAGATGATACGCGGTTGGAGTGGTGTTAATACTTTCGGTACAATATTCTCATCTACTTCTAAAATGGCGTAGTCAGCATCCAGCGTACCCACCAAATTAGTGTTCTCTAGTAACGCTGTCATCAAGCCATTTTCGAGATTTGCCCCTGTCGAGTTATGAGCAATGCGGTAGCCTTTACGTTCAAGAATTGTTTTTAACAGCAGCGACGTGGTAGTTTTACCATTAGTCCCAGCAATCAGAATTACGCCATTTTTTATCTGCTGACTCAATAATTGCAATAGCCTAGGTTCAATACGACGAGCTATCGACCCTGGTAATACACTAGCAGCACCTAAACGCAGCGATCGCACTCCAAAAGTTACAGTTTTCGCCGCCGATACCGCAAAACCGAGTCGCAGTCTATCTATGAGTTTAATTTTCTTTCCCACTTCTTTACCTTAATCTTCTGATGGTTGGCAATTAATGTAGTTGTAAATTTAATCCTGTGAGTTTAGCGAATCCTGACTCAAAAAGCCAGCACTAGGAAAGTATGAAGTGTGAAGTCTGAAATTTATTTTTCACACTTCATACTTCATCCTTAAAACGTTATCTTAAAAAATAGTGCGTGGGTGTAATTACATATCCAAGCCTGTTTGCCGAATTTAGCACAAACATTAGGATAAATCGTAGCTTGCAAGGTTCCTATTGATGAGTAGTACAAAGTTGCTTTTTTTACAAAAACGAATGGCTGACTGGCGACGGTTGGTATCCAAATGCTTGTTGTTGCTTGTATGTCTACTGATGCTTAGTACCAAGCCTGCTTTTGCTGGTATTAATGATGATAATTATGATGGCAATATGTTTGTAGTTTATGCTGGCAATGGTTCGTTAGTTCCACCCAGACAGACACTAGCACAAACTTTAGCAGAACATAAACCTGCATTTTTGGCATTTTATGTTGATGACAGCAGTGATTGCAAAAAATATGCCATTGTAATTTCTCGTGTACAGGAGTTCTACGGACGAGCAGCAGAGATCATCCCTGTTGATGTTGATACAATTCCACTTAAAGAAAAATATGACCCCACGGAACCAGGATACTATTATTCTGGTGCTGTACCTCAAGTTGTGGTGTTTAACCAGTCAGGTCAGGTACTTTTAAACAAAAAAGGTCAAGTACCCTTTGAGGAAATAGACGATAAATTCAGAGAAGTGTTTGATTTATTACCACGCTCTGAATCAGTAGAATTAAAACGCCGTTCTTTCAACGAATTTAGTAGTGAGTTATCTAAATAACTGCCAGGGTAGACCAAGATGGTCTACCTTAATTTTTAGTACTGTCTGCTACTACATTCCTATTCATCCAAAGGATAATGTTTAAGTAACCTGTTTTAACAACTGCGGAAATTAATAGTTAAAGTTCAAAACTATTGACTAAGCTAATGTGCGTTTAAGTTGTATATTTTCTGGTTAAGACTTTCATTGGTCATTAGTCCTTTGTTTTTTGTCAATACAAATGACCAATGACAAAGCGCAAAGTCAAGCCAGTCGGTTGGGCGGCTCTGCCGACTTGGGCGAACTGGCGTCAAGCCACTGCGTTAGAGTCGCCTTGCGTCGGAAAGCATGTGGCGTTGAGCGCCGGAAGCCGGCGCTCAGGCGGCAGTTCCTTTAAGCGGGGAAACCCCGCCAACGGACTGCCTCAACTTTGTAAGAGAGAACGACCATATCACTAATTATGCAATGAATATGTGTTTTAGCTTATTGACCATTGACCATTGACTAACAACTAATGTCAAAAGTTTACACTACCGAAGAGCTAATCCAAATTTTGGCAGCCGAACGTCAAGCTTGTCTCAAAGGGGAGCGTCTGAAGTTAGAAGTAACAGTCTCTGGCAATCCTGTAATAGACCAGTTTATCAGAACCGAGGGGTTCCAAAAGTTCACTGCCTATCAAGATTTTAAAGCCGCTATTCACAATTATCAAAGAGAACATCATGTTTCGGGTATTGTTTGGCGTGAAATGACAGTTAAAGGTCAAAGCTTGCGCTATCCAGAAGTTGATACCCAATTAGTAGCCCTTACTAGTGACATGGCAATATTACAATCTGCCAAAAATTCGATACTGAATTTTTGGTATGAAGTCACTACAGATATGGATTTATATTTGAGTTTTAATAATAGTAAGCAACATCAACAAATTACTACATCTGATGTTGAAAGAATTGCTCAAAGAACAGAATGGACAAGTTTATGGAAGTGGGAAAATCCTAACTTTTTAGAGTTAATTTTACAGTTAGGATGGGGTAATCCAGAAGAAGCCAGTTATAAACGTGGTAGACCGCACTCTGGTAGTGAATATATTCATGCAGTAAATCCAGGTAATCTACCTATTGGTTAAGCCATTTGGGTTTCATTGAATATTTGAGTATTCTCTGGGTATGTATGTCCTGGAGGATAAAAACGTGAAACATTGCTCATGAAGTTGAAGTATTAAATTAAGTTTTATTAAATTAAAAGTAGCTGCACTGCTAAAAACTAATCGCTAATTTAAAAAATTTAAAAGGTAGGTTTTTTATCCTACCTCAAGCTACTAAATAAACTGTTTTAAGATATAGGCGATCGCCTGAATTTGATACTTACAAAATTAAAAACTAACACCTAGCCCTTCAGCGCCTTCTGAAAGTTGCGGCGGTAAGATTTATTAGCGATAAATAAAGCCGGCCATAACACAGATAAAGCAATACGATTAAGTAAGGATGGGGTAAAGTTAGTCCGGGTAAATCCCGACCAGAACTTCCAACCTAAACCTACATAACCTACTATCAAAACAAATACAATTAAGTTACTCATTTTAATGAACTCCGTTTGCTATTAACCAAAGTTAAGAATTGTCACAATATCTCAGCAATTCTTAATTTATACTAACAAGCTAGACTTTAGACATTATTCTCCAACCACTTGATTCCAGTGTAAGGTAGCATCTAGCATTGTAGCTACTTAACGTAGTATTCATTACCACAAATTAAATTAAAACCAATTATAAAGATAAAAAGAAATATATTATTTTATATTTCTATGTTCTTTGTTCTACTTCCTTGCTACCTCAAAAATCTGTGAAACTGGCATAATAAACAAACTCGATTTTTAGAAACATTTCTTAATTTTTTCTAGACAAATAGGCTGCTGTGTTGAGTAAATATGCTTAACACTTATTAGATGTCTCTTGTGGAAGTTCCTGAAATCAGAACCTCTATAGGACACTAAAGAAAGACAAAACCAAAACATTTTCATGGGTTGGCAAGCAGCTAAGGCGGCAAATAGCTTAGGAGGATTTATGCGTGCAGTACTGATGGCAGGCGGTTCGGGGACACGGCTTCGTCCCTTAACTTGCGATTTACCTAAACCTATGGTGCCGATTCTGAATCGGCCTATTGCTGAACACATTATCAATCTTCTCAAAAGACATCAAATCACGGAAGTGATTGCCACATTACATTATTTACCTGATGTCTTGCGAGATTACTTTCAAGACGGTAGTGATTTTGGCGTACAAATGACCTACGCGGTGGAAGAAGACCAGCCTCTTGGTACGGCAGGCTGTGTAAAGAATATTGCCGAACTTCTTGATGAAACTTTTTTAGTGATTAGCGGCGATAGTATAACAGATTTTGACTTAACAGCAGCAATTGAATTTCATAAACAAAAACAATCAAAAGCCACTTTGATTTTAACTAGAGTTCCTAACCCAATTGAGTTTGGAGTAGTAATTACTGACGAAGAAGGAAAAATTAAGCGATTTTTAGAAAAACCATCTACAAGCGAAATTTTTTCAGATACAGTCAATACTGGGACTTACATTCTTGAACCAGAAGTTTTAGATTATTTACCAGCTAACACCGAAACTGACTTTTCTAAAGATTTATTTCCCTTACTTTTAGCAAAAAATGAGCCAATGTATGGTTACATTGCTCAAGGTTACTGGTGCGATGTCGGTCATCTAGATGCTTATCGAGAAGCTCAATATGATGCTTTAGATCGTAAGGTAAAACTAGATTTTGCTTATAAAGAAGTTTCGCCTGGTTTTTGGGTAGGTCAAAATACTTTTATTGACCAGACAGCTAATATTGAAACTCCGGCAATTATCGGTGACAATTGTCGCATTGGCGCTAGAGTTCAAATTGAAGGCGGTACAGTTATTGGTGATAACGTTACTGTTGGGGCTGATGCTAATCTCAAGCGTCCAATTGTGTGGAATGGTGCAATTGTTGGAGAAGAAGCCCATCTGAGTGCCTGCGTGATTTCCCGTGGTAGCCGCGTAGACCGCCGCGCTCATGTATTAGAAGCTGCTGTAGTAGGTTCGTTATCTACGGTAGGAGAAGAAGCACAAATTAGTACTGGCGTGCGTGTTTGGCCGAGTAAAAAAATTGAATCTGGTGCGATTTTAAACATCAACTTGATTTGGGGTAATACTGCCCAAAGAAATTTATTTGGGCAACGTGGTGTACAAGGATTAGCTAATATCGACGTTACTCCAGAATTTGCGGTGCGGTTGGGTTCTGCTTATGGTTCTACTTTAAAACCTGGTTCTAAAGTCACGGTGTCAAGAGACCAACGGAATATTTCTCGCATGGTGACGCGATCGCTCATAGCAGGTTTAATGTCCGTAGGAGTTGATATTCAAAACCTTGATGCTACTGCTATCCCCATCGCCCGTACAGTTATTCCTACCATGTCAGTAACTGGCGGTATCCATGTGCGGGTACATCCAGACCGCCCCGACTACATCCTAATTGAATTTATGGATGCCAAAGGGATTAACATTTCCAAAGCCCAAGAAAAGAAAATTGAAGGGGCTTACTTTAAAGAAGATATGCGTCGGGCGTTGATTCATGAAGTTGGTGATGTTGCTTATCCCAGCCAAGTAATTGACCGTTACTGCACCGCCTTTGAGAAACTACTGCACGTTTCTACGTTGCGGAACAGTCGCGCCAGAGTTGTGATTGACTATGTTTATGCGGTTTCGGGGGCAGTTTTACCCCAAATGCTGGATAAATTCGGCGCGGATGCAGTGGTGCTGAATGCCAGCTTGAATAAACACGCTGTTACCACTGCTGATCGGGAAGCACTATTGACGCAGCTAGGTCATGTAGTAGAAGCACTCAAGGCGAATTTTGGTGTGCAAGTCTCTGCTAATGGCGAACAGCTAATTTTAGTAGATGAATCGGGTTTCCCGATTCGGGGGGAAATGTTAACCGCACTCATGGTGGATATGATCTTAACCTCTAACCCCAGAGGTACAGTCGTTGTACCAGTTCACGCCTCTAGTGCGGTGGAACAAGTCGCTCGTCGCCACGATGGTAGAGTGATTCGTACCAAGGCTAACCCCACAGCTTTAATGGAAGCTTGTCAAAGAAATTCCAATGTGGTGTTAGGAGGTAGTGGTGAGACTGGTTTTATTTTCCCGCAACTGCATCCGGGGTTTGATTCCATGTTTTGCATTGCCAAGATTATTGAAATGCTCACAATTCAAGAGCGATCTGTGGCTACCGCGCGTTCAGAATTGCCCCGTGTGATTCACAGAACTCAAACAATTCGCTGTCCTTGGACAGCTAAGGGTGCATTAATGCGTTACTTGGTAGAAACTCACCCAGCCCAAAACCTCGAACTTATCGATGGGGTGAAAATTGGTCAGCCTTATGATGATAACTGGCTATTAGTTCTACCAGATGCTAGTGAGCCGTTAGTACATTTGTATGCCAATAGTAGCGATCGCGATTGGGTAGACGACACCATTAGAAATTACCGCAACCGTGTGCAATCTTTTGTCGAAAGACAACAAGAATATCAGCCAGCAGAAGTTTAAGTGAGGTACATTTCGTTGACTGACTTTCAAGGCTAGTTAGCACGTATCTCATGCAATTGGGAACAGCCAGATTTCTGATTACAAAAATTAGCGTTATCTACACTTAGCCCTGTACTTAATTAATTAAGTACAGGGCTAAAATTTAGCTTTATTCTTTGCATTAATCCCACAAAATACTAATGAGTGCAGTCAATGATTAGTAACTATTGACTGCCATGCATTTCTGTGCCAGGATAGCATCAATTATTTGTTATTTTTTATACTATTTGTTTATAATTAATATCTAAATAAATATTTTAAATATATGGAAAGTAATCAGTATATAAATTTAAAAAAATCAGCCAATAATCAACTTGGAGTAAAAATTAGATTAATGAAAAATCATGAAAAAGATAAGTTATTTCAATTACAAGAATTCTCTATAAGAGTATTAAATTCTCAAGATTACAATAATGAACAGATAGAAGCTATCCTGAATAAAACTAGTCGGTCAAATCTATTTGGGCAAGGAACAATTACTTTTGTAGCCGAGTATGAGAATAAAATTATTGGCTTTAGTACTTTAAACAAGATTTCTAATATGGTTAATGCAGTTTTTGTTCATCCTCATTATGTCTATCAGGGTATTGGCAAACAATTGATGTTGGCACTAGAGCAGGAAGCTTTAAACTGCAAAATCAAGAGATTGACTGTTTTCGCATCACTAACAGCTGTTAGTTTTTACAAATCACTGGGATATCAATACGAAGGTAAAGTAGAACTTTCCGGCGTAAGGAGGAAAATTCCCTGCGTTTTAATGACTAAACAATTGTTGCCTTTGAATACATTTGAGCAGCTTTGTGCTTGTGTAATCTCATTCTTGATGTCAGAAATTAAGTTATAACGAAACTGGTTTTCGTTTCACGTGTCATATAAAATGCGATCGCCAGCCGTATCGCTACACCTCAGCAAATTAAGGTAAAGTTAAACCTTTTGGTAACTCACTATAACTAGCTAGGAAGATGTCAGCATCTGGGGTAATCATCTAGCTTGGGAAAGTCAGATAATTTAACTAGACTACCCATGATTGATATTCAAGCTATTTCAATTCCTGAACCGCAAATTCCTACTCCGCAACCAAACCCCTTACCCACTCCTGAACCTACACCAGGGCCAACAATTCCCCAACCTATACCAGGGCCTGTACCGGAACCAGTCCCAGCACCAATTCCCCAACCAGTCCCAGCCCCAATTCCCCAAACCATACCTGAACCTGTTTGAATTATCTTAGTAGTTTGAGCCAAAATCCAAAATCTAAAATCCAAAATGCTAAGAGCCGGAATTGTCGGACTTCCCAACGTCGGAAAATCTACTTTATTTAATGCCTTAGTAGCCAATGCCAAAGCGGAGGCTGCTAACTTTCCCTTCTGCACGATTGAACCGAATGTCGGTGTTGTCGCAGTACCGGATGAACGGTTAAATGTTCTTTCTCAAATTTCTAGTTCTGCACAAATTATCCCGGCCCGTGTTGAGTTTGTGGACATTGCTGGTTTAGTGAAAGGTGCGAGTCAGGGTGAAGGGCTGGGTAATCAGTTTTTATCGCACATTCGAGAAGTTGATGCGATCGTTCATGTGGTGCGTTGTTTCGAGAATGATGATATTATCCACGTTGCTGGTTCTGTTGATCCAGCGCGGGATATTGAAATCATCAATTTAGAACTTGGTTTAGCAGATTTAGCGCAAATTGAGCGCCGCATTGAACGTACCCGTAAACAAGCCCGCACAAGCAAAGAAGCTCAGTTTGAAATCACAGTTCTCGAAAAACTAGTTGCAGCTTTAAATGAAGGTAAATCTGTACGTCAAATCAGTTTAAATGAAGAAGAAGCCGCAATTATTCAAGGGCTAGGGCTAGGGCTACTCACCAATAAACCGATTATCTACGCTGCTAATGTTTCGGAAGATGATTTAGCAACAGGTAATGAATTTGTCGAAAAAGTTAGGCAAATTGCATCTGGTGAAAATGCTCAAGTCGTCATCGTTTCTGCTCAAGTAGAAGCAGAGTTAGTGGAATTAACCGAAGAAGAAAAAGCTGATTTCTTAGAATCTTTAGGTGTGAAAGAAGGCGGCTTGAAATCTTTGATTCGTGCAACTTACACTCTATTAGGTTTACGAACATATTTTACCAGTGGCCCTAAAGAAACCCGCGCTTGGACAATTCACGCGGGTATGTCTGCACCCCAAGCCGCAGGTGTAATTCACTCTGATTTTGAACGAGGATTTATTCGCGCCGAAACCGTTGCTTACGATGATTTAGTAGCAAATGGTTCGATGAATGGTGCTAAAGAAAAAGGCTTAGTTAGAAGTGAAGGAAAAGAGTACATCGTCCAAGAAGGCGATGTGATGTTATTCCGATTTAATGTGTAAACAGATGAGACGTTGCATTGCAACGTCTCTACAAAGATTAATTACTTCCACCAACCATGTACACATAGGAACCGAAATTTTCATCATCAGTACCCACAATTAAACCGCCTGCTGCACCAGGTACTAGTTCTATACCTTCAATTTTGTGATAATCAGAGCGGTAGAGGGGAATAAGTTGCGAACTCTGCCGCCAAACCAATTTATTACCACGCCATCCTATGTAACCTGCCACATATACAGCTGATTGAAATGGGCCATCATCTCCCGCATCGCTGGCTGAGGTGACATACACAATTCCGGCAGAGTCTATTTTTAAATCAGAAATATGACGCACATTCCCAGCGGGAAATGGAACTTTAAAATTAGCAGAACTTATAGTAGTGATTTGATATCTATTTAAATCTAAAGTTCCCCAATAAATAATCGCTGCTTGTTCTCCTTCTCCGCGATGCGCCCACACTGCAACTAATTTGCTATCTATATCTTGCAATCCAAATGCTTCAAAATTACTTTCTGGTAGAATGTCTGAAATACTAAATTCCTTAATCACAAAAATAGCTTTATTGGCAGGCTGGAATTTCAAATGATAGGCTTTGCCAGAACTAGCTAAAGCAATAAAAGAATTGCTGGTTCCGGGAATTGATGTTAAAGCCTCTAAGTCTATTGGGAGTTCTATGTTGTTTTGCCAATTTAAGGGTAAATACTCATGTGTATTCTTACCATTGATGCTAATAGTTGCTAGACGACCTTGATTTTTCTGTTTATTATCATGGGCAATGAGAAAGTCTAGAGAATTATTTTGTTGTCCTAATAAAGCTATTCCACTGATGCCGTAAGGGATACCTCCACGCACAGGTTGCCATTCTTGCGCCCAAACTCGTTGGCATAAGAATAACAATGCTCCTAGAATTACTAGATTGATGATTAACTTGAAAAATCTTGACATATTAATTTAACAAAATTTTGTTTAGTATCACTCATAAATACAGAAATCGGTATCAATAAGAAAGAGCGTATATCTTGAAGATTTTGAAGATGTTTCCCTAAGCTACGCTAGAGACTTCTATTGGTTAAGTATTACCACTTAGACTAATAAAAACTATCTCTATTGCATCCTAAAAAATCATTCATAATCTTGCCTCAATACACACAGATTATGTAATAATAAGCCGACGCATACCCTAGTCAGTTATCCACTGTGCAAGATACCGACGCTATTAATGACCTTGCTGCTGCCCTACAACAGCCAGCTGATCTTACCTTTGAACTGCCAGACCCAGAAGATGAACAGATTCCTGAGTCTGATTTTTTACAACAGTTAGATATAGCTTGGCAAGTATGCGATCGCTTTGATCTGCAAACAGAAATTTGGCGGGGGCGAATTTTAAGGGCAGTGCGCGATAGAGAGAAAAAAGGCGGCGATGGAAGGGGTACAGGCTTTCTTAAATGGCTGAAGGAACGAGAAATTAGCAAGAGTCAAGCTTACTCTTGGATTCAACTAGCAAATAGTGCTGATACTCTTTTAGAAGAAGGCAGGCTAGAACCAGCCGCAGTCAATAACTTTAGCAAACGCGCCTTTGTCGAAACCGCTAAATCTGCCCCAGAAGTACAACAGATGGTGAGTGAAGCTGCTCAAAAAGGCGATCGCATCACAAGGCGAGAAGTCCGTCAACTCACCGATGAATGGATGGCAATGTCGTCAGATTTAATCCCTGAACCAGTAAAGGTAAAAGCCGCAGAAAATTCCCTACCACCGCGCTACATTGCCCCATTGGTAAAGGAAATGGAAAAATTGCCAGAACAGCACCAAAAATTTATTCAAAAAGAAATCATTGCTAACCCTGATGTAGACACCATCAAGCAGGTGACGACAGAAGCGCGTCAGTTAGCCAAATATCTCAAATCTGCGGCGCAAGTCCAAGCACTCACTAAAGAAGAAGTAGACATAGAAACAGCCTTAGAAGAAGCCCACAGAGTCGGCTGTTTAAGTGTTGCGGCTGATTTAGTCAATCAAGCTTCCCAAATGGAACAACTAATTGGCAAGTTATACATGACTTGGAAACGCATCGGTAGTTTAGCAGATAGATTGTATGTTGATACTGGTGCAAGTACACCAAACTTGCGATCGCTCCTCAGTTGCATTGAACCCTTTGGTACAGAAATTATGGAACTGCAACTCAGTGGAACAACAAAACACACTATCCGCCTGCAAATTCAGGAAACGAATTAGATTAGTTATGACTCTAGCGTTTGAAGCTTTTACCTACTATTTAAATGGTGCAACTTGTATGCACATCAGCTTAACAATTAATAAAATTAGTGTGATTAAGCTTAAAACCAAGGTTAGCATACGTTAATGCTAATTGTAAGATTTTTAATTTATAAGAGTTTGGTGCGTCTTTGTGTTTTCTTCTCAGTCTATTATTCTGATCTGTAGCACCTTTCTCAAATACAGATCATGAAAAAGCTGATCAATGAGCCAGAAGACTTCGTAAAAGAAAGTCTAGCTGGTATGGCAATCGCCCATTCAGATTTAATCAAAGTCAATTATGAGCCGACTTTTGTCTACCGAACCAATGCACCAATACCGGGTAAGGTAGCAATTATTTCTGGTGGTGGCAGTGGTCACGAACCAATGCACGCTGGGTTTGTGGGTAAGGGAATGTTAGATGCAGCTTGTCCAGGAGAAGTATTTACTTCACCGACTCCTGATCAGATGCTGGCGGCGGCTCAACAGGTAGACGGTGGGGCTGGTATCCTTTATATTGTCAAGAATTATAGCGGCGATGTGATGAACTTTGAGATGGCAACGGAGTTAGCTCAAAGTGAAGGTATTCGTGTGCTAAGTATTTTGATTGATGACGATGTGGCAGTTAAGGATAGCCTATACACTCAAGGTCGCCGTGGTGTGGGAACAACGGTATTAGCAGAAAAAATTTGTGGTGCGGCGGCTGAACAAGGTTATGACTTGCCACAAATAGCAGATTTATGTCGTCGGGTAAATCTGAATGGGCGAAGTATGGGGATTGCTTTGACATCTTGTACTGTACCAGCTAAGGGTACACCAACATTTACATTAGGCGATCGCGAAATGGAAATCGGCATTGGAATTCACGGAGAACCTGGTCGGCAAAGGATTAATCTAAAATCAGCAGATGAGATTGCAGAGATATTAACCCAAACAATCATTAATGATGTTGGCTATAGCCGAGTTGTCCGGCAGTGGGATGAAAATAGAGGCGAATGGACAGATGTAGAATTAATTGATCCACCTTTGCAAACAGGCGATCGCTTGTTAGCCTTTGTTAATAGTATGGGTGGTACACCTATATCAGAACTTTATCTTATTTATCGCAAGCTAGCAAAAATCTGTGAAAAACAAGGAATGCTGATTACCCGTAACTTAATTGGCCCTTATATTACATCCTTAGAAATGCAAGGCTGCTCAATTACATTGCTCAAGTTGGATGATGAACTCATCCGGTTGTGGGATGCACCAGTACACACGCCAAGTCTGCGATGGGGTATTTGATATGGTAACTCAAGCGCGGATTTTACAATGGTTACAAATTTTTGCATCTGAAATAGAACAGAATCAAGAATATTTAACTCAATTAGACGCAGCGATTGGTGATGCTGACCACGGTATTAATATGAATCGTGGT
Organism: Nostoc sp. CHAB 5844; assembly: GCF_020829595.1. Classification (GTDB taxonomy): domain Bacteria; phylum Cyanobacteriota; class Cyanobacteriia; order Cyanobacteriales; family Nostocaceae; genus Nostoc_B. The sequence continues at coordinate 168,621 of NZ_JAIVFW010000007.1, forward strand.
TTTAAAAAGGTCATGAGTCAGTTAGCAACTGTGACTAATCAAGATATGGGCAGCATTTTGAAAACTGTGAGTATGACTCTGATTTCTAGTGTTGGTGGTGCTAGTGGCCCTTTATATGGCACGTGGTTTTTAAAAGCCAGTACTGTAGCAGCTGGTAAACAAGAACTAACTACACAGGAGTTACTAGAATTGCTGCAAGCTGGATTAGATGGAGTTTTGCAACGTGGTAAAGCCCAACGAGAAGACAAAACAATGGTTGATGTTCTATCTCCATCTGTAGAAGCTTTTAGGCAAGCAGTTGGGCAAAGTAAAGACACTTTGGCTGCAATGCAACAGGCTGTAGCAGTAGCAGAACAGGCTTTAGAAAACACCAAACCGATGCTGGCAAAGAAAGGACGTGCCAGTTATCTAGGAGAACGAAGTCTTGGACACCAAGATCCTGGTGCAACTTCGGCTTATTTGATGTTGAGGAGTTTACTCGAAAGTATTAAAGATGGGGAGTAGGAACAACTTTAAGGATGAAGACTGAAGGGAGGGGTAACATTTCAGACTTCAGACTTCATCAGACTTCATTTCAACCAAACACTCGGTGTTGTAAAGAAGGCATTTGACGACGAACTTGTTCTAAACGCGAGGGGTTGATTTCTGCGATCGCAATTCCGGGTTTTTCGCCTGCATCAGCTAAAATGACTCCCCAAGGATCAATAATTACAGCATGACCGTGAGTTTGGCGACGGGCATAGTTTGTGCCTGTTTGGGCGGGTGCAATCACATAACAAGTATTTTCAATTGCTCTTGCTTGTAATAATACCTGCCAATGGTCTTTACCAGTGAAAGCTGTAAAAGCAGCTGGAATAAACATCACATCGGCTCCTTTATTGGATAGATGGCGGTACAATTCTGGAAAGCGCACATCATAACAAACAGAAAGACCGATATTGCCCAATTCTTCAGAAAAATGTACTGTTGGCAATTGTGTACCAGCTACCACAGTGCTAGATTCACGATAGGTATTGCCATCAGGAACATTCACATCAAATAAATGTACCTTTTGGTAACGAGCAACTTCTAGACCACTAGGGTCGATTAGAGTGGAAGTATTATAAACTTTGCCTGTACTCTCTACCAAAACTGGAAAGCTGCCGCCTAAAATTGTCACTTGGAAGCGTTGAGCCATTTTTTTGAGAAATTGCTCTGTTTCACAGGTGATAGTTTCTGCTTGCGCGAGTTTGTCTTTTTCTTCTCCCATAAAAGAAAAGTTTTCTGGCAGCCCGACTAATTCAGCACCTCGGCGCACAGCTAGCTCAATTAATTCTTCTGCCTGTGCCAAATTTTTGTATAGATCAGGCACACTTGTCATTTGAATAGCGGCGGCTAAATAAGACTTCATAGATTTAACAAAAAAGTAGATGTGTGCAGGATAGATATAGATACTCAAATATATCGTTACTTAAAGAACTTCGGGGCTAGATCTGCAATGAGTAAATATTGCTTTTCTTTAAGATTGACTTTATCCATTTTTCCTTTAGGCTCATCACAAAGGTACACACGCACTAAAAATGCGGGTTAGCTGCATACATAACATTTAGATACAGTCATAAGGAATACTAGTAACTCGCACAATACACTGAGATTACAAGACAGTTATATGTATCTTCCCATGAATACAACAATACCAGAGGAAATTGCCAGCATCTTAGTACCGTTTGGGGTGCTTTTTAGCAAACCCTAATCATCGCTCATCTACATTGTTGTCGTTAAAATCTTCCTATTCATCCAGGATGATTTTTCATCAGATGTTTGATAAATTACTATAGAATCTCTAGAGACATGCTTTAACTCGTAATTAGTGGAACTGTGCAAATTCATTCTGAATCAGAATTTGACCCCAGATCAAACCAACCTGTTGAACAGGGGTTGCGAAGAGTCTTAGAGCGCCTTGTCAGAACAATGCAGCGTGATGCATTAATTAAACAAACAACCAATCAACTAAGAGAATTGCTTCAGGCCGATCGCGTAGTATTATATTACTTTTATTGGCAGTGGCATGGACAGGTAACTTTTGAATCCTTAAGTTCAGATAAATATTCAATCTTAGGTTCTACGGGGCCAGATAATTGTTTTACTGATGAATATGCGGCTTTGTATTTAGCTGGCAGAGTTAGAGCGATCGCTAATATTGATACAGAACCTTTAGAAACTTGTCACCGAGATTTTCTCCACAGCATCCAGGTGCGTGCTAACTTAGTTGTCCCTATTTTAGTACCCAAAGGATTGTGGGGATTGCTAGTGGCACATCACTGTCAAGCACCGCGTATATGGTCGCCAGCAGATATCAACTTGATGCAAACCGCAGCTAAAACTCTAGCTACAGACTCTCACATTTTAGGAAGTTAAATTATTCAAACTGATACTAATTCGTAATTCGTAATTTAATTGGGTAACTCAGCACTTTGATATAGGAGAATCAACAATGAAGTTCGGCTATACAATTATCTGGGTAAACGATGTAGTTAAGACTGTTGAATTTTCTGAAAAAGCATTCGGGTTAGTTCGTCGCACTCTTCAGGAAACAGATAAATTTGTTTGGGCAGAAATTGAAACTGGCGAAACCACCCTAGCATTCTCCTCTACTAGCGAAGCAGAGACATTATTTCCGAGTGGTTTTCGTAGCCATGATCCCGCACAAGCACCAACGTTAACGCAACTCTCATTTATCACGCCTGATGTTGGTACAGCTTATATGAAAGCGATAGGTGCAGGCGCAAAACCTTTAGATGCACCTAGAACTATGCCTTGGGGACAGACAATTGCTCGTGTCCGCGATTTGAATGGTGTGCTAGTGTCGTTAGTTAGTGGTTAAGATCAATTGGGATTTCCAGTTTGCCAAGTCACTTAAAGAGCGATCGCGGTAACGTCCGTAACGTTCCTGTTTATTCTTAATTTTTACACCTAAATCGGGCAAAATTCCAAAATTAGGCGGCATTGGTTGAAAATGTTTCGGCGAAGCAGAACTGATAAACTCTAATAGCGCCCCTAACATTGTTGTTGGCGGTAAAATTAACGGTTCTTTACCCAAAGCTAGGCGTGCGGCATTGGTTCCCGCCAGCCAACCACCAGCGGCGGCGGCAGTATAGCCTTCAGTTCCAATTAACTGCCCAGCTGCTAATAAAGTGGGGCGCTGCTTAAATTGCAAAGTCGGCTGCATCAGTTGGGGAGCATTGATAAAAGTATTGCGGTGCATAACTCCCAGCCGGACAAATTCTGCCTTTTCTAACCCAGGGATGAGTTGGAAGACGCGTTTTTGTTCACCCCAACGTAGGTTAGTTTGAAAGCCTACCATGTTCCACAGTTGACCGGCTTTATCTTCTTGGCGTAACTGCACGACTGCGTAGGGACGTTCCCCAGTACGACTATCAGATAAACCCACTGGCTTGAGAGGGCCGAAACGCATCGTATCTTCTCCTCGTTGTGCCAGTTCTTCAATAGGTAAACAAGCTTCAAAAAATTTCGCTGTTTCTCGTTCAAAATCTTTGAGTTCTGTTTGTTCGGCTTGACAAAGTGCTTGCCAAAACTGCAAATACTGCTCTTTATTCATCGGGCAGTTGAGATAAGCGGCTTCACCTTTGTCATAGCGGGATGCCATAAAGGCGATATCACGGTTAATCGACTCTCCGACAATAATTGGACTAGCCGCATCAAAAAAGCTCATGTACTCCATCCCCGTGAAGCGACGCAAGTCTTCTGCTAAATCGGGGCTAGTTAAGGGCCCAGTTGCTAACACTACAATTCCATCAGGAATAGCATTGACTTCACCACGTCGAAATTCTACTAAGGGATGATTAGAGACAGTTTCGGTCAAATCTTGGCTAAATTGTCCTCTATCTACCGCCAACGCCCCACCAGCCGGAACCGCGTGTTCATCAGCTTTAGATATGACTACCGAACCTAATTGTCGGAGTTCTTCGTGCAGTAATCCTGCCGCACGATCGCTTGCCATTGCCCCAAAGGAATTACTACAAACTAATTCTGCCAAATGTTCTGTGTGATGGGCAGGGCTGAAGCGTAAGGGGCGCATTTCCTGAAAAATTACAGGCACTCCAGCTTGGGCAATTTGCCATGCTGCTTCTGTCCCAGCTAGTCCACCTCCAATTACTTGTATTGGTTGTTCCATAATCATCTGCGTTCGTCTGCATTTAGAGGTTGTTAATTATTTTTTTCTGTATCTTACTCACACTGTAGTCTTATTAGTTGATCACATATAGTTCAGGGTGCGTTATTGGTAATTCCCAAGATGCTGGAATAGTGTACGTGCCAGCAGGATAAGGTGACACCCAAGAGTTAGGATGATGTCCTGGCAGTACGATTTTGACTTTACTTTCAGACACCCACAGAACATTGTAGATGTAACCTCGAAAGTAGATTTGCTTTCCATTTGTTAAATCATTTTTGCTTGCTTGCTTGCCATCTTGTTATACCATCCCGATGCTGCCCTGAAAAACTACAAAGTAATGTATCAATTTGTATATATTATTTACCTAATTACTTGTTATTTACTTAGTTTGGGATTAATAGAGCAATCAACCTTGTGGTTTCTATTTAATTATGCAGTATCCTCTGGAACTTACCTTCAAGTTTTGGGCATTAGCGCCGCAAATATCTATTGTTAATGCTCAGGGTAATTTAGCTTTCTACGTTAAACAAAAACTTTTCAAGCTCAAAGAAGCAATTACAATTTTTGCTGATGGTGAGCAAACTACACCTTTATACTACATTAAAGCCGATCGCATTATTGACTTTTCTGCCCGCTATGAATTTAGTGATACTAACGGTACAAATATCGGTGCAGTTAAACGTCGAGGTCTAAAATCCATTTGGCGATCGCGTTATGATATCTTTAATGGCGACAGTACTTATTTAACTATCCAAGAGAAAAATCCTTGGGTAAAAGTTGCAGATGCTTTATTTGCAGAAATTCCGATTGTTGGTATATTTACTGGATACGTATTTAATCCTGTTTATTTAGTGAGTCGGGCTGATGGTACGGTGGTGATGCGTTTAGAGAAAATTCCCACTTTCTTGTCTCGGAAATTTACCATCAAAGCTGTTGATCAAATTAGCGATCGCGAAGAGCAGCAGATTTTGTTAAGTTTAATCATGATGCTGCTACTAGAAAAAAATCGCGGCTAGTAAAAGAAGACAGAAGTAAACTTAATTTGATAAACTTTTTACCGTACTCAATGCTGAGTGCTGAGTAAGAATAAGAGGATGTTGTACTTTCGCACTCGGTAAATGCAATGTGAATTGTGGGCGGTCTTTTAACTCAGCACTCAGCACTCTTCATTAGCCAGTAGCACAGAATCCAGAATGGATTCTGGCTTCTGACTTCTGAATTCTTCGCTAATACTAGCCAATCAATTTCTGCCAAGTATTTGGCCCAACAATTCCATCAGCAGTTAACCCATTTTGCTGTTGATATTTCTTAATTGCGGCTTCTGTTTGAGGGCCATAAACACCATCAGTTTCCACGCCTACGCGGTATTGTAAATATCTGACAACTGTTCCACCAGCATGGTTTGGTCGAATAATGCGTTTTGCCAAAATCAAATTTATCGCATTCCATGTAGCTGTATTAGCAACTCCCGATGTGGCAATTCCGACAATTTTTTGAAAGTTCTCAACAGCAGAACTAGTTATTTCTCCCAAGACGTTATCTTCTACTAAAGGCTTACCGTTTTTATCGGTAATTTTTAACCGATTTAAGGCTTTTTGCAGTCTGAGAGTGGTGGTATCAACATTCTGTTCCTCATCTGGTATAGGGGGAATAGGAGAGGTAGGTACTTTACCAGTTAAGCCTTTGACAATTGCGTTAGCCATTGCTTCTGAGTTAAAAAGATTAACATCTTTTTGAGAATCGATAAAGCAGCATTCAATCAAAATTGCCGGCATATTAGTGTTTCTAATTACAAACAAGTGGGAACCACTCTTAACACCGCGATTAAAAAAGCCTAATTTGACAATTTCATCTAATACAGGTTTCGCTATTCTTCTACTTGTATCACTACCTCCAAAAACTTCTGTGCCATTGGCTTGACCATTAAAGGCATTAAAATGTATCGATACAAAAACTTCCACTCGATTAGCATTTGCTTTATTCACTCTTTGTGAAAGCGAATCTTTCACCGAAGAACTAGGGCGATCTGGTCTACATGGAATGACTTCATGCCCCAAAGCTTTTAATTTTTCTATAACTTTGTTGCCGACTTCTAATGTTAAATTATCTTCAATTTTTATGCCTCTAGCTCCAGTGTCTGGTGGAGAATTATGTCCAATATCAATCCCAAATTTCATGTGCAAGTCCTTGTTTTTATTTGATACTAATTTAAATCTTGAAAGCCTAAAATTTTACTTTCAAGCCAGCCATATTTTCCTAAATATACTGTTTATAATAAACTTTTATTTAGTTCATTCTTATTGTAACAAACGCTAATTGTTATTTACTTTATTTATTAACATAAACAAAATTATAATAATTTATTAATTTTCTAGCGAGAAAAATATCAGCGTCCTTTCCGCATGAAAGGTATAGGGCGGTAAGGCTACTGCGCCTGATTTTATCAGCATAGACTTTGTGAAAGCCCAGATTACTCAATAGATATCTACACTCCTCTTGGTTAACGTTCCAAATATAATTTAAGCAAAACAAAATAAGAATAGCATGTGAGCTACGCTTGATTCTCAGACGCTTAAGTTCATTTAATAACTCAAATTCTGGCAATTAGCCTAGCTTGTGCCAGATAAACGACAAAATATATCATAATATTTCATGATTTTGCTGTCATTAAGGCGCGATCGCTACACTTTTACAGTTGCGACATGAATGCCCAGTAGAGACATTGCTAGGACTTACGCATGAAAACGAGAAACTAAGGGTTTGGGCAAGGGTGTATGGGTGTGTGGGTGTAGGTGTATAAGTCTTCAAAACCCCTACACCCTATACCGTTCGGACTTCGGCGTGAGCGCTCAGTCGAACGCTGACGCTCACGCCGAAGCCCTTTCACCCTGACAACGCCACTCGCGTGACTGTCACCGAAACCACGCACTGCCGACGCTCCTACGTCGAAGATCGCTACGCTAACACCATGGCGCTGGCTCCCCAGTCTTAACAGACAATCTTTGTGCGTAAGTCCTGATTGCAAGGCCATGTCTTTAAAGCTTGTAGTTGATTTTCCCTAAATTGAGCCAGATGAGATATTTTGCCTTGATATTACTACTCATAGTCTCCAATTTCTTAATATTGCCAGCCTATGCTTCTGTATGTCGTAACTACAACGGTCGTCAGATTTGTATTCTTAGTATTAACCGCAGCGCTAAAAATTACTGGGAATATAGAGCAATTATTAGCGTGGATGGGAAAAAAAGACCCCTTGAGGTATACAACTGCCGCCAAAAAGTGAGAATTCAGCCAGATGGGACTGTTTCACCCTTTGACCACAAAGACCCTGGCCAGTTAATCTGTAGCTTTTTCAAGAAACCCTGACTAATACCAATTTCCTTTAAAGATGAAACGAATTTTTTTGTAGAGACGTTGCATTGCAACGTCTCTACAGATTTTATGTGCATCAAATTTTTCGTGAATTCGTATAAGATGCAGGAGAGCCAGGTGAACAATCAAAGCTTTCTCTACATGAGGAATTTGAGAATTATTTTCTCTGTGCGGCAAACACGCAAGCAATGATAAATACGGTAAATCCCACATAGCCCAGCACAGTCAGCCATTCTTGCCAGCTACCCAATGTATTGTTCATCTGTAAATATAATGATATTCTCCTTTAAAATCCTAAAGGCAGACGTTAACTCTTGTTCGTAGGTATGGTCAAAAATACTCAGATAAATTCCCAAAAAATTTTTTCTAGTTTTCCGGAATTAGTCTTAGTGCAGTGGTATTACCTATCAGTACAGCGATTTATACAGAAACTCTATATGTAAATTTTGGGGAATATATCTCCACTGCCTTTCTCAAAAGCCCGGCCATTATGGTCGGGCTTTTGAATGCAATATCTCCCCACAGAAGCAAACAGCCTGTTCTATATTTTGAGTAAATTAGCAATAAACCATCTTAGAGAAAGTTATGAGTGCTGAAAATTTGGTGCTAGTTGTGGGTGCTACTGGTGGAGTCGGGCAGCTAGTTGTGGGTAAACTGCTAGAAAAGAATGTGAAGGTGCGCGTCCTGACACGTAATGCCGCAAAAGCGCAAAAAATGTTTGATAACAAAGTGGAAACTGCTGTCGGTGATATCCGCGACTCCACAACCCTACCAGCAGCGATGCCGAATGTAACTCACATTATCTGTTGTACTGGCACTACTGCCTTTCCCTCGGCTCGATGGGAATTTGATCCTCAGCCAAACTTGTTGCAATGGGGACAAATTTTTCTTGACTCTGGATATCGAGAAGCCAAGGCAAAAAATACGCCAGCGAAGGTAGATGCTGAAGGTGTCAGTAACTTAGTAGCGGCTGCACCTCGCAACTTGCAGCGATTTGTGTTTGTGTCTTCCTGTGGTGTTCAGCGCCAGGATAAATTTCCGTTTAGTGTGTTGAATGCCTTTGGAGTGTTGGATGCCAAGCAAAAAGGTGAAGCAGCGATCGCTAATTCCGGCTTACCATACACTATAATTCGCCCAGGTCGTTTGATTGACGGGCCTTTCACTTCCTACGACCTCAACACTCTGCTCAAAGCAACTACTGATGGTAAGTTGGGTGTAGTTTTAGGTCAAGGCGACACCTTATCAGGAGATGCGAGTCGAATTGATGTTGCAGCCGCTTGTGTAGAATCAATTTTTTTGCCATCCACAACCAATCAAGCTTTTGAAATCGTCAATCAAGGCACAAGACCTGCTGTAATTAATTGGGAGGCGCTGTTTTCTCAGCTAAGTAACCACAGTAGGACTTACGCATGAAAATGAAAAATCAAGGGTTTGGTAAGGGTGCAGGGGTTTAGGGGTGTATGTGTCCAAAACCCATTAACCCGACACCCTTTCACCCTTTCAACGCCAGTCGCGCGACTGTCACCGAAACCATGCGCGGCAGTCGCTCATGGGGAGCCACTCCGTTGCGGTGAATCAGCGCTGCGGGAGGGTTTTCCTCCGGAGCCACTGCGGTCTTGGGGTCTCCCCAAGTGGAGCAAGTGGCATCAGGCGACTGTGAACCCGAAGGGGGGTTCCCCCCGTTGAAGGAAGTGGCGTGGAAACCCCCAAGACCGCGCTGCCGACGCTCCTACGTCGAAGATCGCTACGCTAACACCACGGCGCTGGCTCCCCAGTTTTCACAGACAACTTTTTTGCGTAAGTCCTGCACAGTAGGGAATAGGAAGTAGGGTGTGAGGAATAGGAAAACAGATAACTTATTTAATCACTGGCAGTACACACTCCAATTTTTTGGAGTTGACCAATGCAAGATTGAAGCAACCTTTGCTCAATTAGTTGAGGCATATTCTGCTGCTGGCCGTCATTACCATACACTACAACATATTCATGACGTTCTGAATAACATTCAGACTTTGCAAGCTCATACCCAAAATTTACCTGCTGTACAACTTGCAGCTTGGTTACATGACGTGGTTTATGATACTCAAGCTCAAGATAATGAAGAAAAAAGTGCCGAATATGCTTGTCAGTTATTAACTAATTTGGCAATTCCTATTAGTCAGATAACAACTGTTAAGCGTCTAATTCTGAATACAAAACACCACCAAGCGGCTACTGACGATATTGATAGCCAAATTTTATTAGATGCTGATTTGGCAATTTTAGCGGCTGACCCAGTTAATTATCAAGAATATGCTCATGCTATCCGTCAAGAATATGCTTGGGTGGCAGAAGCTGAATATATTCAAGGTCGTAAGCAAGTTCTCGAAAAATTTTTGCAAAGACAGCACATATATTTTACGCCTCTTATGTTTGAGGTTGCAGAAAAATCTGCTAGAGCTAATCTGCAAACAGAAATTCAAAGACTTTCCTGTAATCATTCTGTTGATACAAATAAGATTAAGTGGTGAAGTTACAATTATTTGTTCAGTATTTGAGAAATTACGCCGAATCAAAACTGAACTGCTCGATCATGATTATATTTTGGCAATAAAATCTTATCAAGAACGCTTACCTGTAAGATGTACGGGTGATTTAGTTAAAGAAAATGAGATTTTTATTTTGAAAAATCCCATAGGATTTCAAATTGAGCATTTTGAGTAAGCATTATGCCATTTTGCTTACTCAATTTATCAAAATGGGAAAGCAATTAGGCAAAATGAGGAAGCAATATGCCTAATTACCCAGTAAAACTAAACTTTTACAGGTGTATTTGCCTGTTTGACTTGTGGTGTTGCTACCATCTGCATCCCGGCTGGTGCGGCTAAAGTTAAACCACGACGTACTGGACGCACAGGGCGTTTGTTGACGAGAGATACTTGAAACTGCGACAAAATTGTGGCTAAGGCAATTTTCATTTCATACTGAGCAAAAGCTAAACCAATACAACGACGATTTCCGCCACCAAAGGGTAGATATTCATATGGAGAAAATTGTCTTGTCAAAAAGCGTTCTGGTTTAAATAGGTTTGGCTGTGGGTAAACTGCTTCTCGATGGTGTGCTAAATAAATACTGGGTATTACTGCTGTTCCTTTGGGCAATTTGTAACCCATAATTTCAATTGGCAATTTTACAACCCTCACGAAACCATTCATCACAATTGGGTAAAGCCGCAAGGTTTCTTGGCAGACTGCTGTCAAATAAGGTAATCTGGCAATATTATTCGGTTCTGGGTTAACTTCCAAGGTAGACAATTCTTGGAGTAATTTTTCTCGGACTTGTGGTAAACGGTCAATCCAGTAAAAAGCCCAAGTCAATGCAGAAGCAGTGGTTTCATGTCCTGCAACTAACATTGTCATTAATTCATCGCGTAACTCTACATCGGACATGGGCTGTCCATCGTCGTAACGAGCGGAAATCAATAAACTCAGGATATCTTGACGATTCTGCCCAGATTCGGCGCGACGTTCTTGAATCAACGGATAAATTAGTTGATCAATTTGTTGCATTTGGCTGAGAAACTTTTCCCAAGGACTCCATGCACCCCAGTCGCGCTGCATAAACTGAAAAAATAAGGCGGTAGACATCTGCGACGAACTGATGAGGTCTAAGACAGAAGTGAGTAATTGGCGCAGTTGTTGAAACCTTGTTCCTTCATCCACACCAAACACCACTCGCAAAATGACACGCAAGGTGATTTCTTGCATGGAGGCGCGGATATTGAAGGGTTTGCGTATCACCCATTCATTGCTAACTTGTTGTGTGATCTCGCGGATAGTTTGACCGTAAGCCCGCATCCTTTCACCATGAAAAGGCGGTGTGAGTAATTGGCGTTGGCGTTGGTGGCGATCGCCATCTAGTAAAATCAAAGAATTATCACCAAGCAAATATTTTAAAACGCCGCCGCCACCACCAGTCTCAAAGTGACTAGCATCAGCAGTAAAAATCTGCTCTAATGCTTGGGGATGACTGAAATACACCCACTGATTTTCACCTTTGCGCCAAATTGTAAAGTTGTCACCGTAAACTTTGGCAAAATCTTCAACATAATCTACTGGCCGAAAAATAAACTTAATTAGTCTCAGCCAGTAAGGCACTCTTGGCCCATCAGGCAAACTGTTAGTTACTGTCATAAAATTTTGCCAGAATTAATTATTACTATTTGTATCTGCCTCCTGCCTTTTTTATTTTGGCGAGTTTTTCTGCTATTGTGGGTCACACAAAGCGGTATATTCTTGTATAGCAGAATAGAAAATCATCCCTATTTCACAACAGAATGCGGCAAATAGATTTATAGAACCTAGAGACTCAAAGCAATTACCCATCTAAAATCCAAAATCTAAAATTGTACAAGCAGTGCCAAAAATCGTCGCTATCCTCAACGGTAAAGGAGGAGTCGGCAAAACGACTACCTCAATCAATTTAGCTGCACAATTTGCTAAGCGAAAGAAAGTGCTGCTGGTAGATGCAGATGTTCAAGGTTCTGCTAGTTGGTGGTTTGGACGCAATGATCAAGGAATGGGATTTGATTTATCTCAAGAGACAGATCCGCAACTTTTAGGTCACTTACACAAAATAAAAGGTTACGATTTAGTAGTGGTGGATACGCCTCCAGCGCTGCACTCTGAAGCATTGGCAACAGTAGTAGCGATCGCAGATTATATACTTTTACCTACACCTCCATCCGCAATGGATTTAGCTGTCTTAATTGACACAGTGAAATCAGCAGTCGTCCCCACAGGAGTTGCCCATCGTGTACTCTTAACTAAAGTCGATGCGCGGAGTATTGGTGAAGCTATGGAAGCGCAAAACACTCTCGTCAAGCTAGGAATTCCCGTTTGCAAAGGCTTCATCCGTACCTATAAAGCCCACGAACGAGCTGCATTAGAGGGTGTTGCAATTAATCAATGGCGAGGCAAAAATGCTTGGGAGGCCGAATCAGACTACCGCCGCGTGGCTGATGAACTACAGCGTGATTGGAGAAAATAATGGCTAGGAAACAACAGAGTATCTCTGACTTAATTCAAGCAGAAGCACAAAAATTAACACCAAATAGTGCAGTAGATGAAGCTGCAATTGAAGTCCCGGCTGTACAAATTGCTGAACAAACAGCTGGCGCAGATGAAGAAACATCTGAGTCAACACCTGCTAAACGTAATACTCCCACCAAAGCAGATTTAGAAACTACTATTCAAGATTTAAAAACAACTTTAGAAAAAAATCAGGAATCAGAAAAAGCGTTGCAAAAGCAAATTAAAGAATTACAATCAGCTTTATCCGAACAGCAAACATTGGTAGAACGCTTAACCAAAGAGCTTGATGAAACTAAAAAAACAGCACTCCACCTGGCAGAAGCTAATTCTAAACTAATAGAAGAAAATAAAGCTCTACAACAACCAAAGGGAAGTATTATCACCCAGAAAAAAGAAACTTATAAGCCAGTTACTTACAGAAAATCTCATCGTTCACCAGAAACATTACCCGATTTACCAGCAGAAACTAAAGATGATTTCTCCGCAAATACTTGGCTGTATGACTAGTCAGTAAAGTCAAAAGTAAAAAGGCAAAAGTCAGAAGATTTTTGTTTTCAGGTTGAATGTCAGCTTGTACCACCAATGACAAATTACGAATTACGAATTACGAATTAGTAATTACTGACGTAGTAGGATCGTTCAGAGAGGGTGAGCCTGATGCATTGATGAGCGATGCCTAACGGCAAGCCGCAAAGCGTCTACGCCATCAGACACCCTAAAATTGAAGCAAACGACGATTCCTAAAACAAGCACACTCCATGCGTATTTCTCTGAACTGGCATGGCTATTGTATAATGCTTATATCTCAATACTTAAAAAGTTGAGCATCCACATTTGAGCATTAAATGAGCATTATGACTAACAGCGCTAAAACACCCACTGGTAAAGCCAAGAAAGGTCAAGTTACCGTAAGGAT
>NZ_JAIVFW010000080.1 GCF_020829595.1 Nostoc sp. CHAB 5844
CTGACAATATTCATCTACGAATTTGACTGTTTTTGCACCTTTTCGCGGCTCTATCATACTCCCTGAAATACTTTCGGCGTTTTTCCTTTATTATTCTCTCATGGGAGTGACAACAAAGGGCTAATCATTTAATTTCACCAGCACCCCATGCATACACGCGATACACCATTGTGGAAACTTAGCCAGCAGCTTCTTGACCAGAATTTGCAAGGCGGGATCATCCTCCCAGCACTCATGAAGGAACTCAAACCCTGGATTCTCTTCGAGTACTCCTGCCATCTTTAACTTCTCCATTCGCCAGGGACGCGCCTTTGACCGTGCAGCGATCGCCTCACTCGACCACTTTTCAGGCTGTGGCACGGACGAGGTGGAACCTATAGCTTCATGAGGAGTTTTCGATTCCTTACCAGGGGCTTGATTCTCAATTATCAACGAAGCGGGTTGACTTTGTTCTACTTGCTCCTGTGTTTGAGGTGCGATCGCCTCCGTTGAAGATTTTTCATTTCGGGCAGGCGGCGCGGCGGAACAAGTGCCTTCAGGACAGTCTCTCACTTCTTCGCCACAATCTTGGTTTTCTCTCAACAACAAAGCAGGTTGACTCGACACATCATCCACAAGCGTCAGCGATGTGCAGTCAGTCGCCGTAGGCGAATCTTCCTTCTCTTCCACGCTTTCGACAGTCTGAGGCGACGCATCCCCCAAGGATGCGATCGCCGTCTCCTCCACACGTAAATTTTCGCTATTGCTGGAAGAACCAACTACCATACCAACCACCTTAGTGGGTGGTTGGTAGGTAGTTAAGGGGTAGTTAGAAACGTTGTTAGGTTTCTGGAAGCCTTGTAATTCCTCACTTTTTTGACCATTCTTTTGGAATTGTTCCAAATCAGGCTGGATTTGTTCTACGCTGGGATGCTTTAGATTTGCTTCGGTGTGGTTGATTTTCTCCCCGGCTTGAACAGCTTTCTCATCACATGAATTGGTTTCCCCTGATGTGGACGATTCCCAGTAAAAACGATTGTAATAACCGTGCAAGTTGCGAACCCGATAGCCAATCAGTCCAGGTCTACCGGAAGGCAATCGACCAAACACTTCCTCAAACTGGAATAACCCTTGAGCCATCAACGCCGCACCTGCTTTTTGTAATGATTTATAAGTGAGGTTAGTGTCGAGTTTATGAGCAGTTCCACCGAATTGTTCTGCTGCAACAGAATCCAACCAAAGCTGCTGTACACAGGGGGGTTGTTGCCTGACCCAGTTGATATCCTCAATTGATACTTTACAGTGTGATCTAATCGATTTTTCATCAGAGGCTTGCTTGTTAACGCCTTTTCGTTGACCACCATTGATTGCTTTTAATGCTGTAGTCATAATTCTCTCCTTTATTTTCCCATGACAATATGAACGGCATACTTGCAATGCCGCATTTAGTTCTTTTAAGGATGTGAGCAGTGAGTCCTATTTATTGGTTCTCACCTTGCCAGAACCGTAATTCATCCTTGAAATAGCGCTCAGTCTTTTTTGGTTTATCTTTCCAATGATCCCAAGCCACCCGAACTTCATCCCCGAAATCTTCGATGACTTCACCCTTGCGTATATACAACGCAAAGTAAGGGTCGGCATGGGCAACAATGCTCCCAAGACTGATAGTGGCAGGTTGTGCAGCTCTCTCCAAAGTAGTGATTAACTCTGTCTGTTGCGGTGTCAGTTCTGCCCAGTAGTCTGATTGAATCACTTCGTACTGTTGGGCGACCGTCAAGTAGTCCTGCCAAGTACACTCAGGCTTGGATAATACTTGCCGAATGTCACTAACTGCCTGGGGTAGTAGTTGTAATTGCTCAGTGCGATATGCGATAGCCTGTGGTGTTGGCTCACTCCCTAGAATAATTGCAGCTGCTTGAAGTGCCTGGGCGTTGTTCATGGCACTGGCCAGATTACCCAAAGCTATACCCATTAGCCGTAGGCATTCAGTAGCATTTTCTTTGGGTGGTTCCTGGGCAAGCGATCGCAAATCAATGGTGTTCTCCAGGGCAAGCTTTACTTGTTTGTTGAGAGCCTTGCTTGCCTGTTTGGTTAGAGTATTTTCCCACTGTTGAACAGGACGTTCTTCAAGGGCGTGTTCTAATTCTTGGATGCGTCCTTTTAGTCGCTGGTTCTCAAACTCCAACTGCCTCAATGCTTCCATTTCGTCTAGGCGTTGCTGTAACTGGATATTCTGCTGTTTCTGCGGCTGGAACAGGTTTTGTAAGGATTCCAATTGCTCAATTACTTGTTCTTCTGCTCTGGTTCTAGCTTCTGCCTGTAGTCCAACCCTCAATTCTTGCTCCAGTCGTTCTAGTTCTTGCTGATGTTGTTGTTTGAGTTGTGCGATCGCAAGGGCATATTCTTTGGGGTAGGTTCGCTCGGTGGAGAATGGAACGCTTGGGGCATCTAAATCAGTATTGTTAACCAGTTCCCTGCTACCATCCTCAAAGGTGACTATCTGCTGCCAGTAGTTTGGCGCATCTGCTTCTATGGTTCCTAATTCTCCATATCTGTGATGTGACTGTGCTGAAACTGTGACTTTGGCAGATTGAGGAACCATTGGTTCTTGAATTTTGGGAACCAATGGTTCCTGAGCAGGGGCTTTTATACGTGGAAGGCGAGGAATTACAATATTTGCAGCTGTGGCAAAGTCTGATTCGCTGGGGGAGGGGTTTTCTTCCACTGCGATCGCAACTGCTTGCTTTAACTTCTCTGGTTCCTTAACTAAACGTAATAAAGGACGAGCTTGACGCTCGTTTTTGATGTATCCGCCCAACTCACCAGCTGTATCAATGACGTTCTTTGCCCCTAGCAGTTGGTTAATTCGTCGGTAGCCACCCCAGGCAAATAATTCATGCTGACAGTACTCCTGAAAACTCTTATACCCAGCTTCAAAGTAAATCTGTTTCTCCCGCATTTGGAGGATTTCATCGACAGCCTGCCACTCGAATCGGTCGATGGTAGTGAAAGTTTCTTTGATGCTGGTGTTAAGCTCTGCGTAAGGGAGGGCTAATGTTTTTTCCGCTTCTAGTGTCAGCATATTTCTTGCCCACGGTTGGTAAATGCTTGAGAAAATCAGTGTTGCAATTGGCCAAAGTGAAGCAAGTAGCTGAACTCAAAAGTGTGTCAGCATATGAATAGCTCACTTTGTAGTCAACAATTTGAGTTAGCGATCGTCTAGCTTGCCGGCCTGCGATCGCTTTTACTATGCAACAGACAGAGAAGTTTGAGATTGATCGTCTGTTGAGCGAAGCTTTCTGCTTTGGCTCGATTTGCTGCTTTCACTTTCACCAGAGATCTCAGCGGAAATAGGCGTAATTGGATCTTTGGTGTAACTAATTAAATCTATTGGGGTAATTTCTCCTTCTAAATCTTGCGCTAAGTAATTTAGTGCATTGCATAGCCTATTTAATGATTCGCCATCAAGTCGAGGCATAGTTTTAGCTTTTCGTAAGTTAGCTATCGAGTTGTGGCTAACACCCATAGTTTTGGCGAGGTCACCAGCTCTAATGTCATACCTGGCCATTACTTCTTTTAATCTCCACCTAATCAAAGTCTGCTTCACAAAATCAACTCCTTAAGCTTACTTCTATCAAGTATATACTACAAATTTCAAAGTCTGTTCTGAAATTTCTCAGTTATGAACTTATATTTATCAGCTTACATCTCTTGACATCTGAGAAATTTCAGCGTAGACTTGTAATTACAAAGGCAAAGGAACAGCGAACCGCCTGCACCAAACGCTAAAAAGGTTTGCAAATATGCACTACAGAACCTCGAAAATTTAATTCCACCAAGATACGTATAGTAAACAGAAGCTATTAAAGTCATGTCTTCTGAAACTATCTGTTCATATCTTGGTAATGCTCAAACGCCACTTGCTTTGAGTCACAAATAATGGCTACGCCAAATCTCTTTGAGTGCGTTGTGGCTACCCACAACGTTGTTCGTACAAAAACCAAAAGCGACCGCCCAGCCTGAGAAACTTTGCGATCGCCTTTTATCCTTTATTCAAGGAATTCTATTATGACGCATTCAACCTATACACAGCAAGCAATTGCCGATTATTCTGTTGATGAGCAAGCTGTAGCCCAAGCCGAGCTAGCGCAGTACATGAGCCAGCAAGCGCAAGCTGTAGCCCCAGAAGAATTTACCTGCATTGAAATCAGTTTCTACGACCATGAAATCTATAGTAATGGTCAACTAATAGCCCAAATCACCTATGACCACAAGGATTTTGTAACGCAACCTTGGTTGGTGATAGTCAACAGCAAAGAAGAATTTCGAGCTAACACCTGGGCTAAGTGCTACCGCTACATCTGCACACATCACAAAGATTGCTCATTGCCAGTAACCGAACCATTCGAGCAACCATGCACCACTGATAACCGAGCGATATCCCATATCTTCAAAGAATGCCAGAGATACGGTTTGGAAGTTCTCAACGACGGGATCTACAAAGACGACGTAAAACTGGGACAAGTCGGCTACACCAGGGGGAATTGGTGGGTGATACAGGGTTCTTCAGTCCATAAACAGTATTCAAACTCGGTGTTTGATGCGGTACGCGTTCTCGTAGAAACTCGATTGCGGTCTTGTGAAGAATTGTTAGACCTCCCAGTTGATGAGTTAACAGCTTTAGATTGGCAGAGGTTACAAGCTTACGGGCTAGAGCCAGAGCTAATCGCGGCGTAAATCAAAGCTTAGGAATCAGAAGAATGTTTACTTCTGATTCCTAGTTTTTTCTCTTCATTTATTCATTAATTCACTAAAACAATGGAACCAACAATATCAATTCCTCCGGGTTGGCAATACCCTCGATTTACTTTTGGGCAACGCACGGAACACGGTCAAATAATTGGCATGAGATATTACGAGCAGGACACATATCTAGCTGACGAATATGGTGAAGGGTGGCGTTACATTCTGTTGCCTGATAAGAATCGTGAAGACGAAGAACACCGAGTTGAAGATGAATTGCAACTACTCACTCCACAGGAATTAAAGACGCAAATAGAGACAGAGATTAACAACAATTTACGCCAAATTGAACTGCTGAAGTCTGAGCTAAGAGCAATTCCTGTAAGTGTAACAACAGCTAAACCTGAGAAGCAGAACGAAGCACCAAGCCAGAAGCAATATTCAATATCTTCCCCAAATCTGCACTCATTGATTGACGCTGCAAAATTTATCCTCAAAGAGATTGCGAAACACCCAGATTTCTTAACGCTTGAGTATCAGCCTGATTTAACTGTCGGTGATGCCCAAACTGCACTCTCTTATCTGCAATCGGGGCTGGAAGATACTCAAAGACTTGATATTACATCAAGCATCTTTTCTTAACACAAGCTTTGTCATTCATAGCAATACAACCACTTCACGTAAACCTTAGAAATTCACAATCATGGAAACACTCAAAGTCAACAACAGCGTTTTTCTGATTCCACCTAACCAACCCAAGCTGCAAGCCAACTGTGCCAAAGAATACGGGCAATTCCTTCTCGATTGTCCACCAAAACTAACGATTCTAGAAGCCCAACAAGGGGGATATCTCAAAGGTAACAAAGCTGACTTTGCGATTGCAATCTCACGTCCTGATCGTCTTATGACTATTAATGAGAATTTTACCAACGAGCCATTTACAGAGCTTTGGGTAATTCCAGTGGCAGGCGGACTCAAAGACCAGTTTAAAGGGCCAGCCTCAATGCTGCTTTGTTTTCTGATGCACCGTCGCAGTAAAGACAGTTTCGCTGGACTGTACAATCACTTCGCCCATCGTGCGTTTCAACAGTGGTGTGAGGAAGAGATGCCGGGAGATCCGAAAGAGTTTTGTTATAGCGCGATCGCATCTGTTCTCAAAAACTACATCTTCTGTGCGGAGTTCCAGAAGGTGGAAGGTGCGCTTGGCACGTACTGGTTTATTCAGTGGTCGTATCGCAACCCGCAGTCTGATTTTGAAAAGGATGCCCTGGAAGCTGCTGAAATGATTCGGTCTGGTGCGGAGTCAGGGGCGACGCTGGCTTGGGTGACGAATAAACACTAAATAAGTTTTAACTAATTTTGAACCAAGCTATGTACGCTATTAAGAGAGAATTAAAATTAAATAATAAAGAGCGAACCTTAATGGCTCGTCATGCTGGATTTAAAAGGTTAGTTTATAACTATGGGCTTTCAATTTTACAAAGGATAGACTATCAAGAGTTTCCAAGTAGCGTTTATCAAAAGATTTGCTTAATCAAGCGAATTTTTACGAACTATACAAAAAAAACAACCTGAAAACGCATGGATGAATAATTTATCATCCAAAGTATATCAGACTGCTTTCATGCAGTTAATAACAGCTTATGAACGTTGGTTTAAAGGTATAAGCAAAAGACCTACTTTTAAACGAAAAAAGGATGGCGATTCTTTTACTGTCTTTCATAGTAACGGAGTTGTACTAATAAGACCAGAAGCCTTATCAAAAAAAGGACGTAAAGTTTTTGGCTCTCCTCAGTTTCAACCTCTGAAAAAGATTAAAATTCCTACATTAGGTACATTTCGTCTCAAAGAGCCTTTAGATGCTAATTATGCTACCCAAACTTTTACTATTTCAAGGCAGGGAAATAAATGGTTCGTCAGCTTTATTATTCGCGCTGAAAAACTCCCTCCTTTATCTCATGAAGTAGTCAAACCTACAGGAATTGATTTAGGTATCATTAATTTTGCTACTCTTTCAGATGGAAGGATTTACGAAGCGCCCAAGCCAATGAACAAAGCGAAACACAAGCTGGCTAAATTTCAGTGGCGTAATCGTAACAAGCAATTGAGAAGAAGTGCTAAAAGTCCTACAATTTCTAACCGAGCTAAAAAGTTCCATCAAAAACTAGCAAATTTTCATGGAAACATAGCTAATATACGCCATGATTTCCTACATAAAACCACAACAGAAATTAGTAGAAAGTATGCTCACATTCGGATAGAAGATTTGAATGTGCAAGGTATGATTGCTAATAAAAAGCTTTCTGCTGCTATCAGTGATTTAGGATTTTATGAATTTCGCAGACAGTTAGAGTACAAACAAACTATGTATGCTACTACTGTTGAAATTGTTGATAGATGGTATCCTAGTTCTAAGAGATGTTCTAGTTGTGGTACTCTTAACAAGAATTTAAAACTGTCAGATAGAGAGTTTTATTGTGCAAATCCTAGTTGTGGTTTTCGCTGCGATCGCGATTTAAATGCAGCGCATAACTTATCAATAGCTCCAGCAGAATTTGTACGGTTGGCTAGACCGGAAATTACGCCCGTGGACAAGAAGGAGCCGGCTCCCTTGGAAAAATCCTCTAAAAAAGGAAAGAAGCGGGAAGCGGACACTAAAGTTGTGTAAACAATTTTAGATAAGTTCCGTGTAGCAGTTCCGGGATACGGATCTTCGGACTTCGCTGCGTCCGCCGAGTGAGGAAGATGCGTTGATTGGATACCAGTCTGCGTTTAAGGATGGAACACGGGTTTATATTACTTTGCCGGGCGGAAAACGAGAAGCGTTTACTTTCCGTCCCACAGTAGACCCGATATTCGGTTTGGCAAGTGCGATCGGTGGTGTTAATAACACAGTTTACAAACCCGCTTTTGTTGGGGATAAAGGCGTAACCAGTACCCTTTCCGTGAAGAGTGCGCGGATTCTGCGGAAGGATGGGACGGATGAGTATGTTGGGCTGAACGGTGGAATAAACTATAACCCCGCAGATGTCAATTTCGGTAATGTGTACGTGCTAACGACCAAGGAAGGGGTTGTTTACGAAATCGATGCTCAGACTGGAGACTTGCTTACTGTCACTGATACTAACGGGAACAAGCTGACTTATACGGATGACGGTATTTACAGTTCCGCCGGGAAGCAAGTCACTTTCGATAGGGATGCACAGGGTCGGATTGCGTCAGTGAAAGACCCGATGGGTGAACTGATTCGGTATACCTATGATGCGAATGGGGATTTGGTGAGCGTTAAGGATCAAGAACAATTTGAGACTCGGTTTGTTTATTACACCAATCAACCTCACTATCTCAAGGAAATCATCGATCCCTTAAATCGTACTGGTGCAAAAGTTGAGTACGGTGATGATGGCAGGTTAAAGAAAACACTCAATGCCACAGGTAATTCTATAGAGATTGACTACGACCCTGCAAACTCGCTGCAAACAGTTAAGGATGTGTTAGGGAATCCTACCACCTATGAATATGACACCAGAGGTAATGTTGTACGGGTTGTTGATGCACTCGGTAATCAAACCCGTATGGTATTCGTAGATGACATCATGTTCAAATGCTAATTTGTACTCCAGTTCACCAAGCTCCCAAATATCCTTCGTTTGCAACCAACTTAATACTTCTTCTTGCTGTTCATCACTCAGGTAACTTTTTCTTCCTTTATGATTGAGGCGCAGCCCTGATATTCCATACTCTTCGTAGGCTTGCTTCCAGCTTGTTATCGCACCCACAGACACATCTAAAATTGTTTGAATTTCTTGATATTTGTAGCCTTGATACACCAGTTTCACCGCCAAAGCTTTCCTCACCTCACGTGCATCTGGGCGATTATCTATAAATTCTTGTAGTTCTACGATCGCAGCTTTTAGATGCTGAATTATCATTGTTCGCTATCAGACAAATGATGTCCCCCGTATTATCTCGTAGTTATTTTCAGAAATCAAATATGATTTCTATAGTAATATTTAAATAAGTCAAAATATTACTATTTAAGATTGCAAATATGGAGAGACTAAGCCGTTCAGAAGTTGCTCGAAAGATGGTGAGAGAATCCGGTATTATATTAACTCCCAGACAAGAGCAATATGTTATTGCCGCCCCTTTTTTGCCTGATGTTTTTCCTGTCGCAGTTGGTGATGATGGAGGCATTGTTTATTATCAATGTGAAGTGCCAACTGCCAGGAAAGGTGATCCAATTATGGTTGGACATAGATACGATACTTGGCAAGAAGATAACGTGTTAGTAAAATCAATGGAATTAAAAAGATATTTACATGATTTCAGGTGGAATATAACTGTAATTGATTCTTTAGGTGATGAAGAACCTATGATGGTTTGGGAATTTATAACAATTTCTTTTTAATGCGTGAACTTGGATTATAACTATGTCTAAAAAACGTCTTGAGAGAATCCATGAATTAACAGAAATAGTTCTTGATGGTTTAAATGGTAAGTATTGAAATTACTTGATGAATGCCAGCCTAATTTTCAATACGAGTATTAAAAGCGATCGCCCCTTCAACCCTCATGAGAAAATGAGGTAAACCACCACATTCTCTCGCCTGCTTTTCTAACCAATGTCTATCCCACTCGCTGAAATAAAAATTGGATTAAGCGTAAAGTACCTCATTGGCACAAGAAGCGGTTTGACAGCGAAAGTAACCGATATCAGAAAATGTCCTTTGAGCGTCAAAGATACTCACGTCATCACCTTGGCATTTGACGATGAATCGCTGCCGCCGCACCTAAAAACGCAAGAAGTGACTGCCTACAACGGAGTGGTTGAGTGGTGTGAGGTGGAGTTTTAATCACAGGGAGTGCGATCGCAGCCTTCATTTCAAAGACGAAAGCTTGTGTACAAGTGCGTGTAAGTTAGTCAAGGATTGGGAGGACTCAAGGCAATGCTAAAATGACCAATATAAAATTACTACTGATTTGGTGTTTCGACATTTGCAGCATAAATGTAGTATAAATAGTACAAGGCAGGGAATGTACAACTGCGATCGCATCTGTTACAGACGCAGATATTATGGGTAGAGAAGCACAACAGTTTTTCTCAACTATTTAATTGTCTTGATAACTACTTGAAAACTTTAACTTGTCGCTAATGAATAAGGGAGCGACTGCATTACACGAATTAGTCCTCTGGTGTAGTGCGGCTATATATTATTGATGTTACATTGGGCTAATTTGAGGTGAACGCCTGATATAGATGTTAGCCAATGCTCATGAAGGAGCGAATTTAAAATGACTAAATCTGTTAGTGAAGACTACCAAATCAGGACAATACTCAGCATCGCCGACAAAAATGGCTTCATTTTGGACGCAGACAACTTAAATATTAACAAATCCGGAATGGATTTTATCACTACGTTTGCTACTGCCAAAGAGGATAATACCAAATGGGTATTGCGATTTCCCAGAAGACTTGATGTTCTTGAGCGTATGTATTATGAAAGAGAAGTCCTAGAACTGGTTAAAAGCCAAGTCGATGTGAGCGTTCCCATCTGGAAAATTGTTTCGGATGAACTGGTTGCCTATCCGCAATTAAAGGGAATTCCTGCCGGAACCATAGATCCAGATATCGGCGATTATGTATGGTACATTGATCCGAAGTCCCCGCCGACTGTATATATTTCTTCTGTGGCAAAAACACTGGCGCAACTCCACACAACACGCATTGAGGTAGTGAAACAATTCAGTATCCGAGTTAAAACAGTTGATCAAGTGCGGCAATCTATGGCAGAGAGTATGGAGAAGACCAGAGAAATGCTTGGTGTTTCTGATACACGCTGGACACGTTGGCAGGACTGGATTGCCAATGATGCCTTTTGGCCTGGGCATTCGGCTTTGATTCACGGAGACTTTCACCCCGGTCATACGCTTGTGGACAAAGACGGAAATTTGACGGGACTAATCGATTGGACAGAAGCCGCAGTAAGTGATCCTGCCAAGGATTTCGTCTGTTTCTATGCCACCTTCGGTGAGCAAGTTCTCCAGGATGTGCTTGAGCATTACCAAACTGCTGGTGGGATCGTATGGTCTTATATGAAGGAACACATTATAGAACTCTGGAATGCTAATCCCGTGGAATACGCCTTATTCGCCTTGCTAACTGGAAAGCAAGAGCATATAGCCGGGGCGCGAGCCTCTTTAGCTTGGAGTGGATGATATTGGTTTAATACCCAAGTTGTTAGCTGCGCTTAGATTTTCAAGTCAGTGTCTACGCTATATCTACCCCAATTAGTTTCTTGTACCAAGATGATAAAGGGTACACCCCGATACTCAAAAGTATCAACAATGTGAAACCCTAGATAAATTAGAACACCGTCCACTGATGAATGAACGTTTTCCTCAATGGGCAGATAATATTGAATACTGGCTGGTTCACGATATTGATAAAACCTCTGTCCTAGAAGCTCTTGAGCAAATTGAGAAACATCCTCTAAGAAAGCTTTTTTGGAAGATTGAGCAAAAGTTGAGCAAAAAGCGATCGGGTTTTGACCTGGAAAGTGAGCAACAGGTCAAGACAAACTACAGCTAAGACTTAAGCAGCTAAATTCTCTCTGGAAGGTAGTAATAATGTCAGCTTTACTAACTTCAATGACATTGAAAATTATTTTTCTAGTTTTATTGCTTGGCTTAGGTTATACCAATAGCCAAACAATCTATTATGCCTCTGACGTAACAATTTTGGTTAATCAAGAAATTCCAAATTTAACTAATCTATCTCCGCCTTCATCTGAAGATAGGGCTTTAGCTAATTCTCTTAACCCAAACATAAAAAAAATTGCCTTTGAATACCTTAGTGCTAATGGCTATCAAAATTCTACTCTTAGGTTGGTTGCTGCCAGAAAGCTAGAGGATTTCGTTCTTCTTGACATTTCGACAGGAAAAGCAGATGGCAACGTTCATCTTATTTATTCTCTCAAGCAGAGAGCGATTAAGAGAATATTCGTTTGGTATATACAAGGATAAAAATTCAGAATTGATTCACAAAGAAAATCTTAAAGAAACTCAATTCAATGCTGGGCGTGACTTTCAGAAAATCAACGCTAGATTGACTCAAATTTCGGAAATCCTTACGAGGCAAAGACTTTACTCTAGTTTACAAATTAGCGCTCAGGAGGACTATCTATGAACTCTCGATACAAAAAACTTATTGGCTGGAGTCTTCTTGTAGGTGTAATAGCACCTTTTGTGATGCCAGAATCAGCAAAAGCGGCGCAGATTTCTCGTAGTCTCGATATTCCAGGATTGCGGGGAGCGCTCGCACCAAATGAGGGCTATCTCAGCTTTCGGCACTTCAGTCCAATTTTTAATGGCGAAGAACGAACTGGCTGGACAGATATTCGCCATCCTGTTCTTGATGGAACGGTTAATACTACTTTAGGTTATGACTGGAGCGATTTCCGAGTTAATGTTCGGAGTACGATTGTGGTTGATAAAAATGGGGTATCAGCTGCGCCGAACGCTCGCCGCGATTTTGATTTTGCCAATCAGATATATGCTCAAATAGGTATTTCCGTCATTCAAGCTGAGTCTGTCACCACGAGATACGGTAACGTCGATTATCCTCTTAATACTGGGGCTGAGGATGATGCAGTCAAAAGTGCTTCGCGTAGTGCTAACCCAAGAACAGTAAATAATTACTACGTCAGAAACTATACAAATGCTGGACTCCGAGGACTTACCAGTCCACCAACTAGGTTTCCAGGGATGAATGGTATTGGAATCGCAGATGGTGCAGCTAATGATACATTTGCCCACGAACTAGGTCACTTTTTGCTAGATCAGCCAGGTGTTTTTACTTTTAATAACCCTGGTGATGACATTCACTCACCCAACGCTAATGATTTGATGGCATCTGGGAGTACTCGCAACTTACCTAGTAACAATCAAAAGGGTCAAGGCAACACCGCTCCACGAGATCCAGGTCTTCGCCCTATCGGCAACCTGGGCAGTGTTAGCCACTTCGATGCCCCAGTCCAACTTAGGGGTATGGGCAACAATATTGAGCAAATAGAGGCTTTGCACCGAAGTCCATTTGTTCAACGTGCCGATAATGGCTTTACTTCCGGTGATCGCGCTGATTTTGACTGGGTAGAAGACAATATCAACTTAGAATTAACAACGACTACTGGTGACAACCATCGTGGCACTGATTTCATGATTTGGGAAATTGGTAATATCGCTCCTTCAGCACATACTGGCCACAATCACGGTAACTGGGGGGAACTGGCTCTAGGTCGCTATAATGGAAATGGTTTCAATGTGGTTGATATAGTATCGCAGGTGGCTCGCTACGCAGACATGGATGTAGATAATGCAGGTAGATGGTCTCCCCGCGAGTCGGCACTGGACTATCTGTTGGATTTCTCTACAGATGGAACAAGCTGGAAAGCCGGAAAACCTATTGCAGTTTTCCGGGATGGTTGGACTTTTGCCAGTAAGGTAGATGACTGGGTAGCACGATGGCAGTCGCCTTTTGATAATGCTAAATTCGTACGGATTGCTGCTGCACCTCTGGGTGGAAATCATGACGGTAACGCTCAGATAGATGCCATCATTGCTGGTCGCGTTGAAGTTCCTGAACCTCTTACCATTCTAGGTTCAGCTACGGCTTTGGGATTTGGAGTTACCTTCAAACGGCGATTGAATAAAAAATTCAAGAATAATGAAGTATAAAGATGATTCAATGTTTTAGACATGTTTAAAAGTCTAAGCATTTAGGTTCTTCAGTACATAGTATGCTTAACTAATAGTTAAAATGCCAACTCAATAAGCATCTAACTCGGAAATTTTCAAAGTTTCTAAATCCATAGCCAGAACGTTTAATTAGCTTAAGTTTGTGATTAATACCTTCCACAGTACCACTAGTTGTCCTATTATCAAAGTAAGCGATTATCTCATCAAACCAACGGATAATAGTATTGTGACTCTTGGGAAAATATTTTTTAGCTTTCGCTAACCACATACCTAGTTTAAAAACTCCCGGATACCAGTTATCTGTCTTATGAAAAATTTTTCTGATTTGCTCTTTTAATTGATGCATTTCTCTTAAAATAGGAGATACATTTTTCACTTCAAAGAGTTTGTTTATTTGTTCTTCATTTAAGTCCGACTCATTTTTAAGTAAAGCGTACTTACTATTTTTTAATCCTGCTAATACTTTTTCGTGGTCATCTTTTTCCGATGATGATTGCGCTTTTTTAACTAATTATTCTAAATTAGAGAAAATAGCAAATGCCTTACCCATACCAATATTATTTGAAAGTAGACGCAAGAAAATTCAAAGATTCTTATCGCTGCCAATACTCAATATTCAGTCAATTTGGTTTCCGATAATAGAAAACTGGCTAACTCAAAATTTGCCGGAGAATCAAAGAATTTATTTGGTAATTGATCGAACTAAATGGCAGCGAAAAAATTTGATAATGATTAGTTTAATTTATGACAAGAGGGCTATCCCAATATATTGGGAATTTTTACCTAGATTGGGAAATAGTAATTTTGAGGAGCAATCAAAAATATTCTCTCGATTACTAGGATTATTTAAAAAATATCAGACTGTTGTATTAGGTGATAGAGAATTTTGCTCTGTAAAGTTGGCCAACTGGCTCAGGGGGCAAGAAGTACAGTTTTGTTTGAGATTAAAAAAGAATGAATTTATTCTTGGGGAAGATGAAATTTGGCACTCCCTTGATAGCTTAGGTTTAAAACCTGGTGTTTCTTGATTTTTACAAAATATCAAGGTCACAAAAGCTCAGAAGATTGCCGGTTTCAACCTAGCTGGTAAATGGCAGCGCGAACTCAAAGGATGGTCAACAGAAGAAGGGTGGTTTATCTTAACAAATTTAACCGACCTTACCTCGGCTATCAATGCTTATAAAAAACGTTTTGATATTGAAGAAATGTTTCGAGACTTTAAAAGTGGTGGCTACAAATTAGAAGATACAAATGTTTTTGGTGAACGCTTGATATCGATGATTTTAATCATATCTTTTGCTTATAGTATGTCCACCTTTCAAGGGCAAAAAATTAAGCGTATTGGTGTACAAAAATATATTAGTAGAGTCAAAGAGTATGGGCGAGTGACCAGGAGACATAGCAGTTTTTATGTCGGTTTATATAGTCAAACCTGGGTAAGTTTCATAGATCATTGTTGGTGTATTGTTCAAAAATTAATGAGATTAAACCGCAATAAGATTGAGTATTATTTACGAGGTATGAGGGCTATGGAGCTTATTTTATCTACGTTTTAGCTTTCATGTCGCCCCCTCAGATTATCTTGTGGGCCAGTCGTTTTGTATAAGTTCTTTTCTGGCTCACAAAATCTAGCTTTTCACTAAAGGGTTTTTTACATTCTTCACATTTGAATTGTCTTCTATTTATTTCTAAAAATACTGGTTTCTCACCAAAAGGTAAGTCTTTAACAATGTATCGGTGATTTTGATGTAATCTATGGCTTTTTGTACCACAGCGAGGACAAGTACTGTGTGATTTTATTGATTCGGTTTGTAAAATTATCCCTATCCCATCGTGAAGACGATGTAATATAACTTTCACATCTTTTAAATCAACAAGCTCTGTTAGAATTTTAATATCTTGTTTTCTGAGCATAACTGTAAGTACAGCAAATACAACAAAAATATTTCTCTTGTACTTAAAGTTAACAACAAACATGCTTTACACGTCAATTACATCACAGGTTTTATTTAAAGATTGATACAATTGTTTTTATTTATTAAACTTCATAGCTAACAATTTAGCATAACAAGTACTGAAGAACCAGCATTTATTACTCTTACACAGTTTCCTAATCCATTGAAAGCTCTCACCTTTGGGTAAGAGCTTTTTACATAACTCGTATGATCAAAGGATTCGTGCAGGAGTGCGATCTGTCATGGACATCACGACTGTTGGCAACATCAAGCCAACCTTCAATAGCATCCTTTAAATTAGCCATCACCTCCTCCATTGTGTCTCCTTCAGTGATACAACCGGGAAATGCCGGAACCTCTGCCCAGTAGCCCCCTTCTTTATTAAAGTAGGGTTTAAGAAGCAACTTTTTGAAGCAAAAATGTAACAACAGAAGTGTTATTTATACATAATAAATGCCATCTGAATAATTTAATGACTGTGCAAGGTGATCGCGCTTTGTAGGTGTCGGTGCAATCTGGCACATAAGTTATATCTGCGATCGCAATCCTCATCATCCAATTTTTGGTTCATATCTATCTGCTAATTGGCTCATGTGGAGTGCAATTTGCCTGCTGATTGCGTGACACCCCATTGGTATCGCATCTGGATTGAAACGAAGGAAATGTTAGCATAAAAATACTCTTCACCCCTGATGATTCAAATGCCCACCCTTGGTATTACCAAAGCAATTACCAATCTGACAGAAGCCCATACCAAATTGGGTGTTTCGCCTAGTTCAGATGCTATTTTTTTTACCGAGTGGAAAGAGCCATTGCCAATCTTGAGCGATGCCCAAGAAGCCAAACTCGAAATCCTCAAGCGGAGATATCTTTACTACGCTGATAGTGGGGCAATTACGGAAGGTACTGTTAACTTAATTTTACTCTCGCCCTTACTGGAAACCCTCGGCTTTTTCGATCAACCGTACCAAGTCCGAAGTGAAAAATATATCCGTTTTGAAATTGAAGATGGGGATACCCAACTCGACGGGTTGATTGATGCCTTGATAATCCGTGAGAGTCTGTGGTTGATTGTTATCGAAAGTAAGCGTTATGGTTTTAGTGTTCGGCAAGCAATTCCCCAAACCCTTGCCTATATGGTCGGTTCAAACACATCTCCCGTGTTTGCGTTGATTACGACGGGAGAGGACTATTTGTTTATTAAATGCGATCGCGGCGATCACGATTCCGCTCATTATGCCCTGTCGGATAAATTTACTCTCAGTACAGCAGCCGGGAACCAATTGTATAAAGTCGCACAAATTTTAAAGCAGTTGGTCAATTAAATCAGTGAACAGTTATCAGTGATCACGGTTACAGCCTTTAACTGATAACTGATAACTGATAACTGATAAAAGGTTGTTTATCATGAAAGATTCGGTATAATACTGATCTGAGATTCGGAGGATTAAACAGAACAGTTAGGTATAAACACCTTACAGAAGGGGATTATGTGAATTTGAGATGCTCCCGCTACATTGCTTGCAATTAGCGGTGAGAGTTGTGACAAAATCCTCTTTGCCCATTTTGGCATTTATAGCAATAGACACGACTGTTAAGACGTATACTCAGAAAGTATGGCGCAGATTGCCGTCAAATGCGAGAAGTTCGGGTTTAAAATCCTCGATGACGGCATATACTCAGGTGATCGCTCTGCTCCTGCTCTGTTAGTTCAGGAACTTCAGCAGTGGTTACCGTAACAACCTCAAGATCGTCATTCTCAAGATCGTCATTTTAACACCCCCAACACTTGCAATATCTCCCTAACCGCCGCTTTCTGCTGCTCCATCTGCTGAACGCGATTGAGTAATCGCTTGGGGATATACTTTGAGGACTTGAGGGTGCGATCGCCCTCGCTCCAGAACTCGTAGTGATAATATGCCTGCGGGTAATCCTTGCCGTTCTTAGTAATAGTTCGCCAATGAATGCTGCCACTGCCCTCTCCCTTGTTGCGCCGCGTTTTACTAGGGGATATTTTATTACTAGGGTTTATTTCTAAAGCTTCATTACTAGGGTTTACCTGCTTATCCTCTAGTAATTTACTAGGGCTGACCACAACACCCAAGAGCCGCAATATCTCCACAACTGGGCGTTTATTCGCTTCTACTTCTTGGATATCCCCTAGTAATTTTTTGGGAATGTACTTGGTCTTCTTCTGCCCGTTCTCTTGCCAGTGGTAATAAGCCTGGGGGTAATCTTTGCCGTTGCTGGTAATAGTGCGCCAGTAAATAGAGCCGTTGCCCTCGCCTTTGCATCGGCGGGTTTTACTAGGGCTATTATTCATCTCCCCTAGTACAAGACTGCTGAAGTCCAACTAAAAACAGAACCATTAAATACTGTGTGCAGAAGAATCTTAGAGTTCATATTCTCACAGCTTTTGATGAACTTTAAACTCATAGTAGTCACCAAGCTGTTTTAAGTCAACTGGGAGATTACAATGTGAGTAAGAATGATAAGAGTAAACTGATGATTTCTCTCGATTCTGTTGACAGACTGAAATGGAGTGCAGAACTGGGCAAACGCTTACAATCCTTACGTGGTGACATTCCCATGCGAACCCTTGCTGACAAAGTTAACAACAATGGGGTCACTTGCACTTACCAGTACATTCACAAATTGGAAGTAGGGAAGGCTGAAGCAGTGTCTACTGAATTAATTGTAGCTCTCTGCAATGCTCTTGATGTGGATTTTAAACAACTATTTCCGGCTGTATACATTGACCCATCTGAACTTCTGGCTATTTTGCAAAAAAATGTCGCCTAAGAGTTAATTTGTCTACTCGGAGTTGATAAAATAGGAACAACAAAAGACGACCGCCCCCGTCTGGACAACGAAGCGATCGCCCTTTGTAAAAACCTAACCCCTGTCGAGGCAGGAATATCAATTATGACGCATCCGCAATACACCCAGCAAGCCCTCTGTTGCTACACCCTCCCGCGCCTCAAAAGAATCGCCACAGACCTCGGCGTAAGCCCAAAAGGTAACAAGACCCAACGCCAGACTTGGATCAACGCCATCATCTCTCATCAATCAGCCCAGCTTCAGAATGTTGACGAGCAGACCACAGCCCCCGAACCACTGACAACAGTAGAGATATCCTTTTACGATCACGAAATATATTCAGGCAATCATCTCATTGCCTCCATTACCCATGACGATGACCTAACCCAACCTTGGGTAGTCATGGTAGACGGTAAAGAGAAGTATCGAGCAAAAACCTGGGCAAGATGCCACCGCTTCATCCAATGGCACCTAAACAATTCGCAATTACCAAGTCGCAACTCGCAATTAAATACCATACCTAAAAGTAAAGAGTTCGGGTCTTTGATGGAGCAATCACCTCATCGTATAGATAATTGCGAATTGCGAACTGCGAATTGCGAATTGCTCCAAGACAGTACACTAAACGAATCCACCCAAGTAGAAACACCCTGCACTACTGAAAACCGAATCATGGCGCATATTTTCAACGAGTGCCAGAAGTACGGGTTTGAAATCCTCAACGATGGGATTTACCAAAACGACGTGAAGCTGGGACAAGTCGGATGCACTGACGGGAATTGGTGGGTGATTAACCCTTTGTTGTCACTCCCATGAGAGAATAATAAAGGAAAAACGCCGAAAGTATTTCAGGGAGTATGATAGAGCCGCGAAAAGGTGCAAAAACAGTCAAATTCGTAGATGAATATTGTCAGTGGT
>NZ_JAIVFW010000081.1 GCF_020829595.1 Nostoc sp. CHAB 5844
TACTTTCCAAGTATCTAATTGAGCAACTAAAACGTCCAGACGTTCATATGTGTTTGGTCTGATTTAAATTACTGCGTGGCGAGGCTTCGCCCCGCCCGCGTTTTGTGCCAGTTGCGTAAGTCCTGTTTTTATTGGATGACTTAATTAGTAGCACAGGGATTATATTTGTCTGTCATAGCATGGGGGGAATCGTCACAAGAAGGTTTCTCGTAAACCAACATTCAATGCTAGTTGACAGAGGTTTGACCAAGATTGGTCTGTTTTTAGTGGCATCACCGTCTTTAGGTTCTGACTATGCAAATATGCTAGGGCTTCTATCAAGTATTATGGGTCATACTCAAGCCAGCGCACTGAGATTCTCTCAAAGTAATGTGTGGCTCAATGATTTAGATAAAGATTTTATCAATCTGAGAACAAACAAGGATTTACAAATTAAAGGCAAAGAGTTAATTGAAGATTTGCCGCTATATGGTAAAGGATTGATTAAAAAACAAATTGTTGAACCTTTCTCTGGTGCAAAGTATTTTGGAAACTCATTTAAAGTTCCAGGTTCCGATCACAGTACAATTGCCACTCCTGCCAATAAAGATGCAGTACAACATCGGTTACTGGTTCAATTTATTAAAGATTTTCTCCAAGAAGAAATTCTGATTCCAAAGCCTGATGGAAGCTTGAAAGGGCAGACAGAAAAACAAGAGCAAAGAATAAGTAAAAAAATTTCTAATTTCAATTTGCAGGGCGCTCAGTTTGGCGGTGGACTAGTCAACGCCGACACAGTAAATGCAGGACAAATCGGCGGTAACATCACCAACTACAACCCAGAGCAAAAGCAGAACCTTGCCCAAGCCGCAGCCGAAATTCAGC
This sequence comes from Nostoc sp. CHAB 5844, assembly GCF_020829595.1. GTDB lineage: Bacteria > Cyanobacteriota > Cyanobacteriia > Cyanobacteriales > Nostocaceae > Nostoc_B. Next base: position 865 of record NZ_JAIVFW010000081.1, read on the forward strand.
AGCTTCTCAACCAACTGAGCCAGACATACCCAACTGCAACCACATCACAGAGAATGACTGTTGTGGCTAAAGCTGTGGATGAGATTGAGAGTAACCCGACATTGAAAGTCAAGTTAATAGGTGCGTTGAAGGCTGGGGGGACTGAAGCATTTAAGGAGTTAATCGACCATCCTTTAGTGAATATTCTGCTGGCTTCAATTGAAGGATGGCAGGAGGCGGAGTAATTAAGTGTCTGCCTAGTATTACTTTATTTAATGAAACTTTTTCAAGTTAAACAGAAAGTTTTTTAAACAAATGTAGGTTCAACTTCCCACCACTTTTGAGTAAAAGGTTGCCGACGTGTATTAGTTCCACAATGAATTTCACCTCGTCCGAGAAAATATGGCTCCCAATCATCGATAAAGTGACAAACTAACCCTAAAGGTTCTAAAACTCCTTTAACATAAGCCTCAAATTGACATTGGTGATCAATCTTAGGGCCAAACGGCTTAGGAATACCAAGATGCTGGTTTAGAACTATCATGTTGACCATATTAGGAGAAAAAGTTTCGGCTCGTCCATCTCGATCTTTTTCAAACAAAGCTGGTAGTTCGATAATATCTTCTTCGCTTAAATCTAATTCTTGTTTTAAAACTTCTCGATTCCAATTAATATATTCTTGAAAGCGATGATTATCCTCTTTTAGTTTTTCATCCTCAAGAACATCTACAACACTAATATCAGCCAGCCCTCTAGAAAATCGTTTCCCTTGACGTAATAATACATGACCATGACCTTGCTGTTGTAAACGGTTGAGAATGTTATAGAATTGCTCGGTACTAGCTAAAAGTAATTTAAATCCTTTATCACTAGGAGCAGTCACAAAAGTCATAAATTCATCAATATGGCCCACACTTAACCAATCAGAAAATATTTCAAAAGGTGCTTGTATTTTTTGAGCGTAGAGAAAATTTCGTAACACCTTTAACATTCGACGCGGTTGGGTAATAATTTCTTTGCGAGTTCCTCCAAAAATCAGACGACCAAAAGGATAATGAACGCCTTTAACGGTTACTGGCGGAGAAACTTCTAAATTCCCAAAAGAGTCTAATTTTGTAGCTTCATAGCGGCTTTTGCGGGTTACATAACCAAAATCAATGCCCAAAAGTTTGGTTTTAGGAAAGTCAACTAATCCGCGATCGCGGGGAGAATCAAGCACCACGTACATCAAATGTCCAGGAGCTTGAGCATACCCAATCTCAATCTCATCTTGCATCCAACGGTCATCCTGATGAAGTTCAAAAGGAATAATATCTAACTGTGCGTTAGCATTCCCAACAACTTTTCTCAGTTCCTCTATAAATTCCTTGTTAACTCCATTTGACAGGCGAGAAACAAAGACTGCGATTGGAGATAAAGTATTAGGAGTCATAATCCAAGGCGCAACTCTGAAGATGACTCGATCGCTGTAAAGAGATTTTTTATCTTTTACTAGGCTTAAAGTAATCTCAACTAAACCATCAAAGTCAACATCAGGGTAACTTAATCCCTCAATAGCCAAAAGTATATCTCGGTCGGTATCCCTAATTTTTGCTTTTGTTCTTCCTGGGCCAATTAACTCATAGCCATCTCTATCTAATTCATCATAAATGCGAATTCGTTTGGCTGTGTCTTCATTAACTGACAAGTCTAGTTCGTATCCAGAAGGCAAATCTCTTAAACCAGCTTTCCGAATAATCATAAAGCTGAAATCTTTCAGATCGAGCAGACCTTTGATTAACCTTTCTTCGCTATCATTTTTCTCTGAATAAACAATATCACGATCACTATTAACTAATAAGACTGCACCATGACCATTCATGCCCCACTTCCAATCAGCTTTACGGGGATGATTTTCTTCAATAACTCCATCTCGATCTGCATCAATATCTAGACAAACCCGAACCCCTGTTAACTTCAGTTGTACTTGACTTAGCTGACGACCATTATCATCTTGAAAGATGATTTGTAAAGAACGGTCTTTGATTTGATCGCTAAAGGTTTTTGACAAAAGAGTAATTTCGGAAAATTGTTCCAGAGAAATAGGGGTTTGTGTGAAAATAATTTGGCCGTTACTAGTAAAAATTTCAACTTCTCCACTAGTGTTTAAAATCACAAATTTACTTTGAGAAGGAGCTAAATTCTGTAAAGAAATCTGTCTAGGCTGACCGACAACTAAAACATCCTCAAAGTTTCTGCTTCTTTCTTTGGAAGCTGAACGACGTTCATCAACTAGTTCAACTTCTAATAACTTTCTCATAACCATAATATTTATTCAGGTTAATGTGTTTTTCCTGTTTTATTTATCCTATACCTATTATTAGTAAAGACTATTGCTTGATTAATAATCCTTTTTAATACTTAAGGATATCTTTGCTCTCTCTCACTGAAGTACTAATTTAACTCCATTGATGAACATATTTGCAGACAAAGCGATTTATAACTTCAGAAATTTACAATTTAGTAAAAGTTTAATGGGAGCAGAGACGGTCAACGCAGACAAAATTTCATTAATGCACGGATGTGGAATTATAGGTAATAGGTACACTTAATTTTACCAATTGTTCAGTTAATCTACTCGCTTTTTAGCCAAGCCACCCCAAAAAATCCTATTCCCACAAACGTCAGAAATAATCCCCATCCCATTGGCTGTTTAACTCTATCAAAAATACTCATCTCTCCCTCAACTATTACCTGCTGAGGATTATCAGGATTATATAGTACCTGTACCTCTGTTCCCTGGCAACAAATACCATCTGCTTCAAACTGAACTATTTTTTCTTGTTTTGTTTTAAACTCTATAGTAGACACATACTTGCTGACTTCAACATAAGCACCTACACCTCCCCCTGAAACAAATCCTGATTTATGAGTTGTGGTCTTCGTAACGATACCTGCGGTTGAAAAACCTTTCTTCTCCAAGTTAGCCACTGCTTGATAGTTTAACAAAGTGTAAATTAATAGTCCTATTCCACCCAAAGTAGAAACGATTGGGTACAGTTGATTAACTCTTTGTTGCTTTTGGCTGTTTCTGTTGCGTTGCTCTTTTATCCTTTCGGAAATACTCTTTTTGTCCGATTTCATCAGAATTTCCTCTTAGCTGCAAATAGCTATTGGGCTAATACACCGATAACTACAACGGGACTTTATGCTATACACCTATGGATAGCATACTAATTTTGTACAAATCCTGAACTACAGCAATCGCCAGTTTCCTCGCAACGTTATTCCTGCATCCCAAACCGCCACATCATCTCTTGCAACGCCACCGCCTCACCCAAGGCGCGTATACACAACCCCACCAGACATTGCAATCACAATCCTCTGCCGCCTCACCCACTCAAAGGGAGTGCTGACATCGGTTGTTACTGCATCTTTGCCCTTAACACTACTCTTACAAGAATTGATAGAAAGTCTAATTGATAATTTGCTGCTCATAGGGGGTTGAGAATTTGAAAATCATCATGGAACAGTGTCTAGTTTAATCAGTCGAGTCAAATATCAAGCTGAAGACATTCCAGGGCAATGACTCTCAACCGTATTTTGTGGAATTACCTAATAGCACCGACAGTTATCACTATTGCTGTTTCCGGTTGCACTACCCAGACTCCTAAGACTCAGGATTTAATTGCTCAGTCGCCAAAAAATAGCCACCCACTGCGTACTTTATCAACACAGTCTGATTCAGGTTATAGGGTTGCGTATTCTCCAAACCCTGTGGGAATAATTCTTGCTAGTGCTGGTGCTAATGTAAAGCTTTGGAATCCCAACACTGGTAAACTATTGCGTACTTTATCAGTCCCAGCTTTGAGTGTCGGCTTCAGCCCGGATGGTCATATTCTCGCTAGTGGTTCTTACGACGGCAGCCTGAATTTGTGGGATGTTCAAACAGGCAAACTCATCCGCACACTCAAGCACTCAGATCCAGTGATTGGTGTAGTCTTTAGCCCAGATGGACAAACTCTACTTAGTAATCTCGATCTCGGCTCTATCATCAGGCTGTGGAATTGGCGTACTGGAGAAATCATCCACATCAAGGATAATCCCGACGCTTATCAAAGAGGATTTAGGAACTTCAAGACTCAACCAGCCACTTTTAGCCCGGATGGTCAGACCTTATTTGCTACAAGTGGTTCTGGTTCTATGCTCCAGTCTTGGAATGTGAAAACTGGTAAACGAACAGGCAGTTTCGAGGCGAAATCATCAATTAATGCTGTTACTATCAGCCCAGATGGAAACACTCTCGCTACTGGCATTCGGGATCAGGCGATTAAGCTGTGGAATATTTATGATGGTAACCTTATTCACATTTTAACTGGTCATCAAGGTGAAGTCAGAACTGTTGCCTTTAGCCCAGATGGAACACTACTAGCTAGTGGTAGTCAAGATGGCACTGTCAAATTGTGGAATGCCGCTACTGGTAAAGAAATCAGCACTTTTACAGCACATAAACAACAAGTTTGGTCTGTCGCCTTCAATCCCGATGGCAAAACACTTGCTAGTGCTGGACAGGATGGCACTATTAAGATTTGGCGTGTATCTCCACAATAAATAAATCTACGGAACATTTTAAACTTACAAAAAAGAAAATTATTTATCTGTTGAGACCACTATAAATTAGCAATCTAATGTGTTTTCTAATTCCCAGGGAGTGATGTAGCTACTATATTCATTCCACTGTTGGTGCTTCAATTTTAGGTAAGCAGTGATTAAATCTTCTCCTAAGCTGTCGGGAAAAACTGTATTTGCCTTTAAGCAACGTAATGCATCTAATAAGTTTGTTGGTAAATGTTTTACCTGATTTAGGGGAAGCGGATCTGTATAACTGTTATTATCATAACGTAGCCCTGGATGGCGTTTTTGAACAATTCCATCAAGTCCAGCAGCAATGAGTGAAGCAGGTAGTAAGTAAGGATTAGCTGCACCATCAGCAAGACGGAACTCAAAACGCCCAGCATCAGGAATGCGGATAGCATGAGTGCGGTTATTGCCACTGTAAGTAATAGTGCTAGGGGCCCAAGTTGCTCCTGAAGTCGTGGCAGCTGCATTAATTCGTTTATAAGAATTGATTGTCGGATTTGAAAAAGCACACAATGCTTCGGCTGAATGCAATACGCCTGCGATAAACTGATAAGCTAAAGTTGAAAGTCCCAGTTCTCCCTGCTCTTCATGGAAGAGATTGACTTTACCTGTGCTGTCCCAAACAGACAAATGAGTATGGCAGCCATTCCCGGTCAAATGAGCAAAAGGCTTAGGCATGAAGGTAGCACGTAACCCATGCTTTTCGGCAATTGTTTTGACCATATATTTAAAGAACGCATGACGATCTGCGGTGACAAGGGCATCAGCATACATCCAATTCATCTCAAACTGACCGTTTGCATCTTCATGGTCATTTTGGTAAGCACCCCAACCAAATGTCAACATCGCATCGCAGATTTCACGAATTACTTCATAGCGACGCATCAAGGCTTGCTGGTCGTAGCAAGGTTTGCTTTGACGATCACGCAAATCAGATATACTGTTATCTTCACCATTGAGCAGAAAATATTCACACTCTACTCCTGTACGAACGCTATAGCCTAAATCTTCGGCTTGTTGAAGCACCCGTTTCAGCACTAGTCTGGGTGTCTGTTCTATGGGTCGTCCATCCATAGTGTAAAGATCGGCACTCATCCAGGCAACTTCTGGTTCCCAAGGTAATTGAAGCAAACTGGTGGGATCAGGGATTGCTAAGACATCGGGATCTGCCGGAGTCATATCTAGCCAAGCTGCAAATCCAGCAAATCCAGCACCATTAACTGCCATGTTATCAATACTGACAGCAGGCACAAGTTTTGCCCTTTGCACTCCAAACAAATCTGTAAATGAAATCAAAAAATAGCGGATGCTTTTTTCCTGTGCAATTTCCGAAAGTAATTTACTCAACTGGCTTTGCTCCAATTAAAAATTCAAAATGAAACTCATACCCTAGCTGTATTTCCTTATTCTGTTAGCAATTGCTGTATTGCAACTCGAATAAAATTCTCATCTTGCGGATTTTGGTAAGGATTACCTGCTCTATGACCCCAGATTGAAGGGATAGGCAAATATTTAGCTTGAGGTATCAGATCTGCTTCCGCAGCGCAATCTTCCGGAGTAAAGTATAAATCTGTTGTGGATGGCATTACCAGCGTTTTCGCTTTAATTGCACCCATAGCCTTTTTATAATCGCCTTGGTAGATGGAGTTATTGCTGACATCACAGCGCAGCCAAGTATCAATCATTGCCAGTAGATTATGTGGGTCACGCTGTTTGTAGTACGCTTCCCAGGCTCGTAATAAGTAGTCTTCTAAAGATGTATAACCCAGCTTGTAGTAAATACCTTCACGATAAAACCTTTGGGAAGCCGCCCAACTAGCATAAATCCGTGCGAAAGCTTTATATCCCCGCTCTGGAGGAGCTTCAAATCTCTTCCCATTCCAGGTAGGATCGGCTGTTAGTGCTGTTCGCAAGCTTTGTAGAAAAACTATGTTATGGTCTGTAGTGCGAGCCGTACCGCACAAGGCAGCAATTCGAGCAACCCGATCTCTGTACAATACTCCCCAGTGATATGCTTGTTGCGCTCCCATTGACCAGCCATAAATTAGGGCTAAATGCTCAATTTGAAAGACTTCTCGCAACAGTTGCTCTTGAGCGCGAATATTATCTAAATGGCTAAACCAAAAGCCTTGTTCGCTCCCACCACAATCTTTGGAGTTGCTCGGTGAAGTTGACAGTCCATTACCAAACATATTGGCAATAATAATAAACCAACGGCTGGGGTCGAGAATACTATCGCTACGAATCAACCAATCAATATCCCAATGTTGCGCTCCATAAGAAGTTGGGTAGAGAATGGCATTACTTTGATCGTCGGCAAGCTCACCGTAAGTCTGATACGCTAAACGCGCTGTAGGAAGAACTGTACCACACTCCAGCCTGAAGTTTTCTAATGTTAGAAAACTTGGAGATTTTGTCATATTGCTGATTGTCCCGATTTAGTCACAATATCCCAGTTGACTTTTACATAGCCTGGTTCAATATGAGCAAAGTACGAACTTAACAGTTGATGAGCATTTGCCAGAGCATGGAACGGAATTGATGGGTACAAATGATGCTCAGCATGAAATGGCATATTCCACATCAACAATCGCACAGGCCACAAAGTTAGTGTTGTGCGCGTATTTGTCAGCAAATTAGCATCAAGAGTGCAGCCTGTATGTTCTGCTAACAGAATAAAACGCAGAATTGGTTGACCAACAATCAATGGCAGCAGCCAATAAATTAGAAACCAAGGCTGACCTATTGCTATTGATATACCTAACATAGCTGCATAAACTGCCAATTGCAGTTGAGTGGAACGAGTCACTTCAGTACGTGCTGAATCAGGTATAAATGGACAATTATCAAATTTACCCAATGCAATCTGAAAATGTCCCCGAATTTTTCCCCACCACCAGGGTAAACCGCTAATGATTAACAAGTATTTCCCAAAGTTGCTGGGTTTAGGGTCAGTTAATTCTGGATCTTTATCAGGAACGCGAGTATAAAGGTGATGCCATTTGTGATAGTGACGGAAGAATGTGCTGTTATAAAATGAAAACAATCCTGCACCCCAAGCAACGGCATCATTTAAAGTACGAGTTGAAAATGCAGTTGTGTGGACGCATTCATGCATAGGTGCAAACATAGAAGCAAGACTAAAACCATAAACAACTAATGCGGGGATTGCTAATTCCCAATGACCCAAGTTTGTCCCCCAAATATAACCGCTACATCCCATAACACTCAGATGCAAAGCCAGTTGCCGCAGCCCTTTTGAGTTTGAGCGCGTATTTAACACACTCAGATCTTGTACAGAGAGAATTTGGCGAGGTTTCTGCTGTTGAGTAGCTTGACTATTTAATAATTCTAATTGATTAATTACGCTATCATTAGACATAACTTTTGCTTGGCAGATAATCTTTTATTAAACCTTACTACTTAATTTTTACACTCAAGAAATAATCCTTGACTGAACTGTATTGTAGTTGATTCTGTTTTATCAACAATAGAGTTTTTAAGAAATCTCATAACAATTTTTTATAAAGTTCTATTTATCCTGCAACGTCGGCATCTTTAGCTAAAAGGCTGATAAATATTAAATGCTGAATTAACTACACAACTATAATTTTTTTGAAATTTACCAATAAACAGTTTTTTCAGTAATTTTTGCTGTTCAATAGTTTGTTGCGTAGGAATCTAAATGACAAATTCTGCTCCTTGATTGGGCTTTGAGAAGCACTCTAGTTTACCACGTCAGCTAATCGTCATTTATTTTCCCAAGTAATTAGCTTGCAGTAAGAGTTTTAGCCCTGATTTTAGGCAAATTAAATTTATTTATTTAACCTATTTTTCCATAAAATAGAAAAATCTGTATCTAAAGATACTTTTTACGGCTTTTTTGAGAAATGTCATGTTATCTTAACTTTAATCAAGTCTTGTTCAGTCAATTCAAAGAGTCATAATTATCAAGTGGTTCATGCTCGACTATAAGAAAGTTCGGTTGAAATGGGAAAATTATTGGTTTAAAACCTTTGGCAGATGGCGTTCATGCCCGCTAACTTGTCCAATAGAAAGACCTCATCATCGGCACGTTTTTTGGAGTTGGATTGGTAGTTTCTTGGCTATCAGTGCAACGTCTTACCTTGCTGCAAAAACTAATACTCCTTTGCTGATGGCTCCTTTTGGCGCTACAAGTGTCTTGATATTTGGTGTCCCTGAAAGTCCTTTGGCTCAACCTCGTAATGTCATTGGGGGTAATCTTTTAGCTGCTATCGTGAGTCTGATAATTCTGCATTTTCTTGGTTCTTCTCCCTTGGCAATGGGAATGGCTGTTTCTAGTGCCATTGGAATCATGCAGCTTACCGGAACTGTACACCCACCTTCGGGTGCTGTTGCATTAGTCGTCATGATGACGAAACCTGACTGGCAATTTCTGCTCACACCTGCCTTTGAGGGATCGATGATTCTAGTGCTATGCGCTGTAATATTTAATAACTTAGCCCAAGAGAGAACATATCCAAAACACTGGTTTTGATTCTTTCTAGCAAAGCAGAGCATCCTTAAGTATTGAACAAAAAACAATTTTCAACACCGGAAAGTTTTATAACGATGGACAAGTATTTATCAAGTTCACCAACAGTAAAGAAATCACAATAGAGACAGTTTGGCGTTGGGAGTGGGAACGATTGATGAAATATGCCACTAATCAATAATGTGACCCTTCCCAATCATTTACCAGGAATTTTCTGCCCTTAACCGCGTCAATAACGTTGAGTGTCACAGTAATAATCTGGGTTCAAGCGAGAGTTTGTGAACAGCAAGCTAATCCCTTAATGAACTGTTGCCTCCATGCTTCTATCTCCTCTATTTTTGGCTGACCATGAGAAACTACAGCAACCTGATAGCGATGCATGACTTCAACAGGTGACTTTCCGCCAGCCAAACTCCAAAGTGCCAATTGTATTTGCTTTGGTGGCGAATACAAAATGCCTAATTCACTTAAGATTGACCTGAAGTTACTATCTTCTTGCGGTGAAGGTTGATGCCTTAGCCTGACTCTAACCACCCAGCCATCAATAGTATTAATCACCGTGACGTAACTGACTTTAAGTTGAGATCTATCATGTATGTATTCCATCAACTGTAGTATCAGGCTGGCATTCTCCAGATAGTAAAGATATTCCATCTTCTAAGAGTGAATTGGGCTGAGTTTAGTTTGAAGATACAGAAACAATTTGAGGAACTTGTGAGCAATACAAAGATTAGTTTTTTGGCACAAGTGTAAGCGCGTTTATCCTAAAGGGTCGTCATTCTCAGAGTGAATAGAGTTGAAAATGGTAGCATCTTGATGTTGCGTTTCTTCATGCGCTAAGGTTGCACCTTTAACCGTGCAGCGATCGCGCCTTACTTGCGGTGTCACTCCCCCACTGGAAACCGTCGCATCATCTGGGCAACCACAACCGCCTCACTCAAGGCGCGTATACACAACCTCACCCGACATCACCATCACAATCCTCTGCCACCTCGCCCACTCAAACCATTCTTTCACAGCAGATTGAACCTGTGCGAATTCCGGTTTCCTACCTTCTTTACACGCTGCAACAAATACTGCTTCCGGTAACTTAACGCCTTTCCAAGTTCGCAATGCCTCTTTGAGATAAGCGATCGCACTGAGCAAGACAATTATGCAGTCTAATTAGCAGAGTTTCAACACTCAATTCACGGGACTTGTTCAAGCAATTGAAGGAGCGAGCTGGTCAGCACTACTCACACGCAGCTATTATCTTACAATCCGCTGCGAATACGTCGTACCTCAATCTTGGTTTCAAAAGAAAGAACCAATGCGGGCAGACCTGCACCACTTATTTGCCTACGAGGTTGGGTGTAATAGCTTCCGCAGCAATACCCCTTACTATGACTTTCCAGACTTTAAAGAAGCAATACATACTAAATCTGGCAAGTCTGGAGGGAACAAATTTGCGCCAGGCAATGGTAAGAAAGAGGTAGCACGAGCAACTGTTTACTTCTTATTATGCTGGCACAGAACATTAATTTCAGCTTAGGACTGGGGCAACGACTATGAAAATTTTACGAATCTTATTTTTTGTTAGCTTTGGCTACCTTCTTTCTACATTCCTATGGATTACCCAAGCGAATGCAATGCCAAAAACGCTAGGCAAATTTCCTGTCTGCGAACCCTCCGCTGTTGTTCGGATTCCTTGTCCGAATTCTAATGGTAATTGTCTGTTAGTCGGTGATAATGAAATTAAAGAATCTCTTTTTGTGTATCCTATCAAATCAGGGAATTTAGAGGCTCATGTCCAAAAAGAATTAAGCTTAGAAGGGGCAGAAATTAATGATATCGAGGCTATTACTAGGTTAAGCAAAAATCGTGTTTTAATTTTTGGTTCTTACAGTCGTAATACTAAGTGTGAGGTTAAGAAAAACCGTCAGAGATTTTTACAAGCCCAAGTACTCAACCAGAACATTAAATCAACTAGCAACGCTATTCAAACGGACAAAATTAATTCCGAAACCCTATTTGTACCAGAAGCTCTCAAGAAAAATAAAATGCTTCAAGCTGTTGCTGGAATAATTGATGAGACCGAAAATTTAGCCAATCTTGCTCAAGCTGATCAACAAGCTTGTCAAAAAGCTAACGCCTTCAATGTCGAAGGGGCAGTAGCAGTTCCTAGGGGATTTCAAGCAGAAACCTGGCTGGGACTACGCTCCCCCCAGGCTTCAGTTGAAGGTAAAACTTGGGCTATCCTTCTCAAACTCAAAAATCTTAATCAATTCCAATTTGAGCAGGTTGTCTTACTGGACTTAGAGGGACGGGGCATTAGAGATTTAACTAAGGATGGAGACTTGATTTGGGGAATTGCCGGTGGGCCAGAGGATGACAAGAATAACTTTGTACTTTGGAAATTTCCTATTGAGAAGTTAAAACCAAATGCAAAAGTTCATCCGGAAATTGTTCAAGACCTTCCGGCTTCATCTGAAGGATTAGCGATCTCAGGAAATAAGGCTTACATTTTGATAGATGGTGATCGGGGAAACTCTTTTTCTAGTTGCCAAACTCCTGGAAAGTTTATAGAAATATCAGTTGCCTTGCAATAATTCGTAAATAACAATAAGTTTCACATTTACTCACCCACCGGAAACCACCGCATCATCTCTGTCAACGCAACCGCCTCACCATCCGGCGTATACACAACCTCACCCGACATCGCAATCACAATCCTTTTTTGTCGCGCCCACTCGAACCAAGCAACCACCTCCGATTTAGCCTGTGCAGATTCCGGCTTTCTGCCTTCCTTACAAGCAGCCACAAACACGGCTTCCGGTGACTTGACCCCTTTCCAAGTCCGCAGAGCTTCCTTCAAATACGCGATCGCCCCCGGTACATTCTCCCAACACCGCCTCACTGTACGTTGAATCTCTGCATTTAGCCGAAACTGTGGTGTACAAGGTATTTCTCGTAGCTGTTGCAATATAAGCTAAATTAAGAATTTCTGCGCTTCATTGCGTACTTACGCGATCATACGTAATAATCGTAATGCAAAGTCATGCAGTTAGAGGGGTAGTTGCTTGTAATGGTCAAGCCTCAAATTGTTGTGAGACTTTCACCGGATCTGCTAGAAAAACTGAACAAATATGCCCAAAAAACAGGTGCATCCAAAACTGATGTGGTGATTGGTGCTTTGGCTCAGTATTTGGAATGTGCTGAAGCATTACCACTCAACCAAAAGATAGCCCAACTCGAAGCAAGGATGGCAACAGTAGAAGCGTTGGTGAAAGTCAATTAAATCAAAAGTATATAGAAAATTATTATGTCAGCAGAAACTCCTACACCAAAAACAATCTGGATTATTACAGAAGAAACAGAAGCAACAACTACGCATGAAACAGTAACCAGAGGCTCAAGAAGTAGCCGAGACATAGGCGGAAGGTTGGGCGCAGAAATCACAGAAACAACAGAAGTCGTAATTACCAGACGAAAATCTGTAGAAGTAGACAAGCTGAAACAGGAAATGCAAGGATTCCTACAAGCAATGAGAGAAATGCTGGATGAAGCTGACCAGCCAGATTCCAAGATACAGCTAGATGAAATTGAACTATCAGTAGAAATCAACGGTGAAGGACAAATCAGCTTGTTCGGAATTGGTGGAGGAAAAGCAGGTGGAAAAGGAGCGATGACCCTCAAATTCAAGCGGAAGTAATTAACACTAATATGGGTAAGAATTGGGCAATCGTCGTCGGAATCAACAATTATGACAACCTCCAGCCACTAAAGTATGCCAAGCGAGATGCTGAGGCAATGCAGGCTTGGTTCAAAGAAGAAGCGAACTTTAACCAAGTTTTTCTGTTTACTGAAGATTCTCCTCCCATTGCTACAAATCCACCAATACCAACTCAACCAACTCAAGGACGTTTTAAGCGGTTTTTAAATGCACAGTTTGAAGAACCGTTATTGAAACCAGAAGATAACTTGTGGTTTTTCTTTGCAGGTCATGGAAAGCGTTTTGTAGACCAAGACTACTTGATGTTTTTGGATAGTGACCCAACGGATCACACAACAGCAATATCTGTTGATTATGTAACCCAAAGGCTAAGACGATGTGGAGCAGACAACGTAGTTTTGTTAATCGATGCTTGCCGAGATGAAGGCGATCGCTCTGGGTTAGGAGTAGGAATGCAAGAGCATAGAGGAGTGATTACTTTTTACTCTTGCACAGCCAGTCAAAAATCTTGGGAGATAGATGAATTACAACATGGGTCGTTTACTTACAGTTTGTTAGAAGGCTTACGGCTACAGGGAGAGAGCAATTGTGCGACAGTAGAACGTTTAGATCAACATTTACGTTACCGAGTTCCCCAACTCAATACAGATTATAAAAAATCTATACAAAATCCGGCATTAAAAGCCGAACCGCCTCATAAAATGTATTATATTCTGCTAGAACAATCTGCCAGAGTTAAGGATGTAGAATCATTAAAATATCAAGCATCTCTGGCTGAAAATAGAGGTAAATTATCATTAGCAAAACAATTGTGGGTGAGAGTTCTAGGAGTATCTCGTACAGATAATGAGGCAATTGAAGCTATTGAAAGAATAGCTCAACGGCAGGTACAGGCTGTAAAGCCTACTTCTGAGACTTTATCAAGTGTACAACCTGTTGCTTTATTAAGAGATAGAGCGGCAGTTTCTGAGCCTGATGTAGTAACCTATACACGACTGCAAGATTTATTGAAAGCAGGACACTGGAAAGAAGCTGACTATGAAACCTATTTGGTAATGCTCAAAGTTGGGGGTCGTAAAGAAGGTGACGGGATTAGGTATGAAGAAATCCGGAATCTCTCCTGTACTGACCTACTTACAATCGACAATTTGTGGGTAACACACAGCAATGGGCGCTTTGGCTTCAGTGTTCAGAAGAAAATTTACTTAGAAGTCGGCGGCAAACGCAACGGCAAATTTGATGAAGAAGCCTGGGAAAAATTTAGTGATCGCGTAGGATGGAGAGTGAAAGAAAGGTGGATAGCTAACGACGAAGTTACTTTTGATACTATAGCCCCGATGGGACACTTACCCCTTATGTGGTGGGACAAATTTAATTGGGAGGGGTTTGGTAAATGGGTAACTATTCTTTTATCTCACATCCATGAAAACTGTAACATAATGTCTCAACCTGATGTTTTTCTTGCTCACAATACCCAAGATAAACCTCAAGTTAGAGCGATCGCACTAGCACTCAAGCAGCGAAACATAACGTATTGGTTAGATGAGGAGCAAATTCCACCAGGGCGTTCGTTTCAGGATGAAATACAACAAGCAATTCCACTGGTTAAGTCTGCTGTTATATTTATTGGTTCACAAGGGTTAGGGCGTTGGCAGAGTTGGGAATTAAAAGCATTCATATCAAAGTGTGTTGAAAAAGAGATTCCAGTAATTCCGGTATTACTTCCAGGAGTGGAGAAATTTCCAGAGGAGTTAATATTTTTGAGAGAATTTAGATATATAAGTTTTTCAGAGCAAAAAGAGGAAGAAGAGGTACTAGACCTAATCGAATGGGGTATAACTGGGCGAAAGCCGCAAAAAATTTTACAGTCGAATGCTCAAAAACCAGGACAGATTCCTCAAGAAGGATCGGCTGAAAAAATTGATGGTATTTTATATGACAAGCAAACTCAGAACTCTGAGCCTCAGAACCATCAGCTATCAGAAATAGGGGCAAATGGCATTGAACTGTCACCTGAAGCAGTGCAGAAATTACCATTATTGAAAGACGTATGTGACGCTTTGATTGATGCTTTTCCTGATAAATCATCACTTGAGCAGATGTTATATTTTGAATTAAATAAAAATCTAAATGTAATTGCTGGAGGTAGCAATTTAAAAGAGATTATCTTCAATTTAATAAGAGCAGCACAATCTCAGGGATGGCTTCTTGAGCTAGTTAGTGCTGCACGTAAGTCAAACCCTAGAAATTCACGCTTACTTGCGCTGGATTTGCAACCTCGTGAACGCAAGCGAGATTCTGTCGAGGTATCAAAAGAAAAGGAAGATTACACTGAACTGTCACCTGAAGACGTGGTTAAACAAATTACAAAAGCTAAACCTAGCTGGCATCAGAGTTCTGGCAATTTAGACTATAGAATGGGCATAATAGATTGCAACAACGCTGCCAATGTAAGATTGTGTAACTTTATTGTAGAAGCCAAGTTTTATAATCCATACAATGGTGCAGATATCAAATGGAAGTACGGTTTTTCATTTCGAGAAACTAGCAGTGACTTAAATCATGATCCCCAACGCCAACGTTACAACTTGTGGATTTCTTCAAATGATAAAATTCTATTCTTGGAAGGCCCTAATTACAGAGTAGAAGAAAAGATATCAAACCTTGATGTTTCAGAAAAGGGCTTCAATAAATTACGTTTGTTTGCTCTTAAAGAGACAGCGATAGTATTTATTAATGATCTACACATCCAAAATTTTGATATTTCGGAGTTAATGATACCAGGGAAAGTTTATTTAGTCAGTACAGGTATCAATGATAAGTCCGCAAAATATGAAGATTTCAAACTTTGGCAAATTCCAAATTAATACTAAATCTTACTAATCTTTGAGCGAAGAAAATAGTTGAAAGATTACAGATGAAATAGTAAAAGACGAGCGCATGAGTGAAAATTTTTGTTTACACAGTCTATAAAGTTAACGTTACGGCTTTTACATGATGACTATTGTCTCTGTTTTGAGGAGAGTAGTTACTCAATGAAGAACCAGTGCCGAATAAAAACTACTATTAACCCTGTTAGAGTCTAGCTTGGAAACGTGCAGTGATCGCATCACTCGACTATTGAAAATCTTGGGCAGACGCATAATTTTACTCCTCTAACGGAAACCGCCGCATCATCTCGGCCAACGCCACTGCCTCACCATCGGGTGTATACACAACCTCACCAGACATCGCAATCACAATCCTTTGCCGCCTCGCCCACTCAAACCAATCCTTCACAGCAGATTTAACCTGTTGTGCTTCCGGTTTCCTACCTTCTTTACAAGCAGCCACAAACACAGCCTCCGGTGACTTGATGCCTTTCCAAGTTCGTATAGCTTCTTTGAGATAAGCGATCGCACCCGGTACATTCTCCCAACACCGCCTAACCGTGCGTTGAATCTCTGCATTGAGTCGAAACTGCGGAGTACAAGGTATTTCCCTCAACTGTTGCAGCACTTCCTGAACTTCCTGGTTGCTGGGCTGAATCGATTTTTCCATAGAATCAGAAGCCGAATAATCATCCTCATCATCAATTGAGTCTATGCTTTGAAAATCTAATGTAACCGGGGCGGCGGAAAAATTGTCCTCATGAGGCTCTGTCTCGGTAGTTGAGTCAACCAGTTCTATGTCTTCAACGAAGTGAGTAATTTCGGGTAACGCTGGTTCTGCCGTTTGACAAACTCCTTCCTGTCCGCAGTCCAAAATCTCGGTTTTTACTTCCTCACTTGTTTCAAGCTCAACAGCAGAGTGTTGTTGTGGCTTTGAAACTTCTGGATGGGATCTGTGGTATTGTTCCCTAGTGAATTTGGGATGTTCAGTTTTGCCTCTGCCAAGTTCAAGAAGCCTATTCAGTACATCGAAGTTCAATTTATACTGCCAAGTCCGATCTTGTCCGTTACCTGGGTTCTTCTGCTTGGAGATAATACCCATCTCATCAAGCAGTGCGATCGCACTTCGGATAACATGAATGCTATGCTCACCCATCAAATCAGCGTAAATTTTCTTGAGGGGCTGATAAATCCAAGCTGTGCGGTGATTTTTTAACTTCCACTTTGTCCAATGCCTGAAGTATTCAATTAACTTAGCAGCGCAGAAGTTTCCTGTAATATCCAGATACTCCCGGCGCAGAATCACCAGGATAGAAAACCTTTCAGTAGAGGCAATACTGCTCATATTCCACCTTCTAGATTGATCAAAATTAGTTAAAACGGCATATTTTCTTGGTCTTCAACGGGAGCTTGTGACCAAAATTCACGGAGTTTCTGGCGTTTCGCTGCCTGGAATTGCTGTTTCTCTTCGGGCGAAACTTCACCCATCAATCGCGCTAATTCATCGTGTTGCCTCTGCTTCATTTGTTCTGTGTCCACAGCAGGTAAAGCCAGGGGTTCATTTTTTGTAGATGGTCTGAAGTTGCGGCGACGGAACAAGAATCTGAAATGCCGTTTATCTTGTGAAGGCAGCGATCGCCAGACATCAGCATCCCAACCAGGAGGCATGAAGTCAGATGATGGAGGCAGCAGGGTTTGAACTTGAGCTTGCAACTGGGCGAAATTTTGTTGTAGTTCCCGAATTTGTTGTTGCAGTTGAGGAATTAGCTTGACTGATTCTTTGGCAATCAATTCACATTGCAGAAAGTATTTGCGGATCTGTCTACCTTGTTCGCTCTTCGAGAGCATCCCCATTTCTTTGAAACATTCGATTGTTAAATAAATTTTTTCGACTGGTCTACCTGCTTTTGAATTTTCCTCCGAAGTGAGGAAAACTTGATATGGTAAAGCTTCTGGCGATTCTTCTGGGAGTTGTACGAAATAATCGAAGTTTCGTTCAAAGTAACCAGTCAGCATTCTCTTGGCATTATCCTTTCGGCTATATCCCAGCACTGACCAAGCCCAATCAAAATCGATAATCTGGTTGCTGTTATGCAATTTTTGAGCCAGTTCAAGCGTAAATTCTGGTGTCATAAAACTATTCGTGGTAATGGTTAATATTTGGCGCATGAAAATATCAGCAGCAGTTGAGCCATGCCGCATTCAGTTGTTTTAGAGATGTGAGCGCGAGTTTTATTTACTGTTTTGTTTCTTGCCAGAACCGCAGTTCGTCTTTGAAATAACGGTCAGTCTTTTTGGGCTTGTCTCGCCAATGCTCCCATGCCACCCAAACTTCTTCGCCCATGTCTTCGATAACTTCACCCTTGGCGTTATACAAAGCACAATAGCCCTTTGTTGTCACTCCCATGAGAGAATAATAAAGGAAAAACGCCGAAAGTATTTCAGGGAGTATGATAGAGCCGCGAAAAGGTGCAAAAACAGTCAAATTCGTAGATGAATATTGTCAGTGGT
>NZ_JAIVFW010000082.1 GCF_020829595.1 Nostoc sp. CHAB 5844
TTAATCCCAGCAGTGCTTGAACATTTTATACATTTTACTGAAAGCTGTGTTGAGTGCAATCACAAGGATATTCGGTAGAGCATTATCGCTGGTTTTTCCCAAACTTCAGAAAATCGCGTTGCTCCCCCCTGCAATGTTGTTGAAAGTACCTCCGGAGCGTAAAAAGATTAAGGAGCGCACCCTGACTGAGACTGAGATTGAAACGCTATTCGACGCAGCTGCAAAAGTTGTAGAACAAGCCCCCACTTCTCACAAAAAGATACAGGCGCAACGCAACCAACTAATTCTGGAGCTTTTTTACTACGGTGCCATTCGGGTAGGTGAGAGTAGTTTAACCTGGGCTACCTTACATCAAAGTGGTAGGCAAGGGAGACAAGGAGCGCGATGTTCCCATACCAATAGAACTTTACCAATACCTTCTAGCTAATCGGCAGCACGCACTAGACAAAACCGAGCCGCTTTTCACAAGCCAAAAAACGGGTAAACCCATCGGCGATCGCCACATCCGCCGCATCATCAAATCCATTGCCGAAGTAGCAGGGTTCAGTCGCATCCCCTCCCCACACTGGTTGCGCCATACCCACGCCACCCATGCTGCTAAAAACACGCCTATTCACGTCATTACCAAAACTTTGGAGCACTCGTCAGGGAAAATTACGATAGACAACTATTTACACGCGGGTGAAGATGAAGCTAGCTCTCTTAACCTCAAACGATATCGCCGATGATAGTACTAAAGCAAGCTTGGGGAGAATCTCACGCTTTGATACTATCCTCTAGAACTATTGCTGCTCCCTCATGTCAGACTCCCAACTTTCTGTGTTGAACAAGCATGGAAACACAAAACGAACGGCTTCTCGTATCCTTTATGCTTTGCTGTAGGCGATGCCTCCCCCCGGCGGGGCAGGGCTGATTCATCCCCTAAAATGGTTAAAATTGCAAGGGTTAAAGAGATTAAAATTGAGGGCAAGCGTACAATTAGGGCAAAAAAATTTGCGTCTTCAAGCCCAAATAATGTGATTTTTCTTTGCGTCTTTGCGTCTTTGCGTGAGATTATCCCCTTGACAAATCTCACAGACTAGCGAATGAAACAGCCCTGCCCGGCGGGGGGAGGCATCGCCCATCGCACCCGTCGCAAATTGTGTCGATATGTGACAATTCTGAAAAAATAGACACAATTGATACTCAGTAAATTACAGTATTCCGCTAAACCCTTTATTATTAGCTCGTCGATATCAATTTTGATATCAAATGCCTGAGCAAAAGTCCCTACCCAGAAGTTAGATTAAGCACCTAACCGTTGCTGCATGATTTGTTGTGCCAGTTCGTAGTCACGCCCAACTAAGTAGGAAAAATGATAGTAGGAGGCAACATAGAAGTCACAGTCATGATTCTGATAGCGGTCAGCAACGGCGAGAAACCCGTAGCGGGCATCACTTATATCAGAGAACCAAGTACTGTGGTAGGTATCAAATAAAAATAACGTCAGCGAGTTTTTATCTAAGCTTGCATTCAACCGCAGCAGGTGGAGGTGGGAATGGTGAGCATGTCCAATTGGCAGGAGTAAGTCATACCCATCAAAGTTAATAAATTCTGCAAGTTCGCCTTCGGTATAATCATCTGTACGCGGATTAGGCAGTAAGTACTCCCAGCGGATAAAAAACTCGTGTTTAGCATCAAATCCGGGGTCGATATCGATTCGCCAATATTCGCTTTGGCAAAGTTCTTCAAGCACTGATGCAGGTAAATCTGTAATTTTCATGGCATCACAACCATAACCAAACAAAGTTTCGTAGCTATTGCATGGTAATTTATTCCAATAGCAATCGAGCAACATCCAGCACCCGTTCAGACCAAACTCCCGCATCGCAGGAAACTTGGTTTAGACTTGGGGCATCCAAGCAAATTTTTTCCCCAATTTACAGCAGTTAGCTGGGTTTAATCTCCCCTCTCTAAAGAACGCGCCATCAAATAAGCTTCTTCTGCCGTGTACCGAGTACCTATGCCGCCCACAACATTTATTATGTACTTCTGCTTGCACAATAAGGCTAAGTCGTTCTAGGTCTACAGGTGATTCAGTGTGCCCAAATACCATATAATTGGTACTAATCTCCTCCACCATCCACACCGTAATCCTTTGAAACTCGTAATTGGCGAACACTTGAGCTGCATGTTTAGCTTTTTCTAAGTCGGTCATCGCCTGCTACTCCAATCGCACCTTAATTAATTTACTACTTTTTTTAATACATCTGTACCAATCAACAGCGGTATAGGTGGTGTAACAGTCTTTTACAAGTTCAGTTTGCGTGTACTTTGGGTTGCGTCCTAAGAATCACAGCGCATCTAAGAAAGGATATTTTTGACTTTGAAAAAAGCGTGAAACCTTCTCGCGAATGCTCTTAAGAGCTTCAAGAGTTCCCCCACAGTCTCAACATGCATTCTTAATTTTTTACAGCTTATTAATGGTTACAGTCTTGCCGCCTCAAGTAACAGTCTGAACTACATAGACTGGATAATATTTTAAAAATTTTATATTTTCATATACCCAACTCGTAGTTTTCAAGTTACTATTATAAAAATTCTATTTTTTAGGATAGTAACTGGTGGTCAGACTCGATATACCCACACTTGAGCAAATTTCTGCTGGTCTAATCAGGGTTCAAGCGCGTCAGGGGAAGCTTTATCCTTACCCTCAAGACTTGCAACTGGGTTACGACAGGGTAGTTTTGGCATTTCTAGTGGGCGGTAAAGCTCTTGATGTACCAGATAGTATTCCAGAGTTTTACGAGCTTTGCGAACAGCCCTTTGAAGAATGGGGAGTGGAAATTGACGACGAAATAGACTCAAGCGACTCTTTGCTTTTTTTGGGGGAACCTACGGAATTAACGATTGAATTAGCAGAAGCTTTTGGTGGGAGTGTACTGAGCCAAGAACAAACAAAAATTGCAACAGAATTACTGCAACACTGCCAGTCACACCCACAAGGGGTACAAATTTACACCAAATTCCGGAGGTTTATTATTGAGCATCCTGTTTTGTCAAACCAGGAGTTCGTAAAAGCAAAAGGGGATTTTGGACTGGGTGTTGGGCTGTCTGATCTGTTAGATGAGTGCTACGAACCTGTACCCAGTTGCTACGAGTTAGAGGGAAATTTCTATGCCTGCCCTTACTGTCATGCGCTGGCCGGAGTAAATCCGCAAGGGCAAGTGATTGCAAACTCTAGCTGTAACCGTTGTCCACCCGGACGCAGACTCAAGCGCAAAGTAAAACTACCAAGTGACTGCTTAAAACTCAAGCGTGGCATCGAACGCTTTTGGTTTTACCCCGGACGTGCAGAAATTCAACTCTTTCAGAAGTTAGTAGATTTGGGGCTGGAGGTTGAACTTTATCCAGAATGCGATCGCTATGACTTGAGAATTAAGTTTTCTGATGGTGAAGTATGGGCGCTCGATTTGAAAGATTACTTTAATCCCTATCTATTAGTTAGAAATTTAGGTGATGAACCAATACCCAGTGAACCATCTTGGAATGTTGCATATATTGTCATCCCTGCGGAGCGAAAGAAAGACCGTCCTGCTTATCTTAAAGAATTGAAATCACGATGGCGGTGGGAGAATGTTAAACCCATCTTCGATGATGCCGTTTTTGCCCTAGCCAAGAAAAAAGCGGGTGTGCGCGAAGTAGAGGTGCAAGCGAGCGAAGCAGGGGTGGAGAGCGATACACCTCCTACTAATAGTAAGCAAAGCGACACACGTTCTACCAATAGTAAACGGGGTGAGGAGAAAAGTACGAAGCGCGATAAAAGTCCCACTAAAAACAAGGGGAGAAAGACATGAGAGAAACGAGGTCTTGGCGCTACAAAGTTACACAATCCTTACAAAAACAAACAAGCTTACATAAAGACCAGATTGAAGCGTTGCTCGATTTGGAACTATGCCTGTTTGCTATCGAAAAGTTAGGTGTTCAATCAGAACTTGAAACAGCAATTTCTGTATGGCTACTAATATCCAATCGGTTTTATCTGTTTCCGCGCTTGGCTTTGTTGGTGGAAACAGTAGAGGCAAAGAGAACACTATTTAATCTCAGGCAGTTGGTTCCGTATTTAACAAACCAAGATGTTACAGAACAGTTGTTAAAGGTATACAGTCAAATTCCCTCAAAGTATCGAGCCTACGATGTTGATGATAAGACTTATCGGTTCCTAAGAAAATCCATGCCTTCTATCTGGGGCAACCGTTTTGAGCGTTTTGAGGAATTGCTTGGTAACAAATTGAAGTATCGCCAGCGTCCTGTTAAATATGCAGAACCAGGTAAAGAATATCGCTTTCGCTCTGGAGAAAACACTTACAGCGTCAGAATCCCAAAGGATTTGCCCTTATGCCAAGGCAGGGTTCTATCAGTACACCGCGAAAATAATAAAGCAATCTCTGTCACACGAGAAGAAATGGAGTTGGCAGCAAATCTTCTAGATGAACACTGCGGTCAAAACCATAAAGGGCGTTTATCAGATATCATCCTTGAGCATTTTCAAGGAATGGGGTTTGTTGAACTCGACACAATAGTGTTCGACGGGGTAAAAAACTTAGTTGGGCTGCTAAATGCAGGTAAATCGACACTAATTGAAATTCTGACTGTAGCAGTAGCAAAAAAAGGACACCGAGTTGGCATTGTCTTTAATGAAGTTGTGACGTGCCTAAGAATGGCCAGTCTACTTAAAAAAGTCGGTTTACGAGTATCAGTAGTAATTGGTCAAAGGAATCGAGAAGTTCATCTTAAGAACTGGCATAGTGTAGATGGTGGGATAGACGGCTTCACGCATTTATCTACAGCTTGTCCCTTAAGCCAATACTTTCAACCTTCAAATCCTCCTTCTCCTCCTTGCTTTGATTTAAGAGAAGTAAAAGACTCGGACGACAGTAATAATACCAGTAACGGTAACAGTAATAATAGCAACGGGGATGGTGTAAGAATTTGTCCCCTGATCGGGCAGTGTCCAAGACACCGAGATGCTAATGAACTGAGTAGCGCAGATGTCATTTTGACAACAGTAGCAGCTGCAATATTCACTCGTCCTCTACCGCACGTAAGCCCACAGTCAATTAGCTACTATGAATTGATGTACCGGACTTGCAGTGTCGTGTTTTTCGATGAGTGTGACAAGGTGCAATCAAACCTAGACGCAACATTTTTACCTGCTATCAAATTAATTGAGAGGGGAAGTAATGGATTTCTCGATCAAGTAGTAACATGGACGCGAACCACTAAACTACGTAATTCTAGAAACGATTTACGGCAGCTTACTTTTGGACAATTCAATCATGCTTTGCAAAATGCCGATACGCTTGTTGATAATATTTGCACACAATTGCAACTATCCCCTGATGAAAGCGAGTGGCTGGCTTCAGAATTCTTTACCTGTTCGTCCCTAGCTAGAGATTTTGTATTAGAAATTGCCGAAGCTGAGGGCATAGATACTGAGTCATCTACTTTTATTCTTGATAAAAACCCGGTTTATCAGGAGTTAGCTGATTTTCTGCTAGGCGATTGGAAAAACTCCTGGCTTGCTGAGTATGCAATGAGACTAAAGAGTGAAAACTACCAAGAACAGCAGGAAACAATTGCCAAAATACAAACAGAACTCACTAACAAAGGCTGGTTAAAGGCAATTAAAGATAAGTGGGGATTTTGTAGCAAGTTTGCATTATTCCTCAAATTAGTCCTTTTTGTGTCATTTTTTCAACAATCAATTAAAACTGCATACGGGCTTGAGCAGCAAGTAGATGGATCTGAAGAAATCGTTTTCTTTAATCGCATTCCACGGGACTTTTACGGGTTGATACCGGGACTAGCATCTGGTTTGGTTTGCGGGTTCAAGCTGGAACGGCAAGAGAATCAATTAACACTTTGGTACTTCCAAGCACTGGGACAAGGGCGCTGGCTGTTGGAAAATTTTTCCCATGTATTTGCTGATGAAGGTACTCAAGGAGCGCACGCTTTGTTACTAAGTGGTACAAGTTGGGCTGGGCAAAGTCCCATTTACCATCTGGAACACCAAGTAGATTACTTGTTACGTCCAAGGGTTAGGAAGGCTATCGAAGCAATTTCTGAAAGTAGTTTTCACTTTTCTCCTTGTTACTATCCAGATGGCAGCCCTGTTCGGGTTTCTGGGGCAACAAATAAGGAAGAAGCCCTGTTGCAGGTGGTGCGATCGCTACTTCGTCAAACTGACATCTTGCAACGTGATTTTGACACGCTACCGGAAGGTAGAAAGCGTTTAATTTGGTATGTCAATAGTTACGAGCAGGTTGATTTTGTTTACGATGCCATCAAGAGCATTGATACTAGCTCCTATTGGAAAGAACGGGTGGCGGCTTTGACTTCGCGATCGCCACTGGAGGAAATTGATGAATCTTTGATTTCTCGCAGTAACGTTGAAAATTTTGCTGATACTAATCGAGCAATTTTGATTGCCCCAATAGCAGCAATTGGGCGGGGTAAGAATATGTTAAACAAGGAAGGACTAAGTGCATTTGGTGGAGCATACTTTTTAGTTCGTCCGCATCCCGCACCTGATGACCTCGATTATAAATTTCGACTAGCATTGTGGAGAGAAAGAAAAGCTATAGCACAAGAGAGGGAAGGAAACTTTATTGATGCTTGCGACTCTTGGCGTAGCGAAGGCTATGGCATCTTTCTCAAAAGTCTTGACACCATCTTGCAGTATTCCCACAAGGGACTATCCAAAGAAGTACGCGAAGGACTGATTTGGAGTTTGATGGTGCTTACCTGGCAGGCGATCGCCCGAACAATTCGTGGTAATCAGCCGACTTTAGTTCGTTTTATTGATGCAGCATGGGCCCCTAACCTTGCCCAGAAAAAAGCTGAAACTGAAAAAGATTCCTTACTTAAAGGATTTAAGTACGTTCTGCAATCGTACTTTGCCAAAACCAGAACAGGCTATGACGCTCACGACATCGCGCTAGTGCGATCGCTTTACGAACCTTTTTACCGCGCATTGGAGAAAATAGATGGCATCTAAATCTAATTCAATACAATTGTTCGCTTTACAAGTTCCAACACAGATATCACTGCCGTTTAAATTATATTCATTAACCGTTCCACAAGATTGGAAAAAATTATTTAATAGATTGCAGCAACGGAAGAATGGTAAAAGTTACATTTTGCTACCAGTAGAGAGCCTTAATCATGCACTTCAACTTTTGTTAGATGATGAAATTTTATTCCCTTCCAAAAATGCTTTTCAGCTGAAATCAAATGCCAAGTGGTTGTATACCAAAACTGACAATGTGTCCACTGATTACATTGCAACTGTTGTCAAAACATGGTTACGAATTTCTCTTCAAAATACAAAGTCTCTGACAGAAGCTGATATTGCAGAAATTAATTCTCTATCTGGTGATGATTTGCACTTTGAGGAAGTACAACTTCCGGAAAAAGTGTGGACTATCGAGAATGGTCAGTTAAAAATTAACCCGTTATACTACAATCTCATCCCGTATCTCTTAGCTAGTGCAATAGCATCTGAACCCCTCGAACTTATTGACCCCACGACTGGCAAGGTCTTCAAAGAAGTAGTTTTTCGCCCTTGTGCTGTTGATAATGGTGATGTTGCAGAACTTATTAGCTGGACACCAGAATTAGAAATTAAAGAAGTAACAAATAAAGAGACGAATAGAAAGAGCAAGACAACTCATAATTACTCCTACCTGATAAGCTTTGCGCTTCACTATGCCGCAGATGGTAAACCATACATAAGTTGTAATTACGGTATACGGCGTTGGGTAAATTGGGAATTAGGCTTTTTATCTTCGCGTGTAACAGTTTATGTTAGTCCAACAAATTCTACAAGATTTGCACCCTGTCAATTAAAATTCGTGAAAAAGAAAAAGGATGCTGATAATAAGAAAAATGGTGACGATAAAAAAAATGATGACAAGAAAAAAAATATTGATTTTGAAGGGCATCTTGCGCGTTTAATCAGCGAACTTAACTTCCGAGATAAGTTTACAGCTTTAGAAGTAATAAATAATCCCTGTAAACAAGATGACCTCGCCTGGGGGATAGTATATAACAACACCATGTCTCATTCGCACAATGCTGGTGCTGGATTATTTCCTCAAGACATTGAAATATTTTATAACTGTTGCAGAGAGAAAATACAAAAAGTTTTTGGTGATGCATTTCCCACTATAGAAACTTACACACGTTGCGATAACAAGCAAGCAGTCAAAAAAACTAGCTCTGACTATAAAGCATTAGGAAAGTTCATCAAATCACATTTTGCTGTTGAAAGCGAAGATATTCCATTCTATATCCCGCAGGATTTGAGACTCATTTTATTATCACAGACTACTGCTTCCAATAAATTAGTTTATGCACTCGCATCCAAATACGGCATCAACGATGTTTTTGTATATGAACTGGGAGTCAATGGAGCAGAATTAATAGGAGAAAATTGGGATTCAAAATGTAAAGAGAGAATCAAAAAAATCCTAAACACATTGGAGACTAATTACGCATCATCCAATCAACAAACAATAACCTTAATTGAAATACTACCCAAAGATTACTTTTGGAGAGATGCTAGCGAAGACCCAAAACCTTGTTTTCGTCCTGCACTAGCAATGCTTGGCAGTGTCACCGACCATTTTGTGACTAAAGATGATTCAGAAGATGACCGTCAAGATGCTTTAACTGAAGAAGAACTCAACAACGCAATTAATGAAAGAGAAGAAACAATAGAAGCGAATAAACAAGAGGGAAAATTTGAAAAAATTTCTCTCAAAAGTAATTTAGCATATCGTGTGGAATCATCGCTTAAAAGTTTGCTATCGATGGCAGGTGCCTATACCATTCCAACAATAGAGGCAGAAAATTTCCCCGCCGATGTCGCAAGCTGTGGTGTTTATCTCATTCCTTACTATATAGGTGACAGCACTAAATATCTTCCTGTTGCAGTGCAGATGGACAAAACAGGTATTACTGCTAAAGCTTTTGGTTGTGATAATTGGCTTGACTTTCACACCTTCCAAGTAAAAATGGCATCAGGCTTGAAAGAAATTCCTCCCATTGACCTAAATCCCAGCAAAATTCAGTCTTGGGTATTTAATAATTTATTCCAAGAATGTCAACAACCAACACTTTTTTGCTTTGATACAACTAATCTTCGTAAACGCGGTTTAGTCTTTCTTCAAAAACAGTATTGGCAAAAGCATTGTCTTGCTTTTAGTCCTGATAAAGATAAACCTATTGCTTTTATACCCACATCAGATTATCCACACATTCGGGTAGCCAGTATCATTGCACCTAACAATGAACATGAAGTGCCTCTTTATCGCGTTTGTGATGAAGATGGCGAACTAAAAGGGCATACTGCGGGGGTATTTTACCCTTCATCTCTTGATTCTGAGTGTGGAAACTATTACTTGAGTAACCAGCGTCCTGAAACCCGTAGTGGAGGTATTTTAAATGAGAGCAAATTAGTTTACTTACCCAAAACTAGAGGTGACAATAAAGGAGAACTAAAAAAACCAAGTCCTCGTGCCCAAGGGTACAACCCCCGTGGCATATTTCTTAACCTTACCTTACAGTCTTCAGACTGCTTTAGCGACTGGGCAAACTATGCTCAATGCCTGCGGCTCTATGGATTAATTCAATACCTTGACGCTACAATTTTTCCTGCTCCGCTCCACCTTGCTGCTGGACTTGATGCGTATCGACCAATCCAAGCTATTCGCGAGCCATAGTCGTGAAATATCTTTGTTAAGCCCACAGCATCATCATAAATTTAGCAACACTGAAACAGGTGGCATACTGTTCTTTGTTGCTAAACATTACCAAAATTGACCAATACGGCGATCGCAGTCGTCTGCCCTTGCCGTTTCACATATCGCGTCTACGATTCTCTTAGCTTCCACCTTCCACCTGAAGCCGACTCCGCCACGGCGCTGTGCTGATAACACAGATTATTGAGGGGCAGTACCACGCTTGCGTAGATTCCCCAGATGCGATCGCCCTTTGGGAGTATTGCCTACTTATCCAACTCAAAATGTTGTACCATCCGCCAGATCTGATGGGAGCAAATGAAACAACGTCTGGTTAGAGAGACATCCTCTAACGTTGGGGGTGATATAGTCCGTCTGAAGCCTTCCATTCCCAAGCTGTACTCATCGGATCGCGGTTACGCGACCAACTCAAAAATTCTTTGGCGCTCTTGTTTTCTCTTTCTGCAATCAGACCTTGGGGGCTAACACCAAGTCTTGCGGCAAGACTTTCATTTGTCCTGGGTTGTAGTTCAACTTGTGTTTGTTGGTATGGGTACGCTTGTCTTCGCGGTTTATTGTTGCCCAATCTGCCAGAGGCGATCGCGGATTTGAGCGAGTTTGGAAAAAACTAGTTGAGCACCTGCTTGCTCACTAACATTGGCAGCAGTGATCACAACAACGATGAGTAAACCCAGTGTATCAACGAGTATATGGCGTTTACGTCCCTTAATCTTTTTGCCAGAGTCATAACCAACTTCTGGCGATACCATTGTTGCGGTTTCAACGCTTTGGCTGTCCATAATTGCCTCGCTGGGGGATGCTTCTCGGTTGTGACTTACCCTTCCCCATCAACGTAAGCGTTCGTGAATTTCGAGCCATGTTCCATCTTTTCGCCATTGCCGGAAGTAATGATACACAGTTTTCCACTTGGGAAAATCATTTGGCAGCATTCGCCATGCACAACCTGCACATAAGATGTATAGGATGGCATTCATGATCGCCTGCAGATCAACATGACGTTTTCGACCACCTGTTTTTGGCGCAGGAATTAGCCCTGATAGTAGTTCCCACTGCTGTGAAGTCAAATTACTTGGGTCCGATGGATTCATGGCTCTCGTCACTCTGTCATGCTTAAGTGTTTTTTCTAATGACAGGATACAGTTACGTGGGCTTTCTTACTTTTCAGACATCCTCTTAGTAGACTGGTTTCTTCATTTCATACTTCAGACTTTATACTTCAGACTTCTTGTACTAGCAGCCAAATGGCAACGGATGATAGTCTATGTGATGAACTGATACAAGTAAGTTATCCATGACTGCTGTTGTGTTAGAGAATGTATCCAAGTTTTACAACAATGTCCCTGTAGTTAATGATGTGTCATTTGCGATCGCACGGGAGAAATTTTTGCTTTACTTGGCCCTAACGGTGCAGGTAAATCAACCACCATTCGGATGTTGACTACATTAACAAAGCCGTCTCAAGGACATATAGAAGTAGCTGGATATGATGTGGTTAGACAACCAATACAAGCAAAACAGAGCATTGGTGTTGTATTGCAGCAAACTAGTGTGGATGGCGATTTAAGCGTCTGGGAAAATATGGAACTGCATGGGCGGCTACATCACATAGCCAACCCACAGCGACAACGACTGATTAATCAGTGGTTAGAGTATGTAGAACTAGCAGACAGAAAAGATGATTTGGTAAAAACTCTGTCTGGTGGGATGAAACGACGGTTACAGACAGCCAGGGCGTTACTACACCGACCGCAAATTTTATTTTTGGATGAACCAACTGTCGGACTAGATCGGATAGGGTCGAGGTGTGCATTACTGCATCACCCCTCCCATTCGGAACCGTGCTTGCGACTTTGCTCTTCTCTCATGCGATCGCCCCACTCTAGCCAATCTTTAAGATAAGCATCTACAGCTTTTTGATTATGCAAGTAGTAGAGAATAGTAGCATAAACCTGTTCTAAAGTCAGTGAAGTGTAGGTTTTGGCAATTTCTTCTGAAGTTTTAGCACGGAAAAGGTAGTCAAATAAAATCGTTTCAATTCCTACTCGTGTACCTCGAAGTCGAATATCATCAGGTGCTAGGAAATTAAAGTAATCTTCCAGTTGCATAGTTCGCTAAGAATAGTAGATTTGTATATTGAATGATCGTAACATTCAACAAATTTAGGACTTACGCACACTCTACGAATTCTTGGCGTTCTTGGCGCTTTGGTGAGTCCACTTGCCGTCTTGGCGCTTTGCGGCGTTAGCGCAGCGTTAGCGACGTTCGCGTAGCGTCTCCCTTTGGGAGAAGGAGCGTCACCCGAAGGGCGGTTCGATAAATTAAGCTTTGTGGCAATTTTTACGTAAGTCCTGAAATTTAAGCGATCGCAAGTTTAATATTCTGATCTGTATAGAAAGCAGACAGGCGATCGCGTGATTGTAGTAACTGCAATACGATTATTGACGCGCCCTTTACTTACAGCTTAAGACAAGCATTCACAATTCCTAATGACTGTAACCCTCATTACCCCATTGCCGCTTCGCCTTTTGATAATATCAGCCTGTGACTTGTATTACCCTCTTAACGAAACAGACCCGTTGGCAAGACTAATGCTACCGATGCTAACTGCTCAGAAACTAGCAAAATGATTTATTGAATATAAGGGCAGCAGATTGCCGCTAGGGTTGGGTAACAGCATCTTTTTGCGGGAGTTGGTATTCCAACGGACTTGACGCAAGCTAATACATTTTACAAATCATATCCGCCAGAGACTTGTATTGGTATAAGCATTTTCGTTAAGCTGGCAACCAAAGATGCAAAATAAGGTCTGAATTGCTTATAAGCGTATTTTTGGCTACGTGGTCATCAGGCATTTGTATTTGCTAATGACAAATGACGAATGACAAATGACATAGGACTGTTTTCGACCCATACCCACTTGAATAAGATAAAAATGGCAAACAACGAAGAATCACGCGGTTTAAAGTCTCTGTTTGATTGGTTTGCAAATCGACGAAAATCAGGCTCTACCAACCCAGAACGGCAAGAACGGGAGATTGCTGACGGACTGTGGCACAAATGTTCTAAGTGTGGTGTTTTAACCTATACAAAAGATTTGAGAGCTAATCAAATGGTCTGCGTCGAATGTGGACATCATAATCGGGTAGATAGCGATGAACGCATCCGCCAATTGATAGATAACAATACTTGGCAACCGATAGATGAGCATTTGCGCCCAACCGACCCCTTACAATTCCGCGATCGCAAACCTTATAG
The DNA here is from genome assembly GCF_020829595.1 of Nostoc sp. CHAB 5844. Classification (GTDB taxonomy): domain Bacteria; phylum Cyanobacteriota; class Cyanobacteriia; order Cyanobacteriales; family Nostocaceae; genus Nostoc_B. The sequence continues at coordinate 13,062 of NZ_JAIVFW010000082.1, forward strand.
TGATCGCCTCCGGGAAATGGAAACCAAAATCGGTCTGATTGACGCAGTAAAAACCGGTTTGGGACAAATCAATGGAATGCCCGTAGCGTTGGGAGTGATGGACTTCCGCTTTATGGGTGGTAGCATGGGTTCCGTTGTTGGGGAAAAACTTACCCGCTTGATTGAACAAGCAACCGGACGACGTTACCCTGTAGTAATTATTTGCACCTCTGGTGGGGCGAGAATGCAAGAAGGTATGCTCTCGCTGATGCAGATGGCGAAAATCTCCGCAGCCTTAGACCGCCATCGTGATGCTAAATTATTGTACATTCCCGTGTTGACTAACCCCACCACAGGTGGCGTAACTGCTAGTTTTGCCATGTTAGGCGATATTATTTTGGCAGAACCCAAATCAACCATTGGTTTTGCTGGTCGGCGCGTGATTGAGCAAACCTTACGTGAAAAACTGCCAGACGATTTTCAGACTGCCGAAGATTTGCTGAAGCATGGCTTTGTGGACGATATCGTACCTCGTACTCAGTTAAAGAACACCTTAGCCCAGCTAATTGCTTTACACCAACCAGTTACAACCACCCCTTCGATGATGCTGTGGGAGTCAATGACATTAAGTTCCACAGCGGTTGAGTAGAAGAGGCAAGGGCGCAGGGGAGCAGAGGGGCAGAGGGGAGAAATTTATAAGTCTCCTTCTCTACCAGAAGTTTTTGCTCCGTCTCCTCTTATATCATTTCCGGCTGATCAGATATTCTGGGCTTGAATCAGTCCAGAAACCGCAAAACCCTCTCCCGTGCTCCCTTGCTCCTCTGCCCCTCTGCGGCCTTAACGATCAGTCTTTTACGGAACCCGATATTACTCACTTTCCTGGTTCTTGGACAAAAAACAGTGGCACAAGTGCGGCTAAACGCAATAAGCCAGATATAGCGAATAAACCGAGTAAGCCCCCCCAGACAGCGAATTGGGCGATGAAACTGCCGATGGTTGTGCCTAAAGCGCCGCTACCGCCAGCTACAGCGGCCGCGATCGCAAAATAAATTGACTGATTTTTTATGGGTGCGATCGCTAATTGCAAGTTGTTATTGCACAAGTCAATCGCTGCCCAAGTCACACCAGCCAAAATATGTAAAAGTGGCAACCATAGCCAAATATCAAGCTGATCTGCATTGACCCCTAACCACAAAATTGGTGTTAGTCCCACCATAATCCCCACAAAAATTAAGATAGGAAGATTACCTACCCTATCTGCCAATCTGCCCCACCAAATCATCATTAACAAATTTGCGCCAGCTTGCAAACTACCGTAAAGCGTTACCCAACTGACATCTATACCCAGAGTATCCAGCATATAGAGGTTAAAAAAGGGAGCGCTTAAGTGAACAGAAAACATCCACAAACTGATATAAATCAGAAATATTAAAAAGTTATAGTTTTTCCAAATACTAATAGCAGGTTGAGTTGAGGTAGCAGGTAAAGCAACTAATTCATCTGTTGTGTTGTTTATAGACGTAGAGCCCAAAGAATTTTGCAATTGCGGATTGATGTCTACCTTGAAGTATTGGCAGCCAATGCTGGCAATGCCAAACACAACTCCTACTAGCAGTACTACTCCGTAACCTTGGATAGTACCGCCGTACCAATGAGATACAGCTAGACCTGCCAAAGGCATACAAATCAAATTAGTCAAGCTAACCGCACTGTTGCGAATCCCGAAATACCTACCGCGCAATCGTCGAGGAACGATCATTGCTAACCAACTCATCCACGATGCACAACCTAACCCGCCTAAAAGATGGGTGGCTAAAATAATCAACAGCGTCAACACAACTAACTGTTGAGAACTGATACCGCCCCAACTAAAGATAGCAATGGCGATCGCTAAAACTAACCACAGTAGCCGAGCCGTTCCATATATCCCAAGAGCATACCGAAAACGGCTAGTAGTGCGTTCTGATAAATAAGCACCCAAAGGCTGAATTAGATTCACCAGCATGGGTATAGAAGATAACAACCCAAACACTACTGGACTAGCATCTAATTCCACGAGGAAATTACTGAGTAAAATCCCGCCAGTAGTGATACCAAAACCCGTTGCTAAAATCGCATCCACTGTGGAAGCTCGTAAACTAGTCCGAATAGAATCCTTGGGAATACGGAAACTAGGTTTTTTGCTAGGAACAAGTGTTGTTGGCGGTGCAACAATCTGGGGTATTTCCAGAGTTTCCAGAGTCAGAGAAGCAGCTGTTTCAACCTGAACAGAATCCATAGTTATGTTTGAAGTAACGCACCTCAGCGCAGTTTTGGTTACACATTGAGGAATAGAAACTTCCTCATCAGCTTTGGTTATAATTTTTAGATATTTTATCTTGCTAATTCTCAACAAAAATTCAGATTAGTTAAACATCTGTCCTTGGCTACAGACGATATAAGTGAAGTGAAAGCTACTGTCATCCATCTGTGAAAAGAATTAGCTTGTGGAGATTTTTGGGTATAGTAATGGTGATCGCGATCGCTTTTATTGCCTGTCACAGTCTACCACTACCAAAAGCAAACACAGTCACCGTCAAACTCAGTGGCTGGGCAGGTTCCCAGGTTGAGCAAAAGTTATTAAGACAAGTTCTGCAAAACTTTGAAGCCCAGCATCCCAACATCAAAGTTAAATACGAAGTCATTTCTGACCAATACATGGACGTAATCAAAACACGTTTGGTCGGAGATGCGGCTCCTGATGTATTTTATCTTGATGCGCTGGAAGCGCCTTTTTTGATGAGTCAAAATGTTTTGGAACCTTTAGATAATTACATTACGCCAGAATTCGACATCGAGGACTTTGAAGTTACCCTATTAGATAGTTTCAAGTACCAAAACCATATTTATGGGCTTCCTAAAGACTATTCTACATTAGCTCTTTTTTATAACAAAAAATCTTTTGTTACCGCAGGTTTAAATACTCCCCCAACTACTTGGTCAGAACTACTCACTTACTCGCAAAAGTTAACAAGCGGACTCAACAAATATGGTTTTGGGGAAATCCCAGAGTTAGCACGTCAAGTATATAAAATTAAAGCTTTTGGTGGAAGAATTATTGATGAGAACGGTTATGCTACTTTTGCGAGTGAAACTAGTTTGCCAGGATTGCAACTAGTTATACATCAATATCGAAAAGATAAATCCTCTGCCCAAAAATCTGATGTAGGTACAAACTCAGGTAGCGAAATGTTTGGCCAGGGTAAAGTAGCGATGGTTATTGAAGGGAACTGGGCAATTCCTTACCTTAAAGAAACTTTTCCACAATTGGAATTTGCTACAGCAGAATTACCCACAATTAATAATCAGAAAGGCACGATGGTGTTTACTGTAGCCTATGTGATGAACAAGCAATCTCAGCATAAAGCAGCAGCTTGGGAGTTGATTTCTTATCTCACAGGTAAAGCTGGAATGCAAAAGTGGACAGCAACAGGATTGACATTACCAAGTCGCAAATCAGTAGCACAAAATCTGAATTATGACCAAGACCCTTTAAGAATAGCCTTTGTCACAAGTGTTGATTATGCAACACCGTGGCAAGCAGGTAAATATCCCGCAGCAATCATGAATAATTTTGATAATCAGTTTGTCAGTGCTTTATTAGGACAACAACCATTAAATCAGGCAATGTTACGGGCGCAGAATGCAGCTAATCAGCAAATTAAAGTGATGGAATAACAAGTATACTAGGAGTAGCCCTTTCAAGGTGTGTTTAGAATTTCTCGTAAATCTACTTCTACGGGATGCCCAAATCCTTTAGATTTTGGTAGAAGTTGCTTGAGAATTAACCATTCGGCATCGCTTAAATCACTTGGGTAGGGTTGACGCTGTGGATTCTCAATCGCAGGTAGACGGCTCATCGACTACAACATAAATTACACTTGATTTAGCCTATAACCTTAACAAAACTAGATTCTGTTTTCTTTAGATTCTCTTTACGAATCAGCTCTAAGGGGTGGGATGGCTACTATTTGGTCGACTTGATGAATATTTGACCGCTTTAGCAAAACTTTCTCAATCAGCAATACAATTCTGCTTACAGAAGCTTGCAACAACACTACCAAGCTCAGGAAAGAACAAAGAGTTTAGCAATTGCAGCAAATGGATCAACATCCCTTGATATTGAAAATCAGATTGCTCAAATTTTGAATGCAGATGACATACCACAAGCAGCACAGAAATTCTTATCTCATTTGGATTCTCAACTAGCAGATGATTCTAAGCAAACCGATTTTTGGAAACGGGGCGGTCGTATTATTGCTCTAGCAAGTGGGGGTGCGTTTCTAGGAGTGTTATTAGTTCAAATTCCTGGTGCTATTATTGGTGGATTACTTGCCGCTATATATGCATGGTTTACCGCCCCAAAAACTAAATCTGATGGTAATGCTTAGATGACTCAGAAGATTTTATACGTGGCTTGGTTTCTTGTTAGTATTCTTGCTGTACTGGTCATTTTGTTTATACGCCATCGTCGAACCTCTAAATGGGAGATTAAACTTGATGAAGTATTTAACTTAGCACTTTCTATTTTTGGTGGGATTTCTGGTGTCTATATTAATATATCAAACATAGTTACATTACGATACACTTCAGCAACTTGTTAGCAATGAAGGTTTAGTTGCAATGACGCTTGGTGAACTAGCTTCCATTTGGTTTTGTATAAGTACAATTGGAGAACTAGCTGGAAAACCTTAAATTATCTATGGGTTTCTGAAGCAACATATGAGCATGAATTGTTGAAATATTATTTATTTTTTGCTTAAGCTTTTATTTTGCTGATAAATTAAATTTTAACAACTCATCATATATCATTCCCTTGGGTTATCTATTGACTGTTTTTTCTTGATTGCCACAGTAATATCTAGACGTTCCAAATAAAAACTGAGGCATGGAACAGACTATATTTTTAGACTTTTTAGCCAGCTTACAAAAACTGTTTGTAGGTTACATTCCGGCTGCTGTTTTCGGCAGCTTCATTGGATATTTCATTGGGATAAATGGCACACTGTATCAAATTTTTAGAAGGATATTTCAGATACCTCATAGCATTCCGCCTTTAGCCTTACTACCGCTTGCCCTTGTCCTATTTCAAGATGGTGAACCTGCCTCTGTAATTGTGATATTTATTGCCACTCTCTGGACAATTATCATTAATGTGGCAATAGGTTTACAACATTTTCGTAGGCAAAATAATAACTTTCGCGTTGCGATATTTCATATATTTCATGCACTGAAAGTTGGCATTTGGGTAGCATGGTTTACAGTTATTGCCATCGAAATGTTAATCGGCCCTAGAGGATTAGGTTTTCTTCTCTGGGACGCTTATAAAGCTGGTAATACTAATAGCATCATTCAATTTTTACTCTACATTGGTATTATTGGCACTTTGTTGGATCAGTTTTTAGATTTCATGGGTGCTTTACTGGCACAGATGGTTTCTGAGAGTAAAAAATCTACTTAAACTATTATCTGGGCTGACGAATTGCACTCTGCCAGTTAATAGTTTGTTTTGCCGAACGTTCTCCTAATGAACGCGTTGCTATCACTAAGCGATCGCCCACTTGTTCCAGCACTACCATCTCTGCCATCATCTCGATTAGCGAGGTATTTGTTATTAGCGATCGCTGGACATAATACAGAACCAGAAGCAGGTAACAAGCTACTAAATAAGCAGAATGTCAGCAAAAGTGGCAGCTTACCCCTAAGACTTTTGTACAGCGGGCGAAATCTAAACTTTAGTAATATTTAGGCAATATGACGTTGAATTACAGGAATTTGCTCCTTATCCCTCATTTGTCACTCTAAGCAGAGGAAAATACAAAATCAGGGTGAGTCAGGAATATAAAAAGTGGGGAAGTAAGTCTATAAACAATGGATTGAAGTTTAGTAAATCCCAATGATAGTTGAGGG